>NZ_BAAARA010000002.1:0-511614 GCF_039531955.1 Saccharopolyspora halophila
ACAGTAACAAGACCAAGCGATGATGTCTACAGCCGCGATCACAGAAATTCCCACCGGGCGATCACCCGAAGCTCGGGGCGGGGCTCATGGCCACCCGCCGGTGCTGGCGGCAGGGGCCGGCAACACGTCACCGACAAAGCTGCCGGAGCCGAAGAACGCCAACAGCACCGCCACCTACCGCGATCAGGCTGCGGCGCAGTGCTGGAGCGGATGGCCCCAGCGGGATGCCGATCGGATGCGTCGAGCTGCGCGGCAGCACGGACCACCGCCTGACGCTCCGCCATCCGAGATCTGCGCCTTCCGCCCCGCCTACGCCGCGTTCCGGGTGCGACGAAGCAGCAGCAGGCTGGCGCCCCACAGGATGAGCAGCAGCGCGATACCCACGCGCGCCAGCGACGGGGTGTCGGTGTGCGTGCCCTCGGGCAACTGCCACGTGCAGGTGCGTCCCGGCGGAAGCCACGACCACTCGGGAGTTCCGCGCGGGGACGAGGAGGGCGTCAACGGGCACGCGTCGGACCGGTGAAGTACCACTCGACCCCCAGCAGGGCGATCCAACAGAGCAGAGCCAGCGCCCACAGCACGCCGAGAGCAATGATTCCGCGACTCCGCATGCGGTGGTCCGCACCGACGTCTGCGCGCATCTCAACTCCCGATCATCACCCGCCGGCCTGCTGATGAATCGTGATCAACCCAGTTCGTGCTGACAGCGCCGCCTCGGACGCCGCACCGGTGCGCGGCCGGTCGGAAGCGTCGCGCGCAAGTCGGCTGCGAGCGACGGCACCTCCGCGTCGAAGTGGTGGAAGCCAGGACGGGCGATCAATGGTGTTCGGGCAAGTCCGCAGCCGTGCGCAGCACGGGAGTCAGTCGATTGTGCGGAACCGCAGCGATACCGCCCTGCTCGATGTCGTCGGCGAGGTCGGCAGCGAACTCGACCAGCCGGTCCACTGCGATGGAGTGCGGGAATTGCTGGCCATAGGGCTGGATGTGGTCGCGCGCTCTGCGCAACAGGGCGGTGGCTCCTGCGGCGTTCCCCCGATGCAGGTGCGTCAGGCCGACGGCGAGCTGGGCCAGCCCCTTCCACAGAGCACGCTCGGCGCTGGGGGCGGTCTTCCACGCCCCTTCGAGGACTTCGTGAGCGTGGAACGGGCGGCCGTCGTCGAGGAGTCGCTGGGCCTGCTCCAGGCTCTCCTCCGGAGTGAGCACGAGGTCTTCATCGATGCGCTCGACGCCTGTGGCGTCGTGCGGCAGCGGGCGGCCGAGTCCATCCCGCGGGCGGGCATTGCGGGCCCGGCCGCTTGCATCGCGATCGCGTTCAGCCATGCCCCGAGTGTCCCTCATCCCCGACGCCGTCCAAGGGGCGAGACGGCGAAACCGGATGCGCCTGGACGATCAGGGAGTCCGCTGGACAGAAACCCATGCGCAACAGGCCCGTGCAGCTGTCGGATACGCAGCAGGCCCGGCGTTTCCTCGCGAAGGCGAGCCCGAGCCGCCATCTCACCCACATGCCTGAAATGTCCGGCTGAGGGCAGGTGCCTGAATGGCCGGGTCCTCGCGGCTGCCGGATACTGCGCTCGAGGGGAGTACTTCCCAAGGGCCTGCCCGGTCAGGACGGACATCCGCAGATGTCCCCGGGAGGCCGTCCGTCCCCAGCGGGCGAAGGAGACCTCGAACGACGATGTTCGAGGAGACGCCTGTGCTCGCCCTCGCCGCCGCCCCGGAATCGATCGGCACGCCTTCGCTGTGGGCAGCCAGCATCGGCGCGCTGCTGGTTCTGCTGGGCGCGGACTTCCTGGTCACCCGCAGGCCGCACGCGGTGTCCATGCGCGAGGCCGTGGGCTGGTCGGTGTTCTACCTGGCGCTGCCGCTGGTGTTCGGGCTGTCCCTGTGGGCGGTGTACGGCCGCGGTCAGGCGTTGGAGTTCATCACCGGCTTCGTGGTGGAGAAGTCGCTGTCGGTGGACAACCTGTTCGTGTTCATGCTCCTGCTGTCCGCCTTCGCGGTGCCCGCGGTTCTGCAGCAGCGCGTGCTGCTGTTCGGCATCGTCGGCGCGCTGGTGCTGCGCGGCGTCTTCATCGCCGCCGGTGCCGCGCTGCTGCACGCGGGGACCTGGGCGTTCCTGGTGTTCGGCGCGATCCTGTTCGTCACCGCCGTCAAGATCCTTCGCGAAGCGCTTACCGGCTCCGACTTCGAGCGCGACGTGTCGCAGATGCGCTCGGTGCGCCTGCTGCGCCGTGCGATGCCGGTCACCGACGACTACCGCGGCACCCGGCTCACCGTCCGGGACAGCGGGCGGCGAGCCCTGACCCCGCTGACGATCGTGATCGTCGCGGTGTTCGCCACCGACGTGGTCTTCGCCGTCGACTCGGTTCCCGCCGTCTACGGGGTCACCGACGACCCGTACCTGGTGTTCGCCACCAACGCCTTCGCCCTGCTGGGGCTGCGCGCCCTGTACTTCGTGCTGCGCGCCGTGCTGGCCAAGCTGGTCCACCTCAACCACGGCCTCGCGATCATCCTCGCGTTCATCGGCGTGAAGCTGGTGCTGCACTGGGCGCACGAGATCTGGCCTGCGGTTCCGCAGGTGCCGACGCTGCTCTCCCTCGGCGTCATCGTCCTGATCCTGGCGACCGTCACGCTGACGAGCCTGCGCACCCGCAGCGCCGCCGAAGTATCCGAACCCGGGAGCTGACCATGCCAACCGACATTCTCATCGAGATCGCCGTGACCGCGCTCGTCCTGGCCGCGCTGGTGATCACCTGCGCGGTCCTGTCGGACGTGCACCCGCCCAGGGGCCGGCACAAGTAACCCCGCTCGCGGAGCGAGGTGTCACGAACGAGGGCTCCGGCACGTCCTGAGAGGTAGGAACAACACCTCGATCGGAGGCGATGACCATGAACCTCGCGCTGTGGATCGTTGCCGGATTGCTGACCGCCGTCTTCCTGATCGGCAGCTCCAAGATGTTCGTGCCCAGGGAGACGATGGCCGCGATGTCGGCCGCCTCGCGCTGGGTCGAGGACTTCAGCCCGGGCGCCCTCCGCGCTCTCGGCGCGCTCGAGGTCCTGATCGCCGCCGGGCTGATCCTGCCTGCACTGCTCGACATCGCGCCGATCCTGGTGCCACTGGCCGCGACCGGCGCCGGAGTGCTGATGATCGGCGCCGTGATCACCCGCCTCCGCCGGGGCGAGCGCGCGACCATCGTGGGCGACCTGATCTACCTCGCGATGGCCGCCTTCGTGGCCTGGGGCCGCTTCGCGCTCGTGCCCTTCAGCTGACCTGCACGACCGATTCCGCCGGAACTCCGGGCCATCGCTCCCGTCGAGAGCCGGTTCGCGATCGCCCTCAGCACGCGGATTGGGAAGGTCGCACCTGGGCCGGTTCGGCGCGGCGGACGAGGACCACGCCGGTGATGATCAGCAGACCGCCGAGCAGCACGGAGAGCCCGGGAAGCTGGTCGAGCAGTAACCAGGCGAACAACGCTGCGGCGACCACTTCCAGGAGTGCGACGAAGGAGCCCACGCGGGAACCGAGGCGGCGGATCGCTGCGGTTCCACTCGCGTAGGCGAGCGCGGCCGAGATCAATCCGAGCGCCAGCAGCGGCACCCACCAGGGCCCCGCGCCGACGGCGTACCCGGCGGCAGCGAAGTTCACGTGCATGGGCAGGATCCCGATCACGCCCAAGGCCGCGAGGACCGCGGCGGCGATGGCCAGCCCTACCCCGGCCAAGGCGATCGGCGGCAGCACATCCTCGGTCTCCCCCGCGATCAGGAAGTACGCCGCGTTGCCGATCATCGCCGCGAACGCCCACAACGCTCCCGTCCAAGCGACTTCAGCTCCCGACGCCAGGTCCAGCGCGAGCACCAACCCCAACACCGCCGCACCGCCACCGAGCAAGGTCAACGGCTGCGGTCGCTGCCCACGCCGGGCCCACAACCACAGCACGATGGCGATCGGTGCGGTGAACTCGATGAGCAGCGCGGGAGCCACGTCCATCGTGCCGACGGCCGAGAAGTAGCAGAACTGGGTGCCCGCCAAGCCCAAGGCGCCGTAGACCAGGAGCGGTCGCAGCTGCGTGCGCAGCAGCCCCCAACGACCGCGCAGCGCGATGATCGCGAACGGCGAGAGCGCGGCGGCCCCGATGCTCAGCCGGGCGAGCACCACCGCACCCGGGCTCCACCCCGCTTCGAGCAGACCACGCGCCAGCGGACCGGCCATCCCGAACGAGGCCGCCGAGAGGACCGCGAGCACCAGGCCGCCGTTGAATCCCCGATCAATGCGCACACCAGCGCTGTCATCTTCTACTTGAGTCATGGCAAATGACGCTATGGACGCACGTGTAAGATGTCAACATGATTTTTGGGCATGACACCGAAGCCGCTCTGCAGGCGGCCGTCGCGCTCATCAACAGCACCGGGAACCCGGATGCGCTGACGACGGTGCAGGCCGTCGATGCCTGGTACGCGGAGCACCGCTACACCGGGCGCCGCGATCGCGACGAAACCGAACTCGAGGAGCTCCGCGCGCTGCGGCCGGTCCTGCGCGATCTGCTGACCACCGACCGCGACCACGCGGCGAGCCTGGTCAACGACATGCTCTCCGAGGCAGCAGCGCTCCCCCAGCTCGTGCGCCACGGAGATGAGGACTGGCACCTGCACGCGATCGACGGGGACGCCCCGCTGGCCCGACGCGTCGTCGTGGAGACCGCGATGGCGATGGTCGACGTGATTCGCCTGGACGAGATGTCTCGCCTGTCGCTGTGCGCCGACGAGAACTGCCAAGGCGTGCTGATCGACCTGACCCGGAACCGCTCCCGGCGCTTCTGCACCACCGCCTGCGCCAACCGCAACGCCGTGGCCGCGTACCGCGCCCGGACCAGGACCCGCTGACGCCACGTACCGAGTGGCCGGTCGCGAGCGTGGGAGGTTCGTGGTCGGTGAGGTGATCGGGCAGGATCGGGGTGTGAGTTCTTATCCCGAGGCGAAGATTCCCAGTGCGTTGTTCGAGGATCCCGAGGCCGAGCAGCGGTGGCGGGCGCGGTTCAGTGCGCCGCGCGTGTCGTTGCCGGACTGGGCGCGGGAAAAACCGCAGCGCAGCCTGTACGTGTCGAATTTCAGCGGGACCTGGGAGCTCTACGCCTGGGACCGCGATTCCGACGAGCACCGCCAGGTCACCGACCGCCCGCAGGGCACCTTCCACGGGACGTTGTCGACCGACGGCGAGAGGGTCTGGTGGTTCGACGACACCGACGGCGACGAGTTCGGCAGCTGGAAGGTCGAGCCCTTCGAGGGCGGTGAGGCGACCGAGGCCGTGCCCGGCACGCACGCCGGTTACCCGGCGGGCCTGGAGCTGGGCCGATCCGTGCTCGGGCTCGGGATGTCCACCGATGACGGCCTGACCGTGTGGGTCAGGCGCGACGGCGGCCGTCCGGAGGTGCTCTACGAGCACGAGCAGGACGGCGGGCTGTCCGCGCTGTCCTGGGACGAGTCGATGGTGGTCATCTCGCACTCCGAGCACGGGGACAGCCGCCACCCGGCGCTGCGGGTCCTCCGCATCGACGGATCGGAGGTCGCCGAGAAGTGGGATGGGCCCGGAAAGGGGCTGGACGCGCTGGCCTTCGCTCCGGTCACCGGTGATCCGCGGCTGCTGGTGCTGCACGAGCGGCGCGGCAAGGAAGAGCTGCTGATCTGGGACGTCGAGGCCGACGCCGAAACCGAGATCACCCTGGACCTGCCCGGCGAGGTCTCCGCGGACTGGTTCCCGGACGGCCGCTCGCTGCTGATCGCGCACACCCACCACGCGCGCACCACGATGCACCGCTACGACCTGGACAGCGGTGAGCTCACCGATCTGCCCACCCCGCCGGGCACGGTCGTGGGCGCCTCGGTCCGGCCGGACAGCGCCGTGGAGTACGTGTGGTCCTCGGCGGCGACGCCGTCGCTGGTGCGCACCGTTTCCCCCGACGGCGAGGACCGGGTGCTGCTGACGCCGCCCGGGGAGCGCGCGCCCGGGTCCGAAGCGCTCACCGACGTGTTCGTCGAGGTCCCGTACGGCCCGAACGACACGGTGCACGCGCTGGTCGCGCGCCCGGCGGGCGCGGGGGAAGGACCGGTTCCGACGGTCTTCAACCTGCACGGCGGCCCGCACGCGGCCGACGAGGACCGGTTCTCCGCCTATCGCGCGGCCTGGCTGGACGCCGGTTTCGCCGTGGTCGAGGTCAACTACCGCGGCTCCACCGGCTACGGCTCCGCCTGGCGGGACGCCATCGAGGGCCGCCCGGGCACCACCGAGCTCGAGGACGTCGCGCGGGTGCACGACTGGGCGATCGAGGCGGGGCTGACCACACCCGCGCTCAGCGTCGTCGCGGGCGCGTCCTGGGGCGGCTACCTGACGCTGCTGGCGCTCGGCCTCCAGCCGGAGCGCTGGGCGGGCGGCGTCGCGGGAGTACCGGTTGCCGACTACGTCTCGGCGTTCGCCGACGAGATGGAGCCGCTGCGCGCCTACGACCGCGCGCTGTTCGGCGGCTCGCCGGAGGAGATCCCGGACGTCTACGAGAAGGCCTCCCCGATCACCTACATCGACCAGGTGCGGGCTCCGGTGCAGGTGCTGGCGGGCGACAACGACCCGCGCTGCCCGATCCAGCAGATCCTCAACTACCTGGATGCGCTGCGCGAGCGGGAGATCCCGTTCGAGTTCTACCGCTACGACGCCGGCCACGGCTCGCTGGTGGTTTCGGAGACCCTGCGCCAGGTCTCGGCGGAGATCCACTTCGGCCGCCGCGCGGTCGGCCTGGCCTGAGGTCGCGACGCGTCCCGCTGAACCGGCCCGGCGCAAGCCGTCCGGCCGGTTCGGCGGGGCTGCCCCGCACCGGATCCCACCTGTTGAGCGGCCTGTGACAAACCCGACGAGGGCTTCGCGGACCGGAATAACTTACCGGCGCTAACGGTCGGACTGGTCGTGAGTCATCTCTTCGAACCCATCAAGCTGCGCGACCTGACCATCCGCAACCGCGCTTGGGTCTCGCCGATGTGCCAGTACTCGGCCACCGACGGCGTGCCCAACGACTGGCATTTCGTGCACCTGGGGCGTTTCGCCACCGGCGGCGCCGGACTCGTGATCGCCGAGGCGAGCGCCGTGGCGCCGGAAGGCCGGATCAGCCCGCAGGACACCGGGCTGTACAACGACGAGCAGGTCACCGCCTGGCGTCGGATCAACGACTTCATCCACGAGCAGGGCGCGGCCACCGGCGTGCAGCTCGCGCACGCGGGCCGCAAGGCCTCCACTGCCCGGCCGTGGGAGGGCGAGCACGCCGTGCCGGAGTCGGAGGGCGGCTGGCAGCCGGTCAGCTCCACCGACGAGGCCTTCGGCGAGCTCTCCGAGCCGCGGGCGCTGACCGCCGACGAGATCGCCGAGCTGCCCGCGAAGTTCGCCGCCTCCGCGCGTCGTGCCGACGAGGCCGGTTTCGACGTCGTGGAGCTGCACTTCGCGCACGGCTACCTGGCGCACCAGTTCTACTCGCCGCTGGTCAACGACCGCACGGACGACTACGGCGGGTCCTTCGACAACCGGGTGCGGATCCTGCTGGAGATCACCGACGCGGTGCGCGAGGTCTGGCCGGCGGGCAAGCCGCTGTTCGCCCGCCTGTCGGCCACCGACTGGACCGAGGGCGGCTGGACCGGTGACGACACGGTCCGCCTCTCCCGGCTGCTGGCCCAGCGGGGCGTCGACCTGATCGACGCCTCCACGGGTGGTGCGATCCCGAACGCCCAGATCCCGGTGCGCTCCGGTTACCAGGTTCCCTTCGCGCGCCAGGTCCGCCTGGAGGCCGAGGTCCCCACCGGCGCGGTCGGCCTGATCACCGCGCCGGAGCAGGCCGAGGAGATCATCGCCGCGGGCTCGGCCGACGCGGTGCTGCTCGCCCGCGAGCTGCTGCGCGACCCGAGCTGGCCGATGCACGCCGCGGACAAGCTCCGCGCCGACGTGTTGTGGCCGGACCAGTACGTCCGCGCCCGCCGCTGAGACACCAGCGGGGATCACAGTTTTGCCTAAAACTGTGCGGACATTTCGGACGCCGAGGCGTCACAGTTTTAGGCAAAACTGTCACCACCCCCGACGCAAAGTGAGGCCGACGAGCAGGGTGAGCACGTAAGCAGCCGCCCGCAACGGCGGAGCCGTTAGCCCACCTCAGCAGCCGGCACCGCCGGGGGTTCTGACACGTCGTGTGGCGAGGGCAGCCGCGACGCCGCGTAGGTTGCTACTCAAGGAGCGGATCCCGCAGCCACGCGGCGTGTCAGGTTCCCCTGCTCGCACCGTCCCGCAGAACGAGCCCAGGAACAGCCCTGAAGCGGGCCTGTCACGCCAGTTGGGCCTGCCACATCCAGTGGGCCTTCTCCAGGTCCGCTGCGATGGCGATCAGCAGGTCCTGGGTGACCAGGTCGGTCTTGTCGGTTTCGTCGATGCGCTTGCGCAGGCCCGCGATGACCTCGTGCAGAGCGGTGACGATCGCCTCGACCACCTCCTGGTCGTTGTGCCAGTCCGGTTCGAACTCCGGCACGTCGGACCCCTTGGCGACGGTCGCGGCGCGGCCGTCCGGGGAGACTCCGATCGTCACCGCGCGCTCGGCCACGTCGTCGGCGTAACCGCGCGCCGAGGTGACCAGCTCGTCGAGCTGGAGGTGGACGTCGCGGAAGAACCGGCCGACCACGTTCCAGTGCGCCTGCTTGGCGACCAGGTGCAAGTCGATGAGATCGACCAGAGTGTCCTGCAGGACGCCACCGGTGATGTCCCGCTCCTCGGCGCTGAGCGGGCTGGTGATCGGACCTTCCGCCTTCTTCGCGGCCTTGCCGGACTTCTTCGCGGTGTCCTTCTTCGCGGTGTCCTTCTTCGCGGTGTCCTTCTTCGCGGTGGACTTGGACTTCGTGGACTTCTCCGCCATGTGTGCGCGACCTCCTCGAACGCGAGCAGACACCTCGAGAGTGCCGCTCCGCGAGCACCCCCGCACTCCGAAGAATCCACGCCAGCGGCGATCGGTCAAGCGCGCTGGGCAGCGAAGTCCACGACTTGTCGACCGATCGTGCGCAGCGTCTCGGTGACCTTGGCGTCGGTCTCCACGCCGGTCTCGAAGCGGGTCTCGGCCGAGTTGACCGCGCCTCCCAGCGGTGTCGGCCAGCCGCGCAGCGCGTGCACCACCGAGCGCAGCCCCTGCAGCGTCGTGACAGTGGCCTGCCAGCCGTAGGCGATGCCGATGCAGCCCACCGCGCGGCCGTCCAGGTAGGGACGCTCGTCGCCGCGCAGGTCCTCGACGTAGTCCAGCGCGTTCTTGATCAGCCCGGAGATCGTGCCGTGGTATCCCGGGGAGGCGAGGATGACCCCGTCCGCGGTGCGCAGCGCCTCGACGAGTTCGCGTGCGGCCCCGGTGCGCTCGGGAACCTGCGGGTCGTAGAACGGCAGCGAGAGCGCGGTGCCGGTGATGGCCTGCACCTTCGCCCCGGACTCCCGGGCGCCGTCGAGCGCCACGTGCAGCGCTCGCTCGGACTGCGAATCCGGCCGCACCGATCCGCCGATCCCCACCACCGTCACGCTCATGCGTGGATCCTTTCATCTGCTGACCGTCCTGCCAGGCCACGCTAAGACTTCAGGTTCACTGGAGGTCAATTTCGGAGACCTTTGCTACCTGCGGGTAATCTCACAGCGACACTGTCACCTTGCGGGAAGGTCACGCCCCATGGCCAACGCCATCGAACAGAAGCTGCAGAGCGCCGTGCTGCGCGGCGTATTCGCCCTGCCCGCGCCGCTGCGGCGCGTCCTCGCGGGCTCGGCGATCCGCCTCGACGACCAGGAACTGGCGCTGGACGCCCAGCTGCTGCTCAAGCTGCAGAAGCTCAGCGGGCAGGAAGGGCTGGCCGCCTCGACGCCCGAGGCCGCCCGCACCGCGATGTCCGACGCGCCGACCTCGGGCGGGCCCCAGCTGCCCGGCGTGGTGGTCGCCGAGCGCACGATCCCCGCCGAGCACGGCACGTTGCCCGCGC
The DNA here is from genome assembly GCF_039531955.1 of Saccharopolyspora halophila. Lineage (NCBI taxonomy): Bacteria > Bacillati > Actinomycetota > Actinomycetes > Pseudonocardiales > Pseudonocardiaceae > Saccharopolyspora > Saccharopolyspora halophila. Next base: position 10,020 of record NZ_BAAARA010000002.1, read on the forward strand.
GCCTGTACCGGCCTCGGGAGCTGACCGAGACCGGACCGCTGATGGTGTTCCTGCACGGTGGCGGCTGGGTCATCGGCGACATCGACACGCACGACGACCTGTGCCGGTTCCTGGCCAAGCACGCGGGCATCCGGGTGCTGTCGGTGGACTACCGGCTCGCCCCCGAGCACCGCTTCCCGGCCGCCTTCGACGACGCGCTGGCGGCCTACCGCTGGGCCGTGGACAACGCCGCGGAGCTGGGCTCCAGCGCCGACGCGATCGCGATCGGCGGGGACAGCGCTGGCGGCAACCTGGCGGCCTCGGTCTCGCTGCACGCGACCCGCAACGGGATGCAGAAGCCGGTCTTCCAGCTGCTGCTGTACCCGGCCACGGACGCCACCGTGCGGCGCCGCTCGCGAGAGATCTTCGGCAACGGCGGCTTCCTGCTCACCGACCACGACATGACCTGGTTCATGGACCACTACGAGCCGGAAGTGGACAACCGCGGCGACGTCCGGCTGTCCCCGCTGCTGGCCGACGACCACGCGGAGCTGCCGACCGCCTACATCGTCACCTGCGGCTTCGACCCGCTGCGCGACGAGGGCGAGGCCTACGCGAAGGCCCTCGCCGACGCGGGCGTCCCGGTCGTCGCCCGCCGCTTCGCCGACCTCATCCACGGCTTCGCCAACCTCCGGCCGGTCAGCCACCGCTTCGAGGAAGCCCTCTTCGAGATCGTCGGGACCACGCGCGCGGCCCTTCAGCTCACCAAGCGCTGAACCGCGTCGTCAGTCCCGGTAGTGGCGCCCCGACGGGGTGGGGTCGGTGAACTGCGCCGGCCCCGCCTCCGGATCGGGTTTCGCGTGGCTGCCGGTGGACTGACCGACGCCGGGGTGGAAGCGGCGGCCGCCGGTGTCCGGGCCGGTCGAGCGGCGCCTGCGTCCCGTGCCGGTGTCACCGTCGTCGGCCTCGGCGCGGCGCCGGCGGCCGGAACCGCTCTCCGCGTCGTCGACGTCGGCGCGACGGCGTCGACCGGTACCGGTGTCCGCCTCGTCCGCGCGGCGACGGCCACCCGTGCCGCGCCCCTGTTCCCCGGTCTCGGGGACGGGCCGATTCCCCACCAGCTCGGGGGATTCGGCCTGCTGGCCGGAGTCGTCCGGCCTGAGCCACTGCCCGCCGGACTGCGCGGTCTGAACCGGCTGGGCCGGTTGCGCAGGCTGCGCCGGTTGCGAGGGCTGCACCGGTTGCCCCGGTTGCGAGGGCTGCACCGGTTGCGCAGGCTGCGAGGGCTGCACCGGTTGCGCAGGCTGCGCCGGTTGCGCCGGCTGCACCGGTTGCGCCGGTTGCGCAGGCTGCGCCGCCGGTTGCGCGAGCTGCGCCGGTTGCTGGCGGGCCACCGGTGTCGCCGCGGGCTGCTGCGGGGATGCGGCCGGGTTGCCCTGCACCGGCTGCGGATTCGACGGCCGGCGAACGCCCTGCCCGCCGTTGTGTCCTTGCCGAGCCGGTTGCTGCTCCGGCTGCTTGCCCGCCTGCTGAGCGCCGTTCTGCGCCTGCTGAGCGCTGTTCTGGGCGGGCTGAGCGGGTTGCTGCGCCGCGCCCTGCGCCTGCTGCAGGATGATCCGCTCGCAGCTGCGCACCACGGTCCGGACGGCGTCGCGCTCGGTGCGGGCGAGGATGGGGTTGACGCTCTGCTCCCGCCAGCGGTTGAGGGCGGCCGCGGCCTGGTCCGCCAGGTCGGTCGTCAGGGCGTTGTCGTCCATGCCGAGCCGCGCGTGCGGAGATTGGCCGGAACCGCCGAGCAGCCGCTTCGCCTCGGCCTGCAGCGGCCGGGAGAACCGCACCTGCCCGGAGTCCAGGGCCGACAGCAGCCGGAGCTCGTTCCACTCGTGGGCGTTGGTCAGCAATCGCTCGAACTCGGCGCGCAGCACGTGCACGCCCGGGCGCGCGTTCGCGCGCAGCACCATGTCCACCGCCAGCAGGGCCGAGCGGGCGCGCAGCGCGTCCTGCCGCTCCACGAACTGCTCGTGCAGCGTCTGGCGCAGGTGGTTCATGCCGCTCTCGTCGATCAGCGCGTCCTGCAGCTTCTGCTGGGAGTCCACACCCCCGCGCAGCAGATCCAGGCAGCGCGAGATCCCGAAGTGGCCGAACTTCTCCAGCAACCGCTGCCGCACCGGGGACGGAACGGCCTCCAGCCCTGCCTTGACGAAGCGCTCCGCCGAGAGCAGCAGCGTCTCGCGGTCGTTGTCCGACAGCCTGGCCAGGAAGACCAGGATCTTGAAGTCGTCCTCGGTCATCGAGTGCGCGGCCTCACCGAGCAGCCCGACCACCGGGATGAAGTACTGCGCGAAGGAGCCCAGCGTCGGGTCGCCGCGGAATTTCTCGGTCATCTTCTCCGCGGCGACCAGCGCCTCGCTGCCCCCGGAGCCCGTCTCGTCGGCCCGGGAGAACGCCACCAGGGTGCTGATCGGCACGCTGCGCGCGGTCTGCAGCTCGTTGACCGACTGCAGGAACTGCAGATCGGCCTGCCGCGGGTAGCGGGTCAGGTACAGCACCGCGTCGGACTCGGACAGGATCTGCGCGAGCGCCTCGCGCCCGTTGCCCTGCACCGCCGCCGAGGCCACGCCGGGCGTCTCGATCAGGGTGATGGACTCCAGCCCCGGGGTGGGGGACTCGATGACCAGGCGCGCGACCTCGTCCGGCCGCCAGTGCTGCAGGTCCCGGATCGTCGCGGCGTCCAATGTGGACGTGGGCACGTTCTGCACCGCGCCGTGCGGCGTGTGCACCATGATCTTCGGTTCGGGCCCGTACTGGTAGAAGGTCGGGACCTGGGTGCGCTCCTCGGCGTCGGCGGGCGCCAGCTCGGTGCCGATCAGCGCGTTGATCAGCGTCGACTTGCCGGACTTCACCCGGCCGCTGACCGCGATCCGCAACGGCTGGTCCAGCCGCTCCAAGCGCCCGCGCAACCAGCTCGAGGTGCGCGGGTCGTCGCGGTAGAAGGTCATGGTGCGGAGCAGGAGCCCGCGGGCCCGCTCCAGCAGGGTCTCGGTGCTCATGCCGCCGTGATCCGGTTCTGCGTCAGCTGGGTAACCTGGCGGCGCAGCACGGTGATCTCCTCGAGCTTCTGCTTGATGTCGCGCGCCCGCTGATCCCGGTCGACCGCGCTGCGCTCCGCCGAGCGCTTGATCGACTGGATGGACTGGCTGACCTCGAGCTGCGCCTGCTCGGTGATGCGGGTGAAGTGCTTGTGCATCGCCTTGTGCACGCTGCGAATGGTGTCCTTGCCGTCCTTGTTGACCTGGAAGATGACCTGCTCGACGTAGCGCTGCACGTTGTTCTTGGCCTCGGCCTGCCTGCGGCGCAGCCGCGAGTCCTTCTCCTCCTTGAGGCTCTTGGAGCCCAGCAGCACACCGGCGGAGATGGACACCACGTTCATCAGCGGCAGGTTGGCCATCGTGGTGATCAGACCGAACATCAGCACGCCGCCGTAGGAACCGCGCAGACCGGTCAGCACCTGGTCGAACTTCTTGTAGTCGGCGCCGGTCGGCAGCTTCGGCCGGGGCACGTCGTCGAGCGGTTCCGGGTACTCGATCGGTTCGAGGGCGGGCAAGTCGGACCGCTGCGGCATCTGCTCGGCGACGGCCTCGGCGAGCCGCGCCTGCCGCTGCTCCAGCCAGCCGTAGGTCTCGGCGATCGCGTCGGTCAGCCGCGCGCTCAGCCAGCTGTTGAAGTCGTCCCAGATGGCCTGCGGGTCGGCCACCTCGAAGATCTCGTTGACCTCGTGCAGCACGGCCCAGGTGCGCTCGCGGAAGTCGAACTCGATGTCGGTCATCAGCTCGCTGATGCCGTCGTTGAGCGTCTTCTGCCAGTGCCCCTGGATCCGGCGCAGCTCCTCGGCGCGGCGCTGCGCGGTCTCCAGTTCGACCAGCGTCTCGGCCGCGGTGCGCGGGTCGTGCGCGGCGAGCTCGGCGCGCAGCCCGTCGTTGATCTGGGTCAGCGCCTCGGAGACGTTGTGCGCGACCAGGCGCCGGGTGAACTGCTCGTGCTTGCCCGCGAGCTCGGTCTGCAGGAACTCCAGCAGCGGCGGGAAGCCGGACTCCGCGTTGAGGTTCGTGTTGCGCGCCTGCATGGCGCGGTTGCGGATGTCGGCCGACACCGGGAAGAGCTTGGCGGAGACCCCGGCGTTGCTGAGGTGCTTCTTGTTGACCTCCATGACCTTGCGCCAGTGCGGCGTGCGGTCGATCTTCGGCATCACCAGCGCGATGTTCGGGCACAGCGAGGTGGCCTGCTTGAGGAAGGTCAGCTCGTTGGTCGTGAGCTCCTGGGTCGAGTCGGAGACCATCAGCAGCGCGTCGGCCTCGGCGACCACCGACAACGTCGTCGACGTCAGCAGCGACGAGACGCTGCCCACACCAGGGGTGTCCATGAGCGCCAAGCCGTTCTGCAGCACGGCCCGGGGGACTCCGATCTCACTGCGAGTAACCGGCCGACCGTGAGCAAGAGCACGCTCCATGTGCTCGCCGACGGCCTCGATCGGGACCGGATGCCGGTCCAGCGCGGCGGGCCCGCCGGTCGGCTCCTGCTCGATCAGCTGGGCGCTGGGCTCATCCGAGTAGCGCACCAGGGTCGGCACGGAAGTGGAGACATCGTCTCCGGATTGGCAGACCGGAGCGTTCACCAAGGCATTGACCAGTGCGCTCTTGCCCTGCTTGGATTCGCCGACGACCAGCACGAGCTGGGTCGGATCGAGCACCCTGGTCCGGATCTGGCGCAAGCGGCCATGCAGATCGTCGCGCTCCTGCTCGACGCATTCGGCAGTAGCGCGGTCGATCAGTTCCACCAACGCCGTCTCGATCACGGCGGCCATTGTGTCTTGCGTCGGCGATGAGAGAAACCCAATCGGTTGAACTCACATCGTTACCGAACACTCGGGGTGTCGGTTTGTCGCGCAATTCATACCTAATGAGTGAAATGCCGGGGTTCACTCATCAGTGAACCCCGGCATTCAGTCGCTCACTGCGTTCAGCAGCGGACTACTCCGATCAGAGCAGGCCGTCCAGCGGCAGCGCGTCGGTGGCGGTGCCGACAACGCCCTCGACCGCGTCGCCCGCGACCGGGCCGGCGACCGGCAGGTCGCTCGGGGCCGGCAGGTGCGAGGCGACGTCGCCGACCGGGGCCAGCGGGGCGTCGGTGCCCGCGTGGGCCTCGGCGTCCAGCGCACCGGTGGCGGAGCCCGCCACATCGCCGACGGCCGGGACGTCGGCGGCCGTGCCCGCGAGGTCGTCGACCGGCAGCGCGGTGACGTCGCCGCCCGCGACCGTGTCGGTCACGTTGCTGGCCAGGTCACCGGCGACCGGCAGGTCACCGACGACGCCGGTGGCGGTGCTGGCCACGTCGCCCGCGACCGGCAGGTCGCCCACGACGCCGGTGGCGGTGCCCGCGACGTTGTTCACGACGTCGCCAGAAGCGGCGTCGCCGGCCAGGTCGCCCGCGACCGGCAGGTCGCCGGCCAGGCCGGTGGCGGTGCCCGCCACGTCGCCCGCGACCGGCAGGCCGCCGACAACACCGGTGGCGGTGCCCACGACGTCGCCGGTGGCGGCGCCCCCGGCCAGGTCGCCCGCGACCGGCAGGCCGCCGGCCAGGCCGGTGGCGGTGCCCGCCACGTCGCCCGCGACCGGGAGGTCGTTCACGACGCCGGTCACGTCGCCGGAGGTCACGTTGCCGACGACGTCGCCCACGACCGGGGCCTCGGAAACGGTGGAGGTCACGTCGCCGGCCACGCCGGTCACGTCGCCCGAGGTCACGTCGCCGACGACGTCACCCACGACCGGGGCCTCGGAAACGGTGCCGGTCACGTTGGAAGCGACGTCACCCACGATCGGGGCGCTCGACACGACGTCGGACACGTTGCCCGAGGTCACGTTGTTCACCGTGCTGTTGACGTCCAAGTCGCCCAAGACGGGGGCCTCCGAAACCACGTTGTTCACCACGTTCGTCGCGTCGCCCGAGGCGACGTCGCCCACCACACCGGTCACGTCGCCGTGCACGACGTTGCCGATACCACCGGTGAGGTTCACGGACTGGTCGACCACGTTGGTCGCGGTGCTGGTCACCGAGCCGACCGACTCGGAGACGGCGGACAGGTTCAGGCTGTCGCCGATGCTGATGTCGTTGCCGCTCAGGATGGTGTTGTCGCTGAGGACGTCGTGCACGTTGACGACGTTGTGCGAGTCGACGTCGTTGTGCTCGATGTCGACGTCGGTGTTCTGCTGCGGCATGTCGGCGTCGACGTCGCCGCCCTTGCCGAAGTCGTCGCCGGGCTGGGGGGTGTTCTGCAGCATGCTGAGTTCTTCCTGCTCGTGTGGATGTGCGGGATGCAGTTCATTGATCGCGACGAACTGGCTATGCGCGGCGAACTTCTCCACGCTGCCCGAGAGGGAGCGCTCGTACGCGTTGACAACCTCGACCGGCGCGTAGTCGAGGACCAGTGACGTGGCTTGCAGCACGTCCGTCGCGCTCATATCCCCGAGTCCGAACCGATCCAGCGTGGTTTGCGGATCAGTGTCGAAGGCCGACCGGGCTGCCGGATCGCTGACGAGGTGCGTGAGGAACTCGTGCAGCGTCGGCTCCGCGGCCTGACCGGAGGCGGAGTGCGTCCCGGGGGCGGAGATGTGGGACTCGGCAGGACCGGCGGGGTGCTGAGTGTTCGCCATCGTCGGACCTCCCGATGCTCAGCGTTACTCGGCGGTTGAAACCGAGTGAGGTCTTGCCGTCCCTCACTCCTGTCTTGATCACGTTATGAGCGCAGGCTCCCCCCAACATCGGGTACGACTCCTAGTCATCTCAATCTCTATTAGGGGCTTACTTGAGTACCCCGTTAGGGGGTCAATGGGGGATGCTGAAGCCGCTCCGTGACCGAGTACCGCTAAATTGTGTGACACCGCAGCTAGGGCGGCCCGCCGCTGCAGCTGCGCGCCGCACCGCACACGAAGGGATTGCATGCCTTACGTCCTGGGCGTTCACCTCGGCTCGACGGTGACGACCGCCGCCACCGCCAGGCGGGATGGCAGCCAGTGGGCGGCTGCCACGCCCGTTCCGCTGGCAGGCACCGGGCCCGTGGTCCCCACGGTGCTGTGCCGGGTTCAGGACGGTTCCTTCGTCGCCGGGGAAGCCGCGGCCCGGCAGGAGATCAACCACCACGAGTGGGTCGCCCGCGGGTTCACCACCCGGCTCGGCGACGACCTGCCCCTGGTGGTGGGCAGCGAGTTCGTACCCCCGCAGCGGCTGGTCGCCGCGATGATCGAGTGGGTGGCCGACACCGTCACGCATCACCAGGGACACCCGCCCGAGCACATCGCCGTCGCGCACAGCTCCACCTGGGGCCCGCACCGGATCCGCCTGGTGCAGCAGGCGCTGGCGCAGCTGGGGCTCAGCGAGGTGACCATGGTCCCGGAGCCGATGGCGGTGGCCGTGGACTACGCGGCCAAGCAGAAGCTCGAGGAGCACCATCCCCTCGTCGTCGCCAACGTGGGCGGCAGCAGCACGGACATCACCGTGCTGCGCAGGCGCGCGCCCTCCTTCGAGTTCGTCGGCTCGCCGCTGCACTCCGATCACCCGTCCGGGCAGGACCTCGACGACGAGCTGGTCGGACTGCTGCGCGAGGGCTTCGGCGAGCAACTGGACTCGCTGGACCCCGGCGACCCGGCGCAGCGGGCCGCGCTGACCGCGCTGCGCAACGAGTGCGTGCGGGCGAAGGAAGCGCTGTCCCGGCAGCCCGGGATCTCGATGTGGCTGGACCTGCCCGCCGGGCGCACCGAGTTCGCGCTCTCGCGCACCCGGTTCGAGCAGCTGGCCCGGCCGCACCTGGAACGGGTGCCCGAACTGATCTCGCAGGCCGCGCAGTCGGTCTCGCTGCGGACCGAGGACGTCGAGACGGTGATCCTGGCCGGTGGCACCGCGCGCGTCCCGCTGCTGCAGAACCTGGTCGGCGAACGACTCCAACAGCCGCCGCTGGTCGACGCCGCCCCCGAGCTGGCCGCCGCCCGCGGTGCCGCGGTGGCCGCTTCGAAGGTGTTGACCACGGACACCGATCAGGGTTCGGTGGCCGAGACGAGCGTGCTCATGGCCGTCGAGGGAGTCGACGACGCCGTCCCCTACGACGACGAACCGGAACCGGTGGAGCGGCCTCCGATCGAGGTCGAACCGATGCCGATCGAGCCGCCCGACGAGAACAAGGCGAAGCGGATGAAGTACATCAAGCTGTCCGTCGCGGCGGCGCTGGTGCTCATCGGTGTGCTCATCACGTTCTTCGCCGAGGACACCTCGTTCAAGGGCGTGCTGACCCTGTTCCAGACCGTCCTGCACTTCGGGGCGGACCGGCCGAGCTAAGGAGATGTTTCAGTTTGGGGTTTGCGTGGCGGTGCCGGTAGCGGAACCTCGGACGCCGCCGGGCTGCGGGATCCGCGACTCGAGCAGCGGCCTGCGCGGCGCTGCGGCTGTCCGCGCCCGACCACGCCTGAGAACCCGCCGCGGTGCCGGCTGACTCCCGCACCGCATGCCGCTACCGCCGCGTACTGGAATGCCCCTAACGGATCGGCAACGCGAGCAACCGGATCCGAACAATCCACCGTCAGCCAACTGACCGCCGCGGCCGGCCGGTGACGGACGACAAGGAAGGCAGGCGTGAATCACTCGACGACTTCCCGCACCGCCCTGCTCCCGGACGGGCACGCGCCCGGACTGCGCTCGGCGATCGCGGCGGACCCCGCCGCGCCGGTCGTGGCGGGAATCCAGGGAGCGGGAGGGTTCGGCAAGACCACCCTGCTGAGCCAGCTCGCCCGCACCTACGAGACCGCGGGCGTGCGCGTGCTCGGTGCGGCCGAGCTCGACCGGGCCGACGAAGGCGCGGTGCTGATCGACGACGCGCACCGCCTCGACGACGACCTGCTGCGCCAGTTGCGCGAGATCGCCGCGACGCCCGGGGCCCGGCTGCTGGTCGCCTACCGCCCGGGCCCGCGCAGCGCCGCGCTCGGTGAGCTCGTCGAAGAGCTCGGCGCGCCGGTGCAGCTCTCCGCCCTGGGAGTCGAGGAGATCGCCGAGCAGACCGGTGGTGCGGCGCTGGACTGGGTCGGCTGGGTGCAGACCCAGACCGGCGGAGTGCCCCGCTACGTCACGCGGCTGCTGGCCACCGCAGTACCCGGCGAAACCCGGTTGCCCGACCGCGCTCTGGACCTGTTCGGGCACGAGCTGGACCAGCTGGGCGAGGCGGGCTGGGAGTGCGCGACCGCGATGGCCGTCGGCGCCATGCCGCACCCGGACCTGCTGGCCTCCGTGCTGGAGCTGGACACCCGGCAGGTCGGCTCCGCGCTGACCGCGATGCGGCTGGCGAGCATGGTCAACGCCGAGGACGCGCTGCTGCCGATCGTGCGCGCGGCGGTGCTGCGGCTGGGCAACTGGGATCGGCGGTTGCGCATCACCCGGCGTCTGGTGGAACTGCAGATGAGCCGGAGCGGTCCGGTGCTGCCGCTGGTGGCGCCGCTGCTGGACGCGCCGATGGCGCTGCTGCCGGAGGCCACGCTGGCCTCGGCCTTCGAACACGCCGCGGAGGAAGCGCTCCAAGTGGCACCGCGGCTGGCGCCGAAGTTGTTGGCGGCGGCGGTCTCCGCGGGCTCACCGGCCTCGTCCGTGCTCGCGCGGCAGGCTCGCGCGGCAGCAGTGGCGGGCGATCTGGACGAGGCCCTGCGACTGGCCGACCAGGTGATCGTCGACGAGCAGATCCCGCAACGAGCGCTGGGCGCGCAGGTCGCTGCGGGCGTGCTCGCGCAGCGCGGACTGCTGGAGCGTTCCGCGGAGATGTGCCGCTGGTCGGTGAAGAAGCTGAACTGGCCAGGGGATTCCTCCTACGCGGCAGTCGGTCTGATCGGCTCAGGGCGGCTGGCCGATGCCGACGCGCTGCTCGAGGCGGACGACGACGCGGGACCGCCGACGTCGTCGTCCGGCGCCGCCGCGCAACTGGCCACCGGGGTCCGCGAGTCCATCACCGGGACCGCGACCAACTCGCTGTCCACTTTGGTGCGCGCCGCTTCGCTCGCCGAGCCGAAGAGCACCGCACCGATCCCGGACAGCCCTGCCGCGCTGGCGACGCTCGTCGCGCTGCACTGCGGTGAGCTCGAGGTCGCCGAATCCACTTTGGACAAGGCGCTGGAGGCGGGCGCGGGTGGCGCGCTGCTGCAGAACCGGCATCGGCTGCTGGCCGCCTGGCTCCCGCTGATGCGCGGCGACACCATCACCGCGCGCGCGAAAGTTCCTGCGGTGGCCGAGAACGCGGTCCGCGACCGGTTGATGGCGGTGGCCATCGCGGCGGGCATCGCCAGCCGTGACAACGACATGGGGATGCTGGCCAACGCCCGCACCCTGGCCAGGCAGGTGGTCACCGAGCACGCGGTGGACCTGTTCAGCCTGCTACCGCTCGGCGAACTGGTGGTCGCCGGCGCGCGGCTGCGCGACCAGGGCTGGATCGCACCGCACCTCACCGAGGCCGAAGCCCTGCTGGAGCGGCTGGGTCATCCCCCGCTGTGGACTTCGATGCTGTGGTGGAAGCGCCTGCAGGCGGCCATCGTCCTGGAAGACCGGGACGAGATGCGCCGATTCGCAACCGGTCTCGGCGAGTTCGCCCAGCACAACCCGCTCGCCTCGGCGATGGCCGATGCGGCAGGCGTGTGGTTGCGGGTGCTCGACGGCGACGTCGACCACGAGCGGACCGAGAGCGCATCGCGGGCGTTGCACGCGGCGGGCCTGGCCTGGGACGGCGCCCGCCTGGCCGGGCAGGCCGCACTGCGCACCACCGACCGCCGGGCGATGCTCTCGCTGCTGGAGTGCGCGCGCTCCCTGCAGGGCAAGCCCCAGCGCCCGCGCGCGGTGCAGACCTCCGGCACCGACGCGGAACTGCTCAGCGACCGCGAGAAGGAGGTCGCCGAGCTGGTGATCGCGGGCCTGACCTACAAGCAGGTCGGCAAGCGCCTGTTCATCTCGGCCAAAACGGTCGAGCACCACATCGGCAGAATCAAGCAGCGCCTGGGCTGCTCGAGCCGGGAAGAACTGCTCACCAAGCTCAAAGAGATCATCGCCGACTGACCCGCGGGTCAGCGCGCGAACGCCCGCGCGGCTCGCTTTTGGAGATCCTCGCGGCGTGCGGCGGCAGCCGCCATCTCAAGCGTGGGACTCAACCCGCACCGCCGCGGGTTCTGACGCGTCGTGTGGCGAGGACAGCCGCGACGCCGCGTAGGGCCGCTACCCGAGGAGCGGATCCCGCAGCCGCACGACGCGTCAGGTTCCGCTCCGGGCACCGCCACGCAAACCCCGCACAGAACCTAGTTCGGGAGGGATTTGAGGGTTTCGTGGAATCTGTCGATGAAGGGTCGCCGCGCGGCCAGCAGCTCGGCCGCCGCCGGGTCCGGATCGGCCTCGCCTTCCATGGCCACGAGTTTCGCGGCGTACTCCAGCGAGTCGTACTCGCCCAGCGCGCGCCAGCCGAGCAGCACCGCGCCGAGACCGGAGCCACCGCTGCCCTCGGCCAGCGAGATGGGCATGTTGAGAGCGGAGGCGATCGCCTCGGCCCAGACGCGACTGCGGAAACCACCACCGGTGGCGCGCACCGCGCGCACCGCCGCACCGGAATCGGCGACCGCGTCCCGGACCAGCGCCAGCTGCTGCGCGACGCCCTCCACGACCGCGCGGGTCATCTCGGCGCGGCCGTGCGAGCGGCGCAGGCCGAGGAACGCGCCGGTCATGCCCGGTTCCCACCACGGGGCCCGTTCGCCGAGCAGGTACGGCAGGGCGATCAGCCCGTCCGCCCCGGCTGGCACGTCGGCGGCCTCCTCGAGCAGCGGGGCGACGTCGACGCCGAAGGCTTCGCCGGCCCACGCGCCGACGACGGCGCCGTTGCTCACCGCCCCGCCGATCACCCACAGGCCGTCGGCCAGCGCGTAGCTGAACGTGCGGCACCGCTCGTCGACGCCCGGCTGATCCCGCGTGACCCGCAGCGCCCCGCTGGTGCCCAGCGACAGGGCCGCCACGCCGGGTGCCACCGCGCCGACGCCCAGGTTGGCCAGCGGACCGTCCCCACCGCCGAGCACGACCGGCAGACCCGCGGGCAGCCCGACCGCCGCAGCGATCTTCGGAGCCAGCGGCAGCGCGTCGGTGGACGAGCGCAGCTCGGGCAGCTGCTCGGCGCGGATCCCGGCGACCTCCAGCGCGGGCTCGTGCCAGCGCAACGAGGCCATGTCTTGCAGACCGGTACCGGAGCTCAGCGAGTGCTCGGTGACGAACTCGCCGGTGAAGGCGGCGACCACGTAGTCCTTGAGTCCCGACCAGCGGACCGCGTCGCCGATCAGCTCGCGGCCGGCCCCGTGCAGCCAGGACAGCTTCACCATGACCGACTGGGTGTGCACCGGGGTCCCGGTGGCCCGGTGCAGCGCGGAAGCGGTGCCGTGGTCCGCGCGCAGCGCGTCCGCGGCCTCGGCGGCCCGGGTATCGGCCCAGTTGAACGCGCGGGTCGCGGGCTCGCCCGCGGAATCCAGGCCGACCAGGGTGTGCATGGCGGAGCTGAACGACAGCCCGGCGACCTCGTGGCCGTGTTCGCGGGCCCACTCGACGCACTCGGCGAGCGCCTCGACGGCCGCGGCGAGGACCTGGCCCGCGTCCTGGGTCGCTTCACCGGACTCGTCGGTGTGCAGCGGATACCCGCGCTCGGTCTGGTGCAGCACCTGCGCGTCGGTTCCTGCGGCGACGACCTTGGTTGCCGTGGTGCCGAGATCGACACCCAGCACGACCGGGACTGAACTCATGTCCCCAACCTATCCGGGCGGATAAGCACAGCTCAGCACAGGCACAGTGCCCGGAATCACTCCCGCTTCGGGGGGAACGACGCGAGTACCCAGCGCGTCCAGATCGATCCGCAGGTCGAACGGGTGCTCGGTCATGAACACGCCCGGTCCGTCCGAGTCCGTCTTGTAGACGCCGTCGACCAAGCGCTGGGCGGAGAGCGTCGGCCGTTCGCGGATGTCCAGGCTCCAGTACGCGGGTATGCCGGCCTCGGCGTATTCAGCCCGCTTCACGATGTTGTCCGCTCGCTGCGAGCCCGGCGAGAGAACCTCGACCGCGAGAACCACGTCCTGGGCGTGGAGTTTCGCAGGCCGTTCCAGGACCCGGTCGAGGCTCACCACGATCACATCCGGAACCCGGACCGTGGGAGGGAACGTCTCGGCGATCACGACCTCCGGTTCGCTGATCGCGGCCCAGCCTTCGGGCAGCGCGCGATCGAGCGCAGCGGACAACCGGGTGAGGACGAACTGGTGGAAGCCGGCTGCTTTCGGGGTCACTTGGAGGACGCCTTCCTGGAGCTCGTAGCGCCGCGAGTTGTCCTCGGGAAGCTCGTCGAACTCAGCCAGGGTCAACAGGTGATCGGGCCAGGTCATCACGGACATGCCTCCATTGATAGCGGCGCCTGCCACGCGCCCACATCCCCCGTTCGGACAGAAGCCCGCTCGACCACACCTTCGAGCGTTGTTATCCGTCCGCCCCGCGAACAATAGAGGCGCCTTCCCCCTGCGGCCAGGGGAAAGGCGCCTCGGTGCCGCCGGGTTTCAGCTCACTTCGCGAGCGTTTCGGCGATCTCGTAGGTGTTCAGCGCCGCGCCCTTGCGCAGGTTGTCGCCGCAGACGAAGAACTCCAGGGTGTTCGGGAAGTCCAGCGCCTGGCGGACGCGACCGACGTAGGTCGGGTCGGCGCCGACGACCTCGGCCGGGGTCGGGAAGACCTCGTTGTCGTGGTCGTCCCGCAGCACGATGGTCGGCTGGTCGCCGAAGACCTTGTGCGCCTGCTCGACCGTGACCTCGTGCTCGAAGGTGGCGTGCACCGCCAGCGAGTGCGTGGTCTGCACCGGCACCCGAACGCAGGTCGCGGAGACCTTCAGCTCCGGGATGCCGAGGATCTTGCGGGACTCGTTGCGGACCTTGAGCTCCTCGGAGGTCCAGCCGTCGTCCTTGCGCGAACCGGCCCACGGCACCACGTTGAGCGCCAGCGGGGCCTTGAACGGGGTCTCCTCGGACAGGCCGGCAGCGGCCAGCGCCTCGGCGACGTCGCCCGCCTTGGCGCCCAGCTCCTTGCCCGCGACCGCGGCGATCTCGGCGTAGAGCCGGTCGATGCCGTCCTGGCCCGCACCGGAAGCCGCCTGGTAGGAGGAGACGACCAGCTCGCGCAGGCCGAACTCGTGGTGCAGCGCGCCGAGGGCCGCCATCATCGACAGCGTGGTGCAGTTCGGGTTGGCGATGATGCCCTTGGGCCGCTCGTGCACCTTCTCCGGGTTGACCTCGGGCACCACCAGCGGCACCTCGGGGTCCATCCGGAACGCGCCGGAGTTGTCCACCGCGATCGCACCGCGCTCGGCGGCCACCGGGGCCCACTGCGCGGAGACCTCGTCCGGCACGTCGAACAGCGCGATGTCCACGCCGTCGAAGGCCTCCGGGCCCAGCGGGACCACGGTGTTCTCCGCGCCGCGGACGGTGATCTTCTTGCCCGCCGAGCGCGGCGAGGCGATCAGCCGGATCTCGCCCCACGGCACCGAGTCGCGGTTGTTGATGATGTCGATCATGACGGTGCCCACCGCTCCAGTGGCACCGACGATCGCCAGGGTCGGAGCCATCAGCGACCACTCCCCGCGTACACGACGGCTTCCTCGTCGCCGCCGAGCTCGAAGGCCGCGTGCAGCGCCTGCACCGCGGCGTCGAGCTCGGTGTCGTCGATCAGCACCGAGATGCGGATCTCCGAGGTGTTGATGATGTCGATGTTGACGCCTGCGTTGGACAGCGCCTCGCAGAACGTGGCGGTCACGCCCGGGTGCGAGCGCATGCCCGCGCCCACCAGCGAGACCTTGCCCACGCTGTCGTCGTAGACGACCTCGGTGAAGCCGAGCTCGTCGCGGATCTTCTCCAGCTCGGCCACGGCCACCTCACCGTTGCTGCGCGCCACGGTGAAGGTGATGTCGGTGCGCCCGGACTCGGTGCCGGAGACGTTCTGCAGCACCATGTCGATGTCGATCTCGGCATCGGCCACGGCGCGGAAGATCCGCCCGGCGATACCAGGGTTGTCCGGCACACCGCGCACGGTGACCTTGGCCTCCGACCGGTCGTGCGAGACGCCGGTGATCATCGCCTGTTCCACGGAAAGGTCCTCCACTGAACCGGACACGGTAGTGCCGGGCTTGGGCGAGTAAGACGAGCGGACGTGCAACGGCACGCCGTAGCGACGGGCGTACTCCACCGCGCGCAGGTGCAGCACCTTCGCGCCCGTGGCGGCCAGCTCGAGCATCTCCTCGGAGGTGATGCGATCGAGGTGCTTGGCATCGGGCACGATGCGCGGATCGGCGGTGTAGACCCCGTCGACGTCGGTGTAGATCTCACACACGTCCGCTTCCAGGGCGGCGGCCACCGCGACCGCGGTGGTGTCCGAGCCGCCCCGGCCGAGCGTGGTGATGTTCTTGGTGTCGAGAGCGACACCCTGGAAGCCTGCGACCAGCACGACCTGCCCCTCGGACAGCGCCTCCTGGATCCGGCCGGGGGTGACGTCGACGATGCGCGCGTCCTGGTGCGCCGAGGTGGTGATCACCCCGGCCTGCGAACCGGAGAACGAGCACGCCTCCACCCCGAAGGACTCGACCGCCATCGCGACCAGCGCGTTGGAGATCCGCTCCCCCGCGGTCAGCAGCATGTCGAGTTCCCGCTCGGGCGGTGCCGGGTTGACTTGGCCGGCGAGGTCGAGCAGCTCGTCGGTGGTGTCACCCATCGCGGAGCAGACGACCACGACGTCGTTGCCCGCTTTGCGGGTCTCGACGATGCGTTCGGCAACTCGTTTGATGCGATCAGCACTCTCGAGCGAGGAACCGCCGTACTTCTGGACGACGAGCGCCACGTGAAACAAACCTCCTCGACCGCTGCGGTCGCCCGGGTGCGGGTTGTCCCCGCACTGACACCGGGTTGACGAAAGAGCACCGGCCCGTCACGACCGGTTCGCTCCGCGACTCGGCGGTCGGCAGCGTCGGCGACCCGAGGTCGCCCGGGCCAGCCGAAACGGCCTACACCAGGTCGCTCCGCTGCCGGACTAGCCTACCGAACACGTGGGCCCGAACCCCAATCTCCGAAGGCGCGTCTACCCTGTGGGACGCGATTGTCGACAAGAGTGGAGCGTCGGGTTGTCCACCACGCCGGGAGCGCTGGAACCACCCCGCGACGGCGCCGGGAACGCAACGGCTACGCAGCGGAAACGATACAGCTCATCGCGGCTGCCAACGACTGATTTCGGCACCCCGCGGCAGCGTCGGACGATCATCGCGCTCGCACCGGCTGTGGTGTACCTCGCAGTGCGCCTGGTGGGTCTGCTGGTGCTGACCTGGCTCTCCACCGCGAACGATCAGACGGTCGTGGAGAACCTGCGCGCCTGGGACGGGCAGTGGTACACCGAGATCGCCGCGCACGGCTACGGCGGCGTCGACCCGAGCATGGTCGACGGGTTCGGCAACCGCTATCCGGAGACCCCGCTCGCGTTCTTCCCCGGCTACCCG
The DNA here is from genome assembly GCF_039531955.1 of Saccharopolyspora halophila. Classification (NCBI taxonomy): domain Bacteria; kingdom Bacillati; phylum Actinomycetota; class Actinomycetes; order Pseudonocardiales; family Pseudonocardiaceae; genus Saccharopolyspora; species Saccharopolyspora halophila. The sequence goes on from NZ_BAAARA010000002.1 coordinate 26,608, forward strand.
CTGCTGATCATGGCGGTGCAGATCCTCCCGGGGATCACGACCACCGGCGCCGCGGTCATCGTCAGCCTGATCTGCGGCGTGTTCGCCGCCTACGGGCTGGCGCGGCTCGGCGAGCGCATCGGCGGCTCGCGCACGGCCGGGCTGCTGCTGGTCGTGCTGTTCGCCGCGGCGCCGATGTCCGTGGTGCTGTCGATGGCCTACTCCGAGGCGCTGTTCTGCGCGCTGTCCATCTGGGCGCTGATCGGCGTGGTGGAGCGCAACTGGACGCTCGCCGGCCTGTGCTGCGCGGCCGCCGGACTGGTCCGGCCCACCGCGGCGGCGCTGATCGGCGTGGTCGGGCTGGCCGCGATCGTGGCGATCGTCCAGCGGCGCGACGCGTGGTGGCCCTGGCTGGCGATACTCCTCGCGCCGACCGGGATGCTGCTCTACGTCGGCTGGGTCGGATTGCAGACCGGTGCGCTCAACGGGTACTTCGAGCTGCAGCAGCGCGGCTGGTCCTCGGCCTTCGACGGCGGCGCGTCCACCGGCAAGTTCGTCCTGGAGACGCTCACCCAGCAGCGCTCGGTGTTCGAGACCTTCACCGTCTGGGTGGTGCTTGCTGCGCTCGTGCTGCTGGTGGTGTGCGTGCGCCAGCGCATGCCCTGGCCGCTGGTGCTGTTCGCCGCGGCCGTCGTGGCGCTGGACCTCGGGTCGGACGGACTGATGTACTCGAAGGTGCGGTTGATGTTGCCGGCCTTCCCGCTGCTCATCCCGGTCGCCATCGGGCTGGCCAAGCGGCGGCGACCGACGGCCGCGACGACCGCGGTACTGCTGGTGTTCTTCGGCTCCTGGCTGGGCGCGTACTCGTTGACCGCCTGGCAATACGCGATCTAGGAGGTACCGGTGACCGCTGAGGACGAGCTGGTTTCTCGGCCGGACAAGTCCGCGGATACGGCCGTTCCCGTGCACGCCCTGCTGGCGCAGCGGTGGAGCCCTCGGGTGCTGGATCCCGCGACGACCATCGACGACCGCACCTTCACCGCGCTGTTCGAGGCAGCCCGCTGGGCGCCTTCCTGGGGCAACACCCAACCGGCCCGGTTCATCGCCGCTCGCCGCGGCGAACCCACCTTCGACCGCATCTTCGGCGTCCTCTCCCGGGGCAACAAGGGCTGGGCGGGCAACGCAGCGATGCTGGTCATCGGCGTGGCGCGCAAGCTCGACGACGAGGGCGAGCCGATGCCCTACGGCGAGTACGGCCTGGGCCTGGCCGCCGAGAACCTCGTCCTGCAGGCCGAGGCCGAGGGGCTGCACGGCCACCAGATGGCCGGCTTCGACCGCGAAGCAGCCCGCGCCGAGTTCGACGTACCCGCGGACTTCGAACCGACGGTGGCCATCGCGGTGGGCGCTCTGGGCGACCTCGCCGACGCCGACGAAGGGCTGCGCACCAAGGAGACCCGTCCGCGCGCCCGCAAGTCGCTCGACGAGATCGTCTTCACCGGTTCCTGGTCCACCCCGGCGTTCTGAGCGGACTCGCGAGGACCGGAATCCGCAGCGGAGAGCCGTCCTGCCCGCCGGTCTTACCGCCAGGCAGGACGAATTGGGCGACAGGCATTAGGCTCCCGAGTTATGAAGGCGGACGCAGTGCGGGGTGACGGGCCGGGGAGCGGCTTGTGAACCCCATCGACCGCTACGTCGCGGAGCTCGCCGCGGAGCTGCGCGGCCCGGCCCGGACCAAGGAACGGCTGCTCGACGAGATCCGCGACGGCCTGGACGACTGCGTCGCCGCGCACCTCGACGCGGGCAAGCCGCGCTCCGAGGCGGTGGCCGAGGCGCTGCGCGAGTTCGGCACGCCCGCCGAGCTCGCCCCGGGCTGCCAGCGGGAGCTGACCGTCGCCCAGACCCGGCGCACCGCGTTCTGGCTGCTGCTGACCATGCCCGCGCTGCTCGGAGGGTGGCGGCTGGCCTGGACGCTCGGTCACGACGGCTACGTCACGCCGCCGGAGACGGTGCAGCTGCTGATCGGGATAGGGATCAGCACGGTGCTGATGGGCGTGGCCGCGCTGCTGCTCACCCAGCGCCTCTCGGTCCCGGACCGGCTGCCCGCGGTGCTGGGCTGGAGCGCCACCGTGGCGGGCCTGGCGATGCCGACCACCACGATCGCCCTGGTCACCGAACTCCCGGGACCCTGGCCGCTGCTGCTGATCATCGCGGGGTGCACGGTCATCGCGCACGGGGCGCTGATGCTGTCGGCCCGGACGTGCCGGCAGTGCGCCTCGCTGTTGAGCTGAAGCGGGCGAGCAACAGCAACCTACTCACGCGTTGCCACTGAACGGCTCATTCCCGGTCCGCCAGGAGCATGATCAGCACATCGGAAATTCGATCATTGATGCCTGTCCCCATTACATGGCGTTCTCCGATGCGGTATGACTTCACTCGTGTGGACGAGTATCAGAACGACTGCGGAAGCGCTCGATGACGCCGACGTGCTCGCTGGACTGCGCCTGCGCTACGACATCCACCCGGGTCTGATCCGCCTGGACGGCTACAGCGGCGGTCCGCTGCCGCGCACCTCGCCCGCGCGACTGCGCCGGTTCGTCCAGCACCGCTGGGAACCGCGCAGCGGTCGCTCGCAGGGCGAGTCCGAATGGCGGCGGGAGGCCCGGCTCGCGGCCGGTGCGCTCGCGCCGCTGCTCGGCGCCGACACCGGTGAGATCACCATCGCGGAGTCGACCTCGATCAACCTGTTCAAGGCCCTGGTGGCGGCCGCTCGGCTGCGCCCCGACCGGACGATCCTGGCGGTCGGACGCGACTGCTTCCCCACCGACCGCTGCTTGGCCCGTTCGGCCGCCGAGCACATCGGCGGCGAACTGGTGCTGATCGACGACACCGACCGGCTCGCCGAGCTGCCGATGGACCGGGTGGCGGCGGTGGCCCTGTCGCACGCCGACCTGCGCACCGGCGCGGAGCGCGACGCCGCCGCGATCACCGCCGAGATCCACCGGCACGGCGCGCTGGCGCTGTGGGACCTGACCCACTCGGCGGGCGCGCTGGACGTGGACCTGCACGGCTGGAACGCCGACTTCGCCATCGGCTGCGGCTACAAGTACCTCGGCGGCAGCGCGACGGCCCCGTCCTACAGCTTCGTCGCGGATCGGTACCTCGGCGGACCTCCGGAGTCCCGGCACCCGCTGGCCGAGCCCTTCGCGGGCCCGGCCGCGGCACTGGCGGCCACCGAGCTGCGCACGGTGCTGTCCATCCTCGACGGAGTCCCGGCCGGGGCGCTGGCGGCCAAGGCGCGCGGTCTGGTGGAGCTGTTCGTCGAACAGGTCTCGGAGTTCTGCGCCGAGGCGGCGATCGAGATCTCCGAACCGGCGCCCGGCACGCCCCGCGGCGCCCAGGTCTGCCTCCGCCACCCCAAGGCCCAGCGCCTCGCCGACGCCTTGTCGGACCGGGGAGTGCTGACCGAATGCGCCGACCCCGACCTGCTGCGGCTGCACTTCCCGCCGACCTGGCTCTCGCACGTCGACGTCTGGCATGCGGCCGAACAGCTGCACTCAGCGCTGCACGAAATCTCCTAGAACTGTCCGGACGTCCCGGGCGCGAGCCTCTTCACAGTTTTAGGCAGAACTGTCAGCACCACGCGGTCACGCCTCGGTGATGCGCCGGTAGACCGCCTCCAGCTCCGCGCGCAGGTCATCCGGACCGACCTCGGATCCGGCGCGCAGCCGGCGGTTGATCGTGCGCATGGTCGACACCAGCAGCTGGGTGTGTTGCTGATCGTCGGTGTCGCCGCGCACCGCCTGCTCGGTGGCGGCGTCGATCACGCGCTCCAGCAGGATGATCGCGGGCCACCACGCCTCCGCCTCGGACGCGCCGTGCGGGCTCATCAGCCGCTGCTGGAGCCTGGAGCGCAGCTCGGCGAGCTGTCGGTAGGTGCGGCGGCGCAGCGCTGAACGCCCCTGCTCGGCACCGGCCAGCGAGCGGGAGACGTAGTCGGTGACCGACTCGACCGCGTCGGCGAACCCGTCGCGCAGCGAAGGCCCGGCGTGCACCTGGCGGAGCAGGAAGCCGACCACCAGCACGATCGCGCAGCCGATCAGGGTGTCCACCAGCCGGGCCTGCGGGTAGTACAACCGCTCCTGGCTCATCAGCAGCAGCACCAGCGCCGTGATCACCGCGCTGAACAACCCGTAGTGCCTGCTCAGCGCGGTCGGCAGCTTGCCGGCCAGCAGGACGATGAACAGCACCGTCCACCAGCCGGCAGGCACCAGCGCCAGCAGCCCGACCGCCACCGCAACGCCCAGGATGCTGCCCAGCGCGCGCAGCACGGTGCGGGCGAAGACCGAACCGGAGTTCGGGCGCAACACCAGCGCGGTGGTCATCGCGATCCAGTAGGCCTGGTCCAGCCCGAACAGCAGCCCGATCCCCTCGGCCGCGGCCAGGCACAGCACCATTCGCAGGGTCTGCCACCAGACGGTGGAGCCGAAGCTCAGCCGCGGCCCGGCCCGCCGCGCGATCCCCTGCGCCCGGCGGCCCTGGCTGACGGTCTCGGTGAGCTCGGCGATGCTCTCGTCCAACGCCCGCAGCAGCGGCGAGCCCGAGTCGGCGGGCCGGTACGGCGGGAGGGCCTCACCGGTGCGCGTGGCGTGCGCGAGCGCGTCGAGCGCATCGCGAGTGCGCTGCGGCGGGGTGATCCCGGCGTGGGCCACCGACACCGCGGCCTCCACCACCGAGTTGGACCGCTGGTAGATCAGGTACAGCCGGTCGCGGACGCGGCTGCGCGACATCGACGCGCCGCCGAGGAGCACGTCGTGCGCCGTGTCGAGGGACCTGGTCAGCTGCTGGCGCGCGGCGATCGTGGAGTCGGCGTCGAACATCCGCCGCACCGCGACGAAGATGTCGGCGACCGCGCCCCGCGCCGGGGCGGCGCGGCGCAGCGGCCAGGTCGCGGCCGCCAGCACCAGCAGCAGCACCTCGCCGGCCAGGAACCAGCCGACCTGTTCGACCGGCGGCAGCGCGGAGTGATCGCCGGTGGCCACGATGCAGAAGGTCAGCATGTGCGCGCCGCCGGACGACCACAGCTCGCCCAGCTTGCTGGACAGCGCCGAGGGCACCGCGACCAGCAGCACGACCGCCGCGGCCCACCACGGTCCGGGCGCCGCCACCCCGGCGGCGAAGCCCGCGGCGCCGAGCACGGCGGCCACGCTCAACCGGCGCAACCGGTATCCGTACGAGCCGGTGACATCGGAGAACGAGGCGCACAGCGCACCGATCGAGACCAGCATCGCGATGTCGCCGCGCCCGATGAGCAGGCCGAGCACCTGAGGCAGGCCGATGCCGATGGCCGCGGCCGACACCCGCGTCCAGTCGGTCGGGATCGCGACCGGGCGCAGCATGCGCCGCAGCCACGCGGGAACTTCGATTCTGGGGAGCGCGCCGGTGCTCAACCGCCATCCCTTCGCAACGGGCGTGCGCTCCACACCGAGCGACTCATCGGGTCGTCGCCGATTCTCCCGGCTCCCCGTTCTCCGCTCGGCCGATCGACACCCGCGTCACATCACGAGATGGGTCACACCCGTTCGGCCGAGGGCACGACTCACCGGAGGGAGGTGAGGATCCTCGTCGCGATGCCCGTGATCACCAGCCAGAACAGCGCGGCCGTCCCGTAGTTGACCAGCACCTCCAGCTGCGGGTCCGCGGGCATGAACAGGTCCTGGAAACCGAGCGCGAGAGTGTCGGCCGCGCTCGCCACGAACTCGGTGATGCCGTTGTCCGGGTTCGCGCCGCCGAGCGTGAACACCACGTGGATCGCCAGCAGGGCTGCGCAGACCGAGCCCGCGATGCGGACGACCCGGGTCAGCACGTCGACCGAGCGTCCCCACATCCGCCTGGCGTCGGCGCGGCTCAAGCCGCCCTCGCGCGCGTCGCTTCGAGCATGTTCGGCCACGATCACAGTTTGACACGCCGAGCCCGGATCACCCCAGAGTCATTACCGACTCGCAACCCGGGACCGTTCCCACGATCCGGACAGGATGCTTGCACACCGGACCCGCGATGCGGTTAGTCTAGGCCTCGTGGCTCGCGTTCTCCTGCTTCGCCGCCGCGACGGGGTCTCCTAGACCGGCCCCTCGTCGCGGGGTTCGAACGCGCCGGTCGTCAGCACCGAACCGGCAAGCGACCAGGAGAACCACTCTGATGAGCAGCAATTCCCCAGACGCCCAGGCCCCGTTTTCCGGCCGGGTGACCAAGCCTTCCAAGCCCGCACCCGCCGACCAGGCGCCGTGGAACCCGCAGCAGGGCAGCTCGATGCCCGTCCACCGCTACCGCCCGTTCCACGAGCTGGTCGAGGACGTATCCCTGCCGGACCGCACCTGGCCGGACGCGCGGATCAGCCGCGCCCCGCTGTGGTGCGCCGTCGACCTGCGCGACGGCAACCAGGCCCTGATCGACCCGATGTCGCCCGCGCGCAAGCGCCGCATGTTCGAGCTGCTGGTGCAGATGGGCTTCAAGGAGATCGAGGTCGGGTTCCCGGCGGCCAGCCAGACCGACTTCGACTTCGTCCGGGAGATCATCGAGGACGGCGCCGTCCCGGACGACGTGCGCATCCAGGTGCTCACCCAGTGCCGCACGGAGCTGATCGAGCGGACCTTCCAAGCGCTGGAGGGCGTGTCGAAGGCGGTCGTGCACTTCTACAACTCGACCTCGATCCTGCAGCGCCGCGTGGTCTTCCGCGAGGAGCGCGAGGGGATCAAGAAGATCGCCACGTCCGGCGCCGAGACGGTCAAGGAGCTGGCGGCGAAGTACCCGGACACCGACTTCCGGTTCCAGTACTCGCCGGAGTCCTACACCGGCACCGAGCTGTCCTACGCGGTGGAGATCTGCGACGCGGTCACCGAGATCCTGCAGCCCACGCCCGAGAAGCCGGTGATCCTGAACCTGCCCGCCACGGTCGAGATGGCCACGCCGAACGTCTACGCCGACTCGATCGAGTGGATGCACCGCAACCTGGCCCGCCGCGACTCGGTGATCCTCTCGCTGCACCCGCACAACGACCGCGGGACCGGCATCGCCGCCGCCGAGCTGGGCTACCAGGCCGGCGCCGACCGCATCGAGGGCTGCCTGTTCGGCAACGGCGAGCGCACCGGCAACGTCGACCTGGTGGCGCTGGGCATGAACCTGTTCAGCCAGGGCGTCGACCCGCAGATCGACTTCTCCGACCTGGACTACATCAAGCGCACCGTCGAGCACTGCAACCAGCTGGCGGTGCCGGAGCGGCACCCGTGGGGCGGTGAGCTGGTCTACACGGCCTTCTCGGGCAGCCACCAGGACGCCATCAACAAGGGCCTGGACGCGCTGCGCGCCGAGGCCGCGCAGGCGGGCACCCCGCTCGACGAGCACCCGTGGGAGGTCCCGTACCTGCCGATCGACCCGAAGGACGTCGGCCGCTCCTACGAGGCGGTGATCCGGGTCAACTCGCAGTCCGGCAAGGGCGGCGTGGCCTACGTGATGAAGACCGAGCACCAGCTGGAGCTGCCGCGCAAGCTGCAGATCGAGTTCTCCAAGGTCGTGCAGGACTACACCGATTCCGAGGGCGGCGAGGTCGCCCCGGCGGTGATGTGGGACGCGTTCTCCACCGAGTACCTGCAGGCCGACGCCCCGCTGAAGCTGGTGCGCCAGCGCTCGGCGGGCGAGGCCGGCGACGAGACCATCCACGCCAGCGTCGTGGTCGACGGGCAGGAGCGCGAGATCACCGGGCACGGCAACGGGCCGGTCTCCGCGTTCGTCGACGCGCTGACCACGGTCGGCTACGACGTGCGCGTCCTGGACTACCACGAGCACGCCCTGACCTCCGGCGATGACGCCCGAGCCGCGGCCTACCTGGAGTGCGCCGTCGGCGACGAGGTCTTCTGGGGCGTGGGCGTGAACACCTCCACCATCGTCGCGATGCTGGAAGCGGTGGTCTCCGCGGTCAACCGCGCCAACCGCTGACCTTCCGCACCCACGAAGCGGGGCGGTCCGGATTCCGGACCGCCCCGCTTCGTGGGTGCTTCAGGAGATCTCGCAGCATGCGGCGGTAGCCGCTGTTTCAGGTGCGGGACTCAACCGGCGCCGCGGCAGAACCGGCCACCCGCACCGCCGCGCAAATCCCACGCTGGAAACGCCCTCAATGGGTGGACGCGGTCTCGCCGGCTTCCTGCTCCTCTTCATCGGCTCGCGCGACGCGCTTCTGGATGACCCGGGCGGCCAGCCAGGCGAAGACGACCGCGAACAGCAGGGCCACCCAGGAGAACCGGTGGAACCACTGCCCCGCGACGAGGCCGAAGAGGTAGGCCAGCGTGGTCACCGACCCGGCCCACGCGATACCGCCCGTGGCGTTGGCCAGCAGGAACTTGCGGTAGGGCATGTCGAGCGTGCCCGCCAGCGGGCCCGCCAGGATGCGCAGCAGGGCGACGAAGCGTCCGCCGAAGACCGCCCACGCGCCCCAGCGCTCGAAGAGCCGCTCGGCCTGCGCGACCGGTTTGGGGCCGAAGTGCTTGGGCATCTTGCGCCCCAGCCACTGCAGCAGGCCACGCCCCCAGCGCTTGCCGACCGCGTAGCCGATGGAGTCGCCGATGATCGCGCCGGTCGCCGCGAGCACGCCCAGCAGGACGGGGTCGACGACGCCGTGCGATGCCGCCACCCCGGAACTGACCAGCAAGATCTCACCGGGCAGCGGAATACCGATGCTCTCCAGCCCGATGATCAACGCGACCACCAGGTAGATCAGTCCCGATGGAATCGTGTCCAGCCATTCGATCATGTGGGTCCGTTCGGGTCGGGGACGTCGCACGCCTCGCACGCAGCCGATAGCCAGGGTACGGATCCGAACCGGGACAGGTCCGGTCGACCGGCGGCACGATCGCGGCGAAACGCCCGAACTTCCGCTGCTTTTCGACACACGCGACAGCCCCGCCCCACGGACGGACATAACGCCGCGCGAATTCGAGGCTCTCCTGTGCGATCGGTCACCGAATCCGGGTGATCCCTGGTTCGAGCACCCAGGTCGTCCCGCAGCGCCGACCGGATCCGGTCAACTCGCTCGACCAAAGTCGGTATTGCGCCGCGCCCGGCCGGGGCAGCATGGACAACGCCGGGGATGCACGGCGGCCCCTGGGGAAACAGGACGTGGGGAAGCGGCCGGCGATAGGGGATCACAGTCGGGGACCGCGCCGCTTTCCCGCTCCACCCGCTTCCGCTGCCCGGAAGCCTCCCACTCGAACGAGCGACGATACTTGCTACCGCGCTCCGGGCCCTGTTCAGTCACTGCGGAAAACAGCAGTGTCGAGGTGAACATGTGGCCGACCGAGGATCCGACGGAAATGCTCCGCTGGCGCATCAGGTGCGCCGCGCCCGCGGACGCCGACACCACGGTGCTCGTCCTCGGCGACCGCGTCGCGGTCGTGCTCCCGCGCGGCGACACCCTGGTGTTCACCGCCGACGAGGCCGAGGATCTGGCGCGGCTGGTCGACCGGGCCGGCGGCTTCGCCACCTCAACCTGATCCCTCCACGACCACGGCGGCCTCGGCGAGCAACGCCTCGAGCGCAACCTGCACGGCCGGGTGCTCGGTGGCGCCCCGCCGCGAGACCACCTCGATGTTGCGGCCAGCCCGCACCCCCGCGAGCGGCCGCAGCACCAGCCGGGTGCCCTCGGTCGAATGCCGCGGCAGCAGGGCGATGCCGTGCCCGTCGGCGACCAGCGCCTCGATCACCCGGAAGTCGTTGATCCGCTGGATCACCTGCGGCCGCGCCCCGGTGCGCACCGCGAGGGAACGCAGCACGTCGTCGACCGGGAACCCGATGTCCACGCTCAGCCAGGGCTCGCGCACCAGCTCGGTGAGCTCGACGCGTTCCCGGTCCGCGAGCGGGTGCCCGGGCGGCAGTGCGACGTCGAGCGGCTCGCGCAGCAGCGGGGTGATCTCCATCCGCCGGTCGTCGAAGGGCGGGGCGTGATCGTCGCGGTGCGTCACGACGAGGTCGAAGTCGGCGGTCAGCCGCGGCACCTCGGTCGGCGCCATGTCGATGTCCCGGCACTCCAGCCGCACCTTCGGGTGCTCGGCCATCCTGCGCAGCAGCCCGGGCAGCAACAGCAGCGCGGCCGAGGGGAACGACGCCACGCGCACCACACCGCGCGGGCTGGAGCGGTAGGTGTCCAGCTCGGCTTCCGCGCGGTCCAGCGCGGCCAGGATCTCGTCCGCGCGGGCGGCCAGCGACCAACCCGCGTCGGTGAGCCGCAGGCCGCGGCCCGCCGGCTCGGTCAACGGCACGCCGACCTCGGTCTGCAGCGCGCGAATCTGCTGGGACACCGCCGACGGCGTGTAGGAGAGGGCCTCGGCGACCGCGGTCACCGTCCCCCGGTCGGCGAGCTCGCGGAGCAGCCTCAGCCTGCGAACGTCCATGCAGGAATTCTACATAGTTCTTGCAGATAATATTGCTTGTGCTTCACAAATGACGCGCGGCAGGGTGAGCTCGTGACCAAGAAGGACCGCCTGCTCGCCGTGACCGTCGCCGCCCTCTGGGGATCGAACTTCATCGCTCTGGACTGGGGGCTCGGGCACTTCCCGCCGTTCTTCTTCGCCGCGCTGCGGTTCGCGGTGCTGCTGCCGGTCTTGCTGTTCGTGCCGCGGCCGCAGGTGAAGTGGCGCTGGCTGATCGGCTACGGCCTGGGCTTCGCGACCGGGCAGTTCGCGTTCCTGTTCCTCGCGCTGCAAGCGGGCATGCCGACCGGGCTGGCCTCGCTGGTGCTGCAGAGCTCGGCACCGTTCACCGTGCTGCTCGGCGCGCTGCTGCTGCGCGAACGGCTCACCCCGGTGCAGCTGCTGGGCATCTGCACCGCGGTGCTGGGCATGGTCGTCATCGGGTGGCACCGCGCGCACAGCGCGACGCTGCTGCCGATGCTGCTGACGCTGGCGGGCGCGTTCTCCTGGGCGCTGGGCAACCTGTCCAGCCGCAAGGCCGAGGCGCCGAACCCGCTGCACCTGACGCTGTGGATCGCGATCGTCCCGCCGCTGCCGATGTTCGCGCTGTCCGCGGTGTTCGAAGGACCGGGCGCGGGCTGGCACGCGCTGACCACGATGTTCAGCACCACCAGCGGGATCATCGCGCTGAGCGGGCTGGTCTACACCGTGCTGCTGGCGACCGTGGTCGGTTCCGGCGTGTGGACCACGCTGCTCGGCCGCTACCCGGCGAGCACGGTAGCCCCGTTCTCCCTGCTGGTACCGGTCTTCGGCTTCACCCTGGCCTGGCTCCTGCTCGACGAGACCCCGCACTGGATCGAACTGGCCGCGGGCGCCGTGGTGGTCACCGGAGTGCTCCTGGGCAGCCTCGGCCGCATCCGCCCCGCGGCCAAGGAACCCGCGCACCCCGAACCGATCCCGACCTGAACCCCGAAGCAACGGCCGAACCCAACGAAACCCATCGGCAAGCACGAAGCCCCACCACCCCACCGCGAGACTCGTGCTGGTGACAGTTATGCCTAAAACTGTGCGGACATCTCGGGCGCCGGAAGCTCACACTGAAATATCTCGCGGGCTAGCCGGTGGGCTGGGCGCCTTGTTCGAAGTCCGGGTTGCAGACGTGCACACCGTTGCCCTCCGGGCATTCGAAGCTCACCAGCTCGCCCGCGCCTTCGGAGACCAGTCGATCTGCCGTGTCCCGCTCCAGAATCGCCCGGTGCTCGCAAGCCGAGCACCGCAAAGCACCGCTGTACCGCACACCAAGCATCCTAAGTGGACGTCAAGCGAACCGCTCGGGAATCGCGCCGAAACACGCGCACCCGGCGAGGAGGACGAGGCTCTCACCCATGCCCGGCCGGCTTCGCGAGCCTTCGAGCCGGACGCTTCCGAGTGAGCCCTCGGGTTCACGCGGTGGCGGGCTCGACCGCGGTGTTCGGCTGGATCTCGCCGTCGCGGATCTCCTCGGCGTAGTGGCAGGCGACCCGGTGCCCCGGTGCGAGCTCGCGCAGGACCGGGCGCTCCGTCCCGCAACGGGTGGCCTGCCGCCACGGGCAGCGCGTGTGGAACCGGCACCCCGACGGCGGGTTCGCGGGCGAGGGCAGATCACCGGAGAGCAGGATCTGCTCGCGGTCGTCCTCCACGGCCGGGTCCGGGACCGGAACCGCCGACAGCAGCGCCTTCGAGTACGGGTGCAGCGGTTCGGTGTACAACGTGTCCGATGCCGACTCCTCGACGATGCCGCCCAGGTACATCACCCCGACCCGGTCGGCGATGTGCCGCACCACCGCGAGGTCGTGCGCGATGACCAGGTAGGTCAGCCCGAAGTCGGCCTGCAGGCCCTCGAGGAGGTTGAGCACCTGGGCCTGCACCGACACGTCCAGCGCGGAGACCGGTTCGTCGGCGACCACCAGTTCCGGGCCCACCGACAGGGCGCGTGCGATGCCGATGCGCTGGCGCTGCCCGCCGGAGAACTCGTGCGGGTACTTGCGCAGCGCCGTGGACGGCAGGCCGACCGCCGAGAGCAGCTCCCGCAGCCGCTCGTCCGTGGCACCCTTGTCCCTGGCCAGGCCGTGCGCGCGCATGCCCTCGACCAGCAGCGCCTCCACGGACTGGCGCGGGTCCAGCGAGGACAGCGGGTCCTGGAAGAGCATCTGCATCCGCTGCCGCATCCGCCGCAGCTTCTCGCCCTTCATCCCGGACAGGTCGGTGTTCTCGAACATCACCTTGCCCCCGGTTGGCTTCTCCAGCCGCAGCACCGCGCGGCCGAGAGTCGACTTCCCGCAACCGGATTCGCCGACCAGGCCGTAGGTCTCGCCGCGGTTGATGCGCAGCGAGATCCCGTCCACGGCGTAGACGTGGCCCACGGTGCGGTCCAGCACCACTCCGCGCTTGATCGGGAAGTGCACCTCGAGGTCGTCGAGTTCGACCAGCACGTCGTCGCCGGCAACCGCGTCGGTCATGTCGCTCAAGACGCCTCCATCGTGTTCGTCATCGACTCCCGGACCGGGTTGTGGCAGCGCAGCAGCCTGCCGCTCACGTCGACGCTGACCTCGGGGGTCTGCCGCTCGCACACGTCCAGGGCGTTCGGGCAGCGCGGGCAGAAGGCGCAGCCCGCGTCCCAAGGGATGTTGTCGGCCACCGAGCCGTCGATCGGCGTGAGCTGCTGCCCGCGCGGCGAGTCCAGCCGCGGCACCGAGGCCAACAGACCTGCGGTGTAGGGATGTTTGGGGCGAGCGAACAGCTCGTGCCGCTGGGCGCGCTCCACCACGCGACCGGCGTAGAGCACGTTGACCTCGTCGCACAGCCCCGCGACCACGCCGAGATCGTGCGTGATCATGATCAGCGCGGTGTCGGTCTCGGCCACCAGGTCCGCGAGCAGCTTGAGGATCTGCGCCTGGATGGTCACGTCCAGCGCGGTCGTCGGCTCGTCGGCGATGAGCAACCGCGGCTTGCAGGCCAGCGCCGTGGCGATCAGCGCGCGCTGGCGCATCCCGCCGGAGAGCTGGTGCGGGAACTCCTTGAGCCGCCGGTTCGGGTCCGGGATACCGACCCGCTCGAGCAGGTGCTCGGCCTCGGGCATCGCTTCCTTGCGGGACAACCCGCGGTGCCGCTCGATGACCTCCGAGACCTGCAACCCGATGGGAACCACCGGGTTCAACGAGGTCAGCGGGTCCTGGAAGACCATCCCCAGGTCCTTGCCCCGGCGGGCGTCGAGCTCCTTGCCGGGCAGCTCGAGCAGATCGGTGCCGTCGAACCGCACCGCGCCGGAGACCTCCGCACCGCGCGAGGGCAGCAGCCCCATGATCGCCAGCGAGGTCACCGACTTGCCGCAGCCGGACTCGCCGACCAGGCCGACGGTCTGCCCCGGCTCCACGTCGAAGGAGATCCCGTCCACCGCAGTCACCGGTGGCTCGCCCTTGCTCGCGAAAACCACCGAGAGGTCGCGGACTTCCAGCAGTGCCATTGGGCTCCTCCCCCTCAGCGCCGGCGTTTCGGGTCCAGCGCGTCGCGCAGCGACTCACCGACCAGCGTGAAGCCGAACGCGACCAGGATGATGCAGCTCGCGGGCCAGAACGCCAGCTGCGGGTGCGAATCGATGACGCCCTGCGCCCGGCCGAGCATCTGTCCCCATTCCGGGACCGAGTCGTCGGCCGCGCCCAAGCCCAGGAAGGACAGCGCCGCCGCGTCGATGATGGCCACCGCCAGCACCAGCGTGGCCTGCACGACGACCGGGCCGAGCGCGTTGGGCAGCATGTGCCGGAACACGATCGAGCTCTCCTTCACGCCCAGCGCCCGCGCGGCCAGCACGTGATCGCTGGCGCGCTGGGCCAGCATGGTTCCGCGCAGCAACCGCCCGAAGATGGGCACCTGCACGATCGCCACCGCCAGGATCACGGTGAACTGGGTCTGCTGCACGAACAGCGCACCGATCGAAACCGCCAGCAGCAGCGAGGGAACCGACAGCATGACATCGGCGATGCGCATCACGAGCGCGTCCACCCAGCCGCCGAAGGCGCCCGCCAGCACGCCGAGCACCAGCCCGCCGCCGAGCCCGATGACGGTGGCGAGCACCGCGACGAGCAGCGTCTGCTGCGAACCGAGCAGCAGGCGGGACAGCAGATCGCGCCCGTACTGATCGCCGCCGAGCGGAAATCCGGGCTGCGCGGGGGGAATCGCGTTGTCCGCCCGGGAGACCTGGTCCTCCAGCAATCGCAGACCGGGATCGTGCGGCGCCAGCAGCGGCGCCGAGACCGCCAGCAGCACGAACAGCACGATGACGGTCGCACCGACGAGGAAGACCGGGTTGCGGCGCAACCTCCGCCACGCCGACGCGGCCAGGCTCACCCCGGCATCGGACGCCGTCCCGGCCAGCTCGTCGACCTTCTCCTTGCGCGCAGTGTTGAGCACCATCCGCCTCACCGTGTCCGCAGTCGTGGGTCGATCAGCGCGTACGAGAGGTCGACCACCAGGTTGACCAGGACGTACACCATCGCCGAGGCCAGGATGACCACCTGCAGCACCGGGAAGTCCTTGCGCTCGAAGCCGACCGCGACCGCCTGCCCGACACCGGGGATGTTGAACACCCGCTCGGTCAGCACGGCTCCCGCCAGCAGCGCACCGGTCTGCAGCCCGATCGTGGTGACCACCGGCAGCATCGCGTTGTGCAGGATGTGCCGTCGCCGGATCACCATCCCCGCAAGGCCTTTCGCGCGCGCGGTGCGCACGTAGTCCTCGTCCATCACGTCCAGCACCGCCGCGCGGGTGATCCGGAAGATCACCGCGAACGGGATGGTGGACAGCGCGATCGCGGGAAGGATCAAGTGCACCAACGCGTTCCACGACGCGTCCCACTCGCGGGTCAGCAGCCCGTCGAGGACGTAGAAGCCGGTGACCCGGGTCGCGTCGATGCCGACGTCCTGGCGCCCGGAGGCGGGCAGCACGCCGAGCTGGATGGCGAACACGAACTTCAGCAGGAAGGCGAGGAAGAACACCGGCACGGCCACGCCGACCAGCGACCAGCTGATGCTGATGTTGTCCAGCCAGCCGCCCCGGCGCCGCGCGGCGAGATAACCCATCGGGATGCCGATCAGCACCGCCAGCAGCAGCGCGAAGATGGACAGTTCCAGGGTCGCCGGGAACCGGGTGAGGAAGACCTCCAGCGCCGGGTCACCGCGCTGCACCCCGGTGGAGGTCCCGAAGTCGCCGGTGATCGCGCGACCCAGGAACTTGAAGTACTGCACGTAGAGCGGTTGGTCGAGGCCGAGCGCGGCTTCCAGGCTGGCCCGGGCCTCGGGTGTGGCGCGGTCGCCGAGCAGCGCCGAAACCGGCCCGCCGGGCAGCATTCGGAGCCAGCCGAAGAGCAATATCGACAGCACGAAGACGACCAGGACGAGTTGTCCCAGCCGCCGAATGGTGTAGCGGAGCAAGTGGAAACCCCCGTTGCGGGCGAAACGCGGGTCCGCGCGCCGGGTTCAGCGCGCGGACCCGCCCGGAACTCACTGATCCGAGACGCTCACCGAAGCGAACTCCTCGGCGGTCAGCGGGGAGGTCACCAGACCCTGAACCCGCGGGCTGGTCACGATCGCCGGCGGCGAGTGCGAAAGCGGGATCGCGGGCAGGTACTTCGACATCAGGTCCCGATTGATGTCCTGGTACATCTCGTTGCGCTTGGTCTCGTCCGGCTCGCCATCGGCCTTCTTGAGCCGGTCGGCCAGCTCCGCGCCCCAGGGCGAGGCCTCGGTGTAGAAGCGGTTGGTGGTCGTGCCGAAGAAGGTGCCGATGAAGTTGTCCGGCGTGTTGTAGTCACCGGTCCAGCCGAGCAGGAAGAGGTCGGCCTTGCTGTTGTCCACGTCGTCGATGTAACCGCCGTTCCACGGCTTGCTCACCGGCTTGACCTCGATGCCCGCTTCCTTGAGGTCCTCGGCCAGGGCGTTGTAGATGCCCCGCGGGTCGGGCATGTAGGGCCGGGTGACCTGGGTGGGCCAGTAGAAGTTCACCGTCAGGTCCTGCTGCCCCGCCTCGGCCAGCAGCTGCTTGGCCTTGGCCGGGTCGTGCTCGTACCGCTGCACGTCATCGGCGTAGCCGTCGACCGATTCCGGGTAGAACTGGGTCGCGGCCTTGGCGCCCTCCGGGAGGTTCGCCTTGACCAGCGTCTGCTTGTCCACCGCGTGGGCCAGCGCCTTGCGCACCCGCAGGTCTCGCAGCGCCGGGTTGTTCTTCTGGGTGATCCCCAGGTACATGATGTTGAACGGATCGCGGACCTTGACCTCGTTGCCCGAGTCGCGCAGCGACTTGATGTCGGCGGGGTTCGGGAAGTCGTAGGCGTCGATGGAGCCGGATTCCAGCTCCTGCTTGCGGACCGTCTCGTCCGGGATGATGCGGAAGATCAGCTCGCCGACCTTCGCCTTGTCGCCCCAGTAGTTCTCGTTGCGCACCAGCTTGATGCTGCCGTTGGACTGGTCGTAGGACTCGAACTCGAACGGGCCGGTGCCGGTCGGGTGCGACCTGGCGTACTCGGGGTAGACGAAGCTGTCGCCCTGCGCCTTGACGTCGTTGGCGTTGTACTTCTCCATCGCCGCGGGCGACTGCATGGAGAACGACGGAAGTCCCAGCATGTCGGGGAACTTCGAGGTCGCGCGGGTCAGGTTGATCACCGCGGTTGTCGGGTCCGGAGCCTCGCAGCTCTCGTAGAGCGAGGGCTTCTCGCCGTCGGCGAACCCGCCGAAGTTCTCGATCCAGTAGTAGGACAGCGCGTTGTTCTGCCCAGCACCGGTCTGGTGGTACCAGCGCTCGAAGTTCTTGCAGACCGCGTCGGCGTTGAAATCGGTGCCGTCGTGGAACTTCACGCCCTCGCGCAGGTCGAAGGTCCACGTCTTGCCGTCCGGGGTCTCCTCCCAGCCGGTGGCCAGCTCGGGTTCCACGTCGGCCGTACCGGGCTTGAACCCGACCAGGCCCTCGGTGATCTGCCGGGTGATCCGGAAGGTCTCACCGTCCGAGGCGTAGAACGGGTCGAACAGGTCGGGAGCACCGGCCGCGCCGAAGGTGAGGGTGCCGCCTTCGCCACCTCCGGCTCCGCGCTGCGATTCCGCGCAGCCCGCCAAGGAAACGGCCGTGGTCAGTGCGATGCCTGCGGTCAGAGCTCGGCGCAGCGCGCGTGGTGCGCGCCGCTGCCCCGATCGAGCTTCTCTCATTGGATGTACCACCCATTTTGTCCGGAAGGCAGCAGAGTGGCGATGAGAGTAACCCTCGAACGGATGTCGATGGAACACACAAGGTTACGATCCTGCTACTTAGGCGATCCTTAGAAACTGGGCCTTTCGGGCATCGCCAGCACCTGCGAACAGCTGGGATAGCTCACCGCAACTGGCAAGATCAGTGCTGCCAGCTGGGAAATACGGGAAAAACCACGCTCATCGGCGCCGCCCGACCGAAGATCTCCACCGGCGAAACGAGAAGCAGGGGCGCCTCCCCGGAAATCCGGGAAAGCGCCCCTGCTTCGGCGCGATTGCGCCATCCGCGTCTTCCGCGTTCGTGGCAGCTACAGCGCGCGACGTCCGGACAACGCGCGGCCGAGCGTCAGCTCGTCGGCGAACTCGAGATCGCCACCCATCGGCAGGCCGGAGGCCAGCCGGGTGACGTTCAGGCCAGGGAAGTCGCGCAGTATCCGCACCAGGTAGGTGGCGGTCGCCTCGCCCTCGGTGTTCGGATCGGTCGCGATGATCACCTCGGTGATCTCGTCGGTCCCGATCCGCGCGAGCAGCTCGCGAACCCGCAACTGATCCGGGCCCACCCCGGACAACGGGTCCAGCGCACCGCCCAGCACGTGGTAGCGGCCCTTGAACTCGCGGGTGCGTTCCACCGCGAGCACGTCCTTGGGCTCCTCGACCACGCAGACCAGCGTCTTGTCCCGGCGGTCGTCGGCGCAGATGCGGCAGGTCTCCTCCTCGGCGACGTTGCCGCACACCCCGCAGAAGACCACGCCCTCCTTGACCTGCTGCAGTACCTCCTGCAACCGGGTCACATCAGCGGGCTCCGCAGCCAGCAGGTGAAAGGCGATGCGCTGCGCGCTCTTCGGACCGATACCGGGCAACCTGCCCAGCTCATCGATCAAATCCTGTACCGGACCCTCGTACACTCGTCAGCTCACATACCCGGCAGGCCGAGATCGCCCATGCCACCGCCGAGACCGCCCGCGAGCGGTCCCATCTTCTCCGCCATCAGCTCCTGCGCCGAGTCGTTGGCGTCGCGGACCGCCGCGACGACCATGTCGGCCAGGGTCTCGGTGTCCTCGGGATCGACGGCCTTCGGGTCGATCACCAGGCCCTTGAGCTCGCCGGAGCCCGTCACCGTCGCGGTGACCAGCCCACCACCGGCGGTCCCGTTGACCTCGGCGGCGGCGAGTTCCTGCTGCGCGGTCTGCAGCTGCTGCTGCATCTCCTGCGCCTGCTTCATGATCTCTTGCATGTTCGGCTGGCCACCTGGCTGCACCGCTGTTCCTCCTCCGCCGGGGCACGTACAACACCCAGCCTAGCTCGGCGGTCTGCCGGATTTGCGGTGCGTGCGCCTGCGGGTCCGCGCACACCCTTGGGCGGGACCGCTCCCGCGTGCAAAGGTGATCAGATGACGCTGGACATCGTGCGGTTGCTGGAGCTGACCGGCTGGCGGGCGTTCGACGTGGACGACCGCGGACGGGTGCTGGCCGGCTCGGACGAGTCGGGGTCGATGCAGCTCGTCGAGCTCGCCGACGGCGAGCGCACCGACCTGACCGCGCTGCCCGGCGCGGTGACCGGCCGCTACCTGCCCGGCGAGCGCGCGGTGGTGGTCCAGCACGACAGCGACGGCGACGAGCGCGCCCAGCTGTCCCTGCTCCGGCTGGACCGCACCGGACCGGCCGAGCTGGCCGACCTGGAACCGCTGGTCGACGACCCGAAGCACGTGCACCGGCTGCTGGACGTGCTGCCCGGCCGGATCGTCTACGCGACCAACCGGCGCAACGGCGTGGACTTCGACGTGGTCATCCGCAGCGCCCGCAGCACCGAGGAGCACGTGCTCTACGACGGAGGAGGGCTGGTCGGCGAGGTGGCGGTCTCGCCGGACAGCCGCTACGCGGCGCTGACCGTGCCCGCCGCGCCCGCGCTGTCCGACCAGCTGCTGCTGGCCGACACGATGCCGGAGACCCGCGCCGACGCGCTGCGCGAGCTCACCGACCGGCGCGCCGCCGCCCGGCACCTGCACCTCGACTGGCTGCCCGACGCCTCCGGGCTGATCGTGACCAGCGACTTCGGGAGCGACCGCACGCGCATCGAACTGCTCGAGCCGCGCAGCGGACGGCGGCACCCGCTGGTGACCTCGGACTCCTGCGACCTGTCCGGAAGCCTCTCACCGGACGGCGCGACCCTGCTGGTGCAGGCCAACGACGACGGCGCCACGCGGCTCGCGCTGCACGACGCGCGCACCGGTGCGCACCGCCTCGACGTCGAACCGCCCACCGACGGCTGGTGCGGCCACCCGATGCCCGCTCCGGTGTGGTCACCCGACTCGCGGTTCGTCGCGCTGTCCTTCTCCGGGCCCACCGCGCCCGGCGACGTGCTGCTGGTGGAGGCCGCTACCGGCCGGTGCCACCCGCTGACGTTCTCCGCAGCGCAGTTGACCGGCGAAGACCCGGTCGAGCCCACCGCGCACCGCATCCCGGCGCGCGACGGCGAGTCCATCCCGTGCTTCCGCTACGCCCCGCACGAACCTGACTCGCGCACGGCGGGATCTGCGGTGGTGATCATCCACGGTGGCCCGGAGAGCCAGTCGGTGCGCGCGTTCAGCCCGATCGTGCAGGCGCTCGCCGCGCGCGGGCACACCGTGCTCGTGCCCAACGTGCGCGGCTCGACCGGGTACGGCAAGCGCTGGTACTCCGCCGACGACACCCGTGATCGCCTCGAATCGGTGGCCGACCTCGCCGATCTGCACGCCTGGTTGCCGACGATCGGCGTCGACCCGGACCGGGTCGCGTTGTGGGGCGGGTCCTACGGCGGCTACATGGTGCTCGCCGGACTGGCCTTCCAGAGCGGCCGGTGGGCGGCCGGCGTGGACATCGTCGGCATCTCCTCGCTGGAGAGCTTCCTGCGCAACACCGCGGGCTATCGCCGCGCCCACCGCGAGCGCGAGTACGGCAGCCTCACCGAGGACGCGGACTTCCTCCGGGCGGCGTCCCCGCTGAACCGGGTTTCGGCCATCGCGGCACCGCTGTTCGTGATCCACGGCGCGAACGACCCGCGGGTCCCGCTCAGCGAGGCCGAACAGGTGGTGGCGGCGGTGCGCGACAACGACCTGGAGTGCGAGCTGCACGTCTACCAGGACGAAGGACACGGCCTGGCCAAGCGCCGGAACCGACTGGACGCCTACCCGAAGGCCCTGGACTTCCTGGCACGGCACCTGAGCGGTTGAGGACGACCTCGGCAGGCCCGCCGGAGGTTCAGCCCTCGATCCGACGTCCCCCGAGCTCGCGCTCGATGAGCTCGACCGCCGCCTTCTCCGGGTCCGGCCCCGCACGGGTCACCGCGTCCATCGGCGAGGATCCCGCGAGCATCTCCTCGGGGTCCTCCTCGTCCGGTTCCGCAGGGGCCTCCGGCTTTTCGGGCTCGCGAACCGGTGCGGGTCGCTGCGGCTGCGGTGGCGGAACGTCGTCCGGCGGGACGTCCTCGTCCGGCGGTTCCGGCGGCGGCGGGATGTCGTCGGGTTCGGGCGGATTCGGAACCGAACCGCCCCGGGGGCTGCCGGTCCCGGCCTGCGCGGAGTCCCGCGGCTGATCGTCGCCCCGGGCACCGCCCGACTGACCGCCCTGCTGCCCGCCCGGCCTGCCGTTCGAACTCGGCTGCTGCGCGGGTGCCTGCTGCGGCTGCCGGCTCTGCGGCTGCGCGGGCGGCTGCTTCGGCGCCGCGGGCTTGGCCGGTGGGGCCGCGCCCGCCTCGACGCACTGGATGTCCCACTCCCCGCCGACGACCTCGCGCATCGCCTCGCGGACGAAGTCCAGCCTGCGCTGCTGCGCGAGCTGCTTGACGAGACCCGGTGTCGGCATGGACAGCACGAGAACACCGTTGTTGAGATCCTGCACGGTGGCGTTGAGCAGCAACGCCTGGGTCGGGCGGTTGCGCTTGGCCACGCCCTGCAGCACATCGGTCCACACCCGGCGCACCGCAGCGGCGTCGAACCCGCTCGGCGCGGCAGCGGCAGGGGCGGCGGTTCGGGGCGCCGGTTCCGAGGCCGCAGCGGCCTGCGGCTGCGGAGCCGGTGGCTCCGGCGCTTCCGGCTGGCTCTCGGCTGGAACCGGTTTCGCCTCGGCAGCTGGCGCCTCGGCGGCCCGTTCCGGCACCGCGGCCTGCGGCGGCTCCGGCGCGGCCTGCGGCGGCTGGTCCTGCTCCGCCTGCGGCTGAGCCCGCTGGGCCTGCGGTTGCGGGGGTTCCGGCTGCTCGGATTCGGCCGCGCGCTCGTGCGGCCGCTGGAAGACCCGCTTGGGCTTGTCCTCGTCCGAGCCCTGCGCGGGAGCCTCCACCGGAGCCGGACCGGATTCGGCCGGGGCCTCCGCGCCCGGCGCGATGGTCATCCGCCGCTCGACCCGCTCCAGGCGCTGCAGCAGCGCGGCTTCGGAGTCGGCGACGGCGGGCAGCAGCATCCGCGCGCACACCAGCTCCAGCAGCAGCCGGGGCGCGGTGGCACCGCGCATCTCGGACAGCCCGGTGTGCACGATCTCGGCGAACCGGGACAGCGTCGCCGCGCCGAGCTGCTCGGCCTGCTGCTGCATCCGCGCGAGCTCGTCCCCGGCGACGTCCACCAGACCGCGTTGCGCGGCGTCCGGCACCGAGTTGAGCAGCACCAGGTCGCGCAACCGGTCGAGCAGGTCGGAACCGAAGCGCCGCGGGTCGTGCCCGGCCTCCACCAGGCGCTCGACCGTCCCGTACACGGAAGCCGCGTCACCGGCGGCCAGCGCATCGACCATGTCGTTGATCAGCGTGACGTCGGACACCCCGAGCAGCGCGACGGCCCGCTCGTAGGCCACGCCCCGCTCGTCGGCGCCCGCGAGCAACTGGTCGAGCACGCTGAGCGTGTCCCGCGCCGATCCCCCACCGGCCCGGATGACCAGCGGGTACACCGCGGGCTCGACCTGGACGCCCTCGTCGGTGCAGATCCGCTCGACCAGCTCGCGCATCACACCGGGCGGCATCAGCCGGAACGGGTAGTGGTGGGTCCGCGACCGGATGGTGGTCAGCACCTTGTCCGGTTCGGTGGTCGCGAAGATGAAGACCAGGTGTTCCGGCGGCTCCTCCACGATCTTCAGCAGGGCGTTGAAGCCCTGCGGGGTGACCATGTGCGCCTCGTCGATCACGAAGATCCGGTACCGGGACTGCGCGGGCGCGAAGAAAGCCCGGTCGCGCAGCTCGCGAGTGTCGTCGACACCACCGTGACTGGCCGCGTCGAGCTCGACGACGTCGACGCTGCCGCCACCTTCGGGCGCCAGCGCGACGCAGGAGTCGCACTCGCCGCACGGGTCCGGGGTCGGGCCCTGCGCGCAGTTCAGCGAGCGCGCCAGGATGCGCGCGCTGGAGGTCTTGCCGCAGCCGCGCGGGCCGGAGAACAGGTACGCGTGATTGATCCGCCCGGCGCCCAGCGCGGTGCGCAACGGCTCGGTGACGTGTTCCTGCCCGGCGACCTCACCGAAGGTCGCCGGACGGTACTTGCGGTAGAGGGCGAGCGCCACGGTCGAAACCCTACGCGGTTGGACTGACAACTCGGACCAGGGTGCGACAGCCCCCGGAAAGTAAAGGGGACCCCGTGCACCCGTCAGAGCCCGCTTACCCTTGCTGCCTTCCGGCCCTGGGGGAGTTCACAGGATGGACGCCGCACGAGGTCCGCGTTCAGTGTATCCCAACGCAGCCCGTCGTCGATGCCCCCCTCCACGAGACGGGAACCGCAGGTCATCGGGCTCGACACCCGATCGGGGTCCGGAACCGGACCGCGAACCGCCACCGACCGGTCCGCAGCGGCCGCCGCGCCGCTCGCCGCGCGCCCCCTCTCCGAAGCCCGAAATCCGTACTGCTACGCTTCTTCGCGGAGGATTGGCCGAGCGGCCTAAGGCGCACGATTGGAAATCGTGTTGGGTTAATAGCCCTCACGGGTTCGAATCCCGTATCCTCCGCTCGAGCGAAAGAGCCCCGAACCACCAGGTTCGGGGCTCTTTCGCGTTCGCGGGTCAGCCGCACAACGAGCCGGCCGGTTGGGGAGGACTCACTCACTGGTTCGGACTGCCCGGTTACCACGTCGCGTCGCGACGAGCGCCAGCACGACCGGAACGGCGAGCAGCAGGAAGTACGTGAAGGCCGGGACCGGGGTGGCCCTGTCCGCAGTGGCGACGACTGCCGCGAGCAGCAGTTCGGCCAGCAGGGTCAGCACCAGGATCGAGCTGGTGAACACGATGCGCATCCGGCGGAGCTGCCAGACCTCGACCGTGTTGAACCAGCCGTCCGCCCTCGCCGTGCGCCCCACCATCGTCAGCGTGAGGGTGGTCAGAAAGGCGAAGAAGACCGAGATACCACCGAGCATGAGGGGGAATATGGCTGTCATACCGGCCGAGGACATCAGGCCCGCAGCCAGGCCGACGATCAGAGCGGCAGTGATCAGCGACAGCAGGAGAAGCACCGTGCCCAGTGGCTTCACGCGAGAGCGGATGTCGCGCGTGGCGTCCGCTCCGATGTAGACGTACCGCTGGTTCGGATCGTGCGTGGTCATTCCGGGACGCTCCATTCCGTGCGGTCGCCGTCGCTGACGCTCCCGTCTCCGAGATCGTGGGTGGAGCGCGACCACGTGTCACCGAGATCGGTGACCTTCTGCTTGATGCCGGTCTGTTCGGTTTCGATGGTGTCGGCGAAGCTGTTCATCGAGATGATCGCGGTGGTGACCAGCCCGATGGAGACTCCGGCCGCAGTGGCGATCGCGGCGATGGCAGCGGGCGTGCCGACCACAGTGCACGCCGCAGCGATGGCTCCGACGGCGCCGACGATGAAGACACCGAACGCGACGCTGATCGCCAGCAGGAACGCATCGATGGCGTTGGCGAGGCTGTTCAACGAGGTCCGCAGTTGCATCGCCACGTCTTTGATGGAGGTAAGACCGTCGCTTTGGGCGGGAACGAGGGCCTTGTAGGCCTCGGCGGCAGGTCCGCTCCATTCGATGTTGGCCTTGAGCCGCTGCAGATTGATGTCACCGGCGATGTCGCCGAGCTTGTCCCCGACGGCGGTCGCCCACTGGTCGCTCACCTCGCGCAGCCGGTCTGGGTCGCCGAGCTGGTCGATGAACTCGTTGATCGGCTTCCAGAATTCCTGGACCTTCACCCGCAGCTCTCGCATGCCCTGCTCGATCGGTTCGATCAAGTCCGTGAACGGGGCTGGCACCCAGGAAATCATTTCGTTGACCTGCGCGAAGAACTCATCGATCTTGACCGTGAGTTCGTCGGCCTTGTCATTGACTTCGGACACGAGCGAGTCGCCCATGATCCACCTCTCAGGTCAGTAGGCGTTCTCGATGTCGTGTTTGCCCTGCTCGTCATCGCGTTCGTACTGCGCCGCGGCCTGGGTGAGGTCGCTGCTGATCTGGGCGAAGTAGTCCGCGGCCTCCTCGAGCATCCTTTCCAGCGCGCTGCGCGCGTCGTCATAGGTCTGATCGATCCCACGCTCGACCGCCCACATCGAGAAGGCCGTCGGGTCGATGCGCAGCGTCGTCACCGCCTCCTGCGGAGCGCCCAGATCATCAGACGCGTTTTTCCAGGTGGTCGCATCGGAGCGCATCGCTTCCAACGCGACGGTGATGCCGTCACTCATCGGTCGTTCCCTTCGGGTAGTCGCCTTCAGGACGGCAGGCCGAGTCGCCTCAGCAGGCGCTGCGGCTCCGAGGCCAGTGCGTTGAGCTCGTCGATCGCGCGGCTGCGCGGACCGCCTGCGAGATCCTGCGGAGTGGATTTCGAACGCAGCTCGGCCAGGACGGCCTTGATCTCGGCTTCGATCTCGGTGTTGCGGGCGGCCGAGGCCCATGCGGGGTCGATCCCGAGCCGGAGAACCTGTCCACGCTGCGCCGAGCCGGAAACGTTGCGCCCCGGGCTTTCGGCGGTGACCGGTTGATCGACGACCTTGGACAACCGCTGGGTGAACGCGCCCAAGTCGGCGGTAACGGCGTCCAGCAAACGAGTCACGTCCTGACGGGTCAGGGGCGAGTCGTCCTGCTGCGCGGCCGGTTGAGGCGCGGCAGCCCCGAGGTCGGTCGTCTCCAGTCGCCGGGCGAGAGCCTGCGCCGTGGCGGCGTTGGCGGCGGTGACCACCGCCGAATGCAAGGCCCGGGGATCGATGCGGCGTTTCCAGTCCTCGGCCAGGGTGACCGCCACGACCTCGGCCTCTGGTGTCGCCGCGACGGTCACGGCGCCGGCTGGGTCAGTTCCGGTCACGACATCGGCATGTTCCGGCTCCGGCGGGTCGCTCCGCGGCGACGGATCACCGGAGCCGACCAGCCACAAATCGCCCTCGTCGTCCTCGTCCCAGTCATCCGGCGAACGCCGACCGAACCCCATCGCACACATCCTTCACAGCAATGTCTTGCAGTTGCAGCGGACCTTACAAGTCAGATCGGGCCCGAGGGGCAAAATCCGCGAGCCCGCGCAACGAAGACGGCATGAAGCGAGCAACGCGAAAGCGGCCCAGGACATGTACGGGACAGGTCATGAGGGCGGTCCCGTCCGATCGTTTTCGCCGGGACCGCTCGTCTACTTCTCGACGGGCTCAACGATGTCCAGCGGCGGGAGCGGGTCGACGATCCGCATCGTCTCCACCGACGCGGTCGTCACGCGCGCGACCAGGTGGAGGATATGGCGCGGGTCGCCTACCTCTCGCGACCAGCCGTTCGGGTCGTTGACGATGCCCGACGGCTTGTCCGTCTTGATGTAGTAGCGGTCGATGATCCGTCCGAGCGTCGAGCGGCTGCCGCGCGCGTTCCGGCTTTCCTCGATCATGTTGCTCGAAGCCGTCCCGGACAGCATCGAGAGCCTTCCGCTGATGCCGAAGCAGGGTCTTCGTCCCCGTTCGGACGACGTGCTCCGGAGCGGACCACGAGACCCGAGACCAGCCGATCGAAGCTGGTGTTCTCGATCGCGGACCAGGTTGGCAACCGCTTCTAGCCGACCGATCGGTAAGCACGACGGTGGCGACGGTCGGGCAGGAGTCTTGGCTCCCCCTGAGCGGGCCGATGAGACGCAAAAAGGGCCGGCCCCGAGTGGGCCGGCCCTTGCGAGCGGTAGCGGTGGGATTCGAACCCACGGAGGCTCTCACCTCACGCGCTTTCGAGGCGCGCTCCTTAGGCCGCTCGGACACGCTACCGCCGAAAAGGCTACACATCCGGGTACCCGGCCCGCTGAAGGGGGGTCCCCATCACGGCTTCGTTCCTGGTCATCCCGGGCACCCCGGGCCAGCGTGGGGCTTACCGCCGTCCTGGGTCGCGCTGGGCGCCGAAGAAGTCCTCCAGCACGGCCGCGCACTCGTCGGCCAGGACGCCGCCCACGACCTCTGGGCGGTGGTTGAGGCGCCGGTCCCTGACCACGTCCCACAGCGAGCCGACCGCGCCGGTGCGCGGCTCCCAGACGCCGAAGACCACCCGCGCCACGCGCGCGAGCACCAGCGCGCCCGCGCACATCGTGCAGGGCTCGACGGTGACCGCGAGGGTGCAGTCCTCCAGCCGCCAGCCGTCGCCGTGCCGCTTGGCAGCCTCGCGCAGGGCCAGGACCTCGGCGTGCGCGGTCGGGTCACCGAGGGCCTCGCGCTGGTTGTGCGCCTCGGCCAGCACCTGGCCGTCGGGGTCGAGCACCACCGCGCCGATCGGGACATCCCCTGTGGACGGTGCGGCTTCGGCGGCGCGCAGTGCGGCCCGCACCAGCGCTTCGTCGCCGGCGCGGGCCCGTGCGATGTTCACCGGTAGAGCTTCTCCATCATCTGCGCGAAGTCCTCGCCGAACCCGCAGCGCTGGGCGATCATCTCCAGCTGCTCGTCCGGGTAGAGGTCCACTTCCTCGATGATGACCAGCAGCTCGCCCTCCGGGATGCCGAGGTCGGTCAGCACCGCCAGGTTGCCCTCCGGCCAGACCTCCTCGTCGTCCTCGTCCGGCGGATCGACGCGCAGCAGATCCAGCACGTCGGCCGCGATGTCGTAGTCCAGCGCCGCTGCCGCGTCCGAGAGCAGCAGGTCCACCCCGCCGGGCACCGGACGGATCAGCACGAAGAACTCGTCGTCCACATTGCACATTCCGAATACCGCGCCCGGGGACCGCAGCTCGCGCAATGCGGTGATAGCGGCGTCCAGACCGGTCAGCACCGCGTTGTCCATTGCACTGCAACGCCAGCGCCCGTCCTCCCGGACGACAGCGACCGCGAAGCCCGCGACCGGTTCCTGCACCGTCATAACGACACCGTAGAGCGTACGAACCCCACCCGAAAGCACTATTGCGTCTGTCATAACCAACTGGGGGCGTTTCGGCGCTCTACCGGGTGCGTGCGAGCGGGGTCCATCGGGCACGATGGACGGATGCGTGCCGTGTGCGTGATCGGACTGGGACTCATCGGTGGCTCGGTGCTGCGAGCAGCTGCTGCGGTCGGCCGCCCCGCTTGGGGCGCGACGATCGACGAGGAGGACTCCGCGGCTGCCGGGCGAGCCGGTTTCGAAGTGCTCGCGACCGAGGCCGCGCTGCGCAGGGCGGCCGACGAGGACGCGCTGATCGTGCTCGCCACGCCGCTGACCGCGATGCAGGGCGTGTTGCGCCAGGTCGCGGCCAACGCACCGCACGCGCTGCTCACCGATGTGGTCAGCGTCAAGGACGCCGTCGAGAACGAGGTCCGCAAGCAGGTCCCGACCGCCCGCTACGCGGGTGGTCACCCGATGGCGGGGCTGGCGGAGTCCGGCTTCCTCGCCGGTTCCGCCGAGCTGTTCTCCGGGGCCGCGTGGGCGGTGACCATCGAGGAGCGCACGCCGCTGCAGGCGTGGCGGGAGGCCGCCCGGCTCGCCCTGGACTGCGGCGCGCACGTGGTTCCGACCTCCGCCGCAGCGCACGACGACGCGGCCGCCCGGATCTCGCACCTGCCGCACATGTTCGCCGCAGTGCTGGCCGCGGTCGGCGCCGACGGGGGGCCGCTCGCGCTGTCGCTGGCCGCCGGGTCGTTCCGGGACGGCACGCGAGTCGCGGGCAGCCCGCCCGAGCTGGTGCAGGCCATGACCGAGGGCAACAAGCCCGCTCTGCTCGACGCCCTGGACGACGCCCTGGGCAGGCTCGGCGCGGCTCGCGGTTCGCTGGCCTCCACCGGCGGGTTGAAATCGACCGTGGACGCCGGCCATCAGGCCCGCATCTCGCTCGAGGAGCTGGACACCGACACCCGGGAGACCTCCGCGGTCGCCCTCGGGGAGAACGCCCTGTTCCGCTTGCGCGAGCTGGGCGAGCTCGGCGGCCGGGTCACGGACGTGACCGAGGACGAAGCCACGATCGAGGTCCCGGTGGCCTGACGGCCGGTGGGGTTCCCACCAAGCGAAACGGGTTCGGAACCGGCCACCGAACGAACCGGGCAAAACTGCGATTGCCCAACCCCAACGGCGAACCCGAGAGGGAAAACGACCCAAGTCGAGGCCGACAAGCAGGACGAGCACCTGAGCAGCGGCCCGCAACGGCGAAGCCGTTGGCCCACCTCGGCAACCCGCACCGCCGGGGGTTCTGACACGTCGTGCGGCGAGGACGGCCGCGACGCCGCGTGGGTTGAGCGGATCCCGCAGCCACACGGCGTGTCACGTTCCCCTCCCCGCACCGTCACGCAGAACGAGCCCAACACTTAAGAGAGGTCGCCGTGTGCATAGCGGCGACCTCTCCATTGCCCGCTCCGGCCACTGGTCGGGACGGCCCTCAGCTGGTCCCGGGCGCCAGCGTGGGCCGGAGCGGCGATGTTCGGTTGTTACTGCTGCTGGCCGGGTTCCTCTTGCTGGCCGGACTCCTGCTGGTCGTTTCCAGCGCCGAGGAACTCCTTGCCCTTCTCCTTGGCCTGGTCGATCTTGTCCTCGTGGCCGAACTTCTCCTTGGCCGCGTCGGCGGCCTTGTCCACGCCCTCGCCGACCTTGTCGCCGTGCTCGGACAGCTTGTCCTTGAAGTTCTCGAGACCCATGGTGCTCCTCTCCGGACCTCCGCGTGAAGGTCCTGCGGTCAGCGCAGCCCACAACCTAAGTCGACCTCCGGATCACCGCTCGGTGGAAGCGCCGGTGACCGGGCGCATTTAGCCCTTCCAGGCGACACCCCTTTTGCCCGATACGTCTGAGCGCTACCGTCGGTTTGACCACGTGACCGAATTCGCATATTCGGTCAGAGAGTCACGGAGGCAGCCATGACCCAGCCGATCGGCCGCGCCGACCGCATCCTCGACGCGGCCGGCGAGCTCCTGATCAAGCTGGGCTACCGCAAGGTGACCATCGAGGACGTCGCCCGCCGCGCCGAGATCGGCAAGGGCACCGTCTACCTGCACTGGCCCACCAAGGAGCAGCTGTTCGAGTCGCTGGTCCTACGCGAGTCGCTGGGCCTGTTCGCCGAACTCACCGCAGCGCTGCGCGCCGAACCGGAGATCATCCGCCCGCACCGGTACTACCCGCTGGTCTTCCTCGCGACCCGGCGCAGCCCGCTGCTGCACGCGGTGGTCACCGGCGACACCGAACTGCTCGGCAACCTCAAGCGCTCGGCGCACCACGAGGAGACCGCTGGCGCGAGCGAGACCTACTACCGGCTGCTGCTCGATCGCGGGCTGCTCCGCGACGACGTGCCGCAGCTGCAAGCGGCGCTCAACGCCACCCTGACCGGATTCTTCATCACCGATCAGATCAACCCGGCCTACGCCGAGCTCGACGACGCGACCAAGGCCGATGCCCTGTCGCACACGATCCGGCGAGCGTTCGAACCGGACGTCGCCCCGGACCACGCGTCGCTGGTCGACGCGGCGGCCCGGACCACCGAGCTCTACGACGAGCTCACCGCCAGGTTCCGGACCTGGATCTACCGACCACCCCGCTAGGAGGGGACCGATGACCGCTCTCGCCGACATCTGGGGAATCAACGAGGCGCAGTTCTGGCTGCGCGAGGGCCTGCCGGAGCACAAGGTCCGCTACGACGAGCCCACCGGCGTCTGGGACGTCTTCGGCTACCCGGAGATCCAGCAGGCAATCACCGATCCGTCGACGTTCTCCTCGAACTCCCAGCGCCTGACGCCGAACGCCGACCAGCGTCCCAGCGAGGGCGTCCTCACCCAGCTGGATCCGCCCGAGCACCAGAAGCTGCGCAAGCTGGTCAGCCACGCGTTCACGCCGAAGGTGGTGGCCGATCTGGAGCCGCGCATCACCGAGCTGACCAACGAGCTGCTGGACGGGATGTCCGGCCGGACCGAGCTCGTGGAGGACCTGGCCTACCCGCTGCCGGTCATCGTGATCGCCGAGCTGCTCGGGGTGCCCGCGGCGGACCGGACCCTGTTCAAGCAGTGGGTGGACTCGATGTTCACCACCAGCGACCGGTTCTCGCTCAAGGAGCGGGCCGCGGAGCAGGAGGAGTACCTGGCCAAGGCCCTCGAGGACGTCGAGCAGCTCACCGACTACCTGCGCGAGCACATCCGGGAGCGGCGGGCGAAGCCGCGCGAGGACCTGCTGTCGAAGCTGGTGCGCGCCGAGGTCGACGGGCAGCGGCTCACCGACGAGGAGGTCGCCAACTTCGGCCTGGTGCTGCTCGTCGCGGGCCACATCACCACGACGATGCTGCTGGGCAACACGCTGCTGTGCTTGGACGCGCACCCGGAGCAGTTCGCCCGGGTGCGGACCGACCGCTCGCTGACGCCCTCGGCCATCGAGGAGTCGCTGCGGTTCCTGAGCCCGTTCGCGGCCACCGCGCGGTCGACCACGCGGGAGACCGAGCTCGCAGGCCAGACCATCGGCGCTGATCAGCTGGTGCTGCTGTGGCTGGCGGCGGGCAACCGGGACCCGCGGCAGTTCACCGACCCGGACGTCTTCGACGTCACCCGGGATCCCAACCCGCACCTGGCCTTCGGACGCGGCATCCACTTCTGCGTGGGCGCGCCGCTGGCCCGCCTGGAAGGCCGGGTGGCGCTGAACCTGATCATGGATCGGTTTCCGGACCTGCGCACCGATCCCGAGGCCCCGCCGGTGTTCATGCCCAATCCGAACATGACCGGGATCCGAGAGCTCCCGCTGCTGCTGTAGTCGCGGCGTGCCGGTCCGCACGCCACGACTGAATGCCCCGTACGGCGGCTCCTGCCGTGCACGATTCGTGACGCCACCACTCACTCGTAACCAACCGCCCCCAGCAGAATGGGTCAAACCACTCTTTCGGGTCTCGAATTGCAGCCATTGCGTATCCGCTCTTATTTTTTCCGCCGCCGCCCCGCGAAGAAATTGATAACGCGAGCGCGACACGTTCCGGTGAATGGCGACGTCCAGCAATGCAGCAGCTCCGGAGCGCCGGTAGAAAATGAGTCGGCACGGAAAGTCGGGTCCGCCAGATCCGCCGATACGCCGACATTTCGAATTGAGAGGAAGGCAACCCATGCGTTCGCTGTCTCGAGCCGTTGTTGTTAGCGCCCTGACCCTGCCCCTCGCCTTCGCGGGAGCAGGCCTGGCCAGCGCGGGTGGTGGCGGCCACCACGACCAAGGCGGCCACAAACACTGCGTCTACTACTCGTGCAACTCCTGGTGGCAGGCCACCACCACGGTGAACGATCAGGACGTCATCAACGCCGGCATCATCAACGGCTGACCCGACGCGGGGTCTCGTCGGGCGCACCGACGGGTGGCGTAGAAGAGATGGCGCGGGATGCGATCATTCGCACCCGCGCCATCTTTTCGCGCACGAGTCCGCCACCTCGAGCACCGGCGTCCGTTGAACGAACGAATTCATCCACTTCCCGGAAATGACCGATCAGGCGAAATGGGAACGATCGCGGACCGAATTCCAGCGATCCCGCGACCAGCACATCCAATCCCCATCAGCAACGCTCAACCGGCACCGCCGAACGCGGCCCGCTGGGCGGCGAGCAACCCGCGAACCGACATCGCACCCACCGAAGCTGCAACCCCCGTGCGGCCTCCTCGCGGGAGCACAGCAACGCGCCCTCCCCCGCTGCCCGGCGCGGGCCGCGCAGCGGACGGTCGAGGCACCGCCCGTCGCGCGGGTGGGCGGTCTGACAGTTTTGCCTAAAACTGTAGCGTGATTATGCCCGCTTTGTCCGGACAGTTTTAGGCAAAACTGTGGCCCCGCCAGCGTTGCGGGTGGTTTCCGGCGACGGATACGGTGTTACGTCTAGTAACAGATACTTTCCGCCTCGAGGGAGCTTCGCCATGCCTGTCCCGGACGCGTTCTCGAAGGCCGTCGGCGCCGCCTGCACGCAGACCAGCGAACTGGCCGGACAGGTCCGCGACCAGGCATCCGACCAGATCGCGCGGTTCTCCGGCCGGGCCGCGGGCTGGGTCGATCAAGCCGGTGCCGCGGTCGCCGAGTTCACCGAGCAAGCCGCCGCGAAGACCGCCGAGATCGGTCAGAACAGCGCCGAACTCGCCGGGAACGTCACCCGGCAGGCGTCCGGCAAGATCTCGCAGCTGACCGTGCACTGCGCGGACAGCCTCAGCGAACGGCTGGTCGAGGTCGGCGAGCGGTTGTCCCGCCGCGACTGAGCCGCCGCCCCCGGGCCGCGCGGTCCTGCTTTCGTGGAGGATGGAAGCACGTCGACCGCGGAGGGTGCACGTGAGCGAATTAGGGGCGTTGCTCGCCGGCCGATACCGGCTGGAGGAGCAGCTCGGCAGCGGCGGCATGGGTGTCGTGTGGCTGGCGACCGACGAGCTGCTGCAGCGCCGCGTCGCCGTCAAGGAGCTGCACGCCGTGCTGGCCGCCGACCCGGCGGCCGCCGAGGAGGCGCGGCAACGAGCCATGCGCGAAGGACGCATCGCGGGCAGGCTCAACCACCCGAACGCGATCGCGGTGCACGACGTCACCGAGCAGGACGGCCTGCCGGTGCTGGTGATGGAGTACTTGCCATCGCGCAGCCTCGCCGACGTCCTCGCCGAACAGGACCGGATGGCCCCGGAGGCGGTCGCGAGCATCGGCGCGCAGGCCGCGGCGGCCCTGGCCGCGGCGCACGAGGCGGGCATCGTGCACCGCGACATCAAGCCGGCCAACGTGCTCATCGGCGACGACGGCACCGTGAAGATCACCGACTTCGGGATCTCGCACGCGGCCGACGACATCGCGATCACCAAGACCGGCATCCTGTCCGGCACCCCGGCCTACCTGGCTCCGGAGATCGCCCGCGGCCAGGCACCGACCCCGGGATCCGACGTCTACTCCCTGGGCTCGACGCTCTACACCGCCGTCGAGGGCGAACCGCCGTTCGGCTACGACGCGGAGAACTCGATCGCTCTGCTGCACGAGGTCGCCGGGGGCGAGATCCGCCCGCCGCAGTCCGCGGGGCCGCTGACCGCTGTGCTCAACCGGATGCTCGCCGCCGACCCCGCGCAGCGCCCCGGCCCGCAGCAGGCCCGGGAAGCGCTGCAGGCCGCCGCGGCCGGACGTTCGCTGCCCACCGACGCGGACCTGACCCAGCCGATGAGCGCCCTCGCGGCCGACACCACCCCGAACGCACCGGTGGCCGCAGCGGGCAACGGCACGCAGCTGGACAACCGGCCCGTCGCGGAACCGCGGCGGCGCCGCAGGCTTCCCGTGCTCGCCGGTGCGGCGGCCGCGGTCGTGCTGCTCGTCGGCATCCTGCTGATCTCGCTGCTCTCCGGCGGCCAGGAGCAGCGGGCGAACCGCACGGCCTCTCCCGCGCAGATGGAGCGGCTGGTCGCCGACTACTACGCCCTGCTGCCCGAGCACACCGGCAACGCCTGGACCCACCTGGGACCGGAGATGCAGGCCGTGGGCCGGGAGCGGTACAACAGCGCCTGGCGGCCGGTGACCGAGGTCTCGGTCTTCGCCGCCCCGACGACGGTCGGGCGCAACACCGTCCAGGTCGGCATCGAGAAGACCCTGACCGACGGCACCCGCGTCCGCGAGCTGCACAAGCTGGGCATCCTCGTCAGCCGCGGCACCCCGCTCATCAACACCGATGGGGTCCTCAACAGCGAGACCATCGCCCCGCCGCCCCCGCCACCGGCACCGGAACCTCCGCGGGAAGAGCCGGAGGAGAAGGAGCAGGAGAAGAGGGACGAGGGCGACAAGGGCAAGGGCAACGGCAACGGCAACGGCAACGGCAAGGGCAACGGGCGCAAGGGCGAGGACGAGAAGAAGGGCGAGAACGGCTGACGCCCCGGTCGGTCAGTCGCGGCGCAGCAGCTTGATGATGAACTGCCCGACGATGAACCAGATCAGCGCGGCCAGGCCGTAGTTGAGGATCACGCCCAGCAGTGCGTCGTCGGGCGTGAAGACGTCCCCGAGGCCGAGCACGAAGGTCTGCGCCAGGGTGTAGATCAGCGAGACGAAGCCGTTGCCCTGGTTCGCGTCCAGCACGACGAACAGCACGTGCAGCGCGAAGATGATGACGACCACGGCCACCACCATCCGGACGACTTTGGCGGCGGTCTCGCGGCCGTCACCGCGCCGCCTGCCCGGCGAACGTCCGTCGTAGTAGTCGTCCCGGCGCGGGTACGGCTCGTGGTAGCCGTCCCGGTAGGGATCGTTCGCGTCGTACGGGTCGTTCCCCCGCGGCGGCCGGTAACTCATGATGCGGATTCTCTCGGCGATCATCGGGGTCGACAACTCGGGCCGACGCCCGCCGCACGACGCGCCGAGAAGAAGAAAGACCCCTCCGGAGAGGGGTCTTTCGAGCCGGGAGGTCCGACCCGGATTTCAAGCGGAAGATTTCCCTCCCGCTGGCTCCGCTGCGGTTCACCGCAGAATCGAACGCGCGTCCAAGATCTCGCCACCTCGCCGCGAGCGGATTCTCCGATTCCGGAAAGCGCGGGAAGAAATCAGCGGCGGCGAAGCGCCTTGATGATGAGCTGACCGCCGACGGCCCAGACCAGCGCGGCGAGGGCGTAGTTGAGCACGACGCCGAGCAGTTCGTCGCCGGGGGTGAAGACGTCCCCGAGGCCGAGCACGAAGGTCTGCGCCAGGGTGTAGATCAGCGAGACGAAGCCGTTGCCCTGGTTCGCGTCCAGCACGACGAACAGCACGTGCAGCGCGAAGATCGCGACCACCACACCGACGACCACCCGGACGATGTTGGCGATCGTCTCCGCTCCGTCGTCGCGGCGCTGATCCGGCGGAGGCCCTTCGTAATAACCGGGATGATTCGGCGGATGCGGGCTATAGCCCTGCTGGGGCGGAGGGCCTTGGCGCGGGTCGTAATTCATGGTTGCGGATTGTGTCCACCGTCCCCCTTATGGGGCAACCCCATGATTCATCGACGCATCGAGAGAAGGGCCACCTGTTTCCTTGGCGACTGCGAATTCGGGCGCCGTTGATCCCTCAACCAGGAAATACGTAAGTTTGTGTTTGGAAACTAAATTGCAAATGGGGCGCCGCATTCGATGACTCACCGTAGGGCATAATTCACCCTATTGGCGATTCGCGCGAATTATGCTGTTCCCCGTTCGTCTCCTCGAAGGAACTTCGGGCGAGGTTCTCGAGCAGGCGCTGGACCACCGGGGCAGGTCGTCGCCCATGACGTCGGCGGGTTCGAAGTTCTGGCTGTGGCCTTCGAGCCGGCTCAGGTCAACGCAGCTGTCGAGATCGCGAACCCCGAGCATCCCGCCTTCGCGGTCGTCACCGAGCACAAGCGGCGGCTCGGTCAGCGACTCGCCGAACTGGTCGCCGAGGCCGGGATCCCCGAGCCCGAGCAGGTCGCCGCGGACATCGTCGTCATCTACGAGGGCACGATCACCGCGTTGCTGCTGGACCTCGATTCGGCCCCGTTCGAACGGGCACGCCGCCTCGCAGGCGAAGCGCTGCGCGCAGCAGGGCTCTGAGCGCGGATCACGGGCGCCGAAGGGGCCTCCCGGGCCGATGCCGACGCGCTCGCCCCGGTTGCCGATCAGGGAAACAGCGCGAGGCTGGCGAAGCTCCGCCGCCGGCCTCGATCGCAGCGTCGGCGAGACCACCCGAACAGCAAGAAGCCCCTGCTCAGCGAACTGAGGGGGGCTTCGAGCTGTCTCGACCAGACGTGCGCCCGTAGGGATTCGAACCCCAAACCTTCTGATCCGTAGTCAGATGCTCTATCCGTTGAGCTACGGGCGCCTGTTCAATTGTTGGACCCTACCCCATCGGGGTCGACTCCCTTGCGGAGGCTCCGGGATTTGAACCCGGGAGGGGGCGTAACCCCCAACCGCATTAGCAGTGCGGCGCCATAGACCAGACTAGGCGAAGCCTCCCGGCGTCCTTCGCGGCCACCGGAAAGTACTTTACACACCCGCTCCGCGGCCCAAAACAGGGGGGTCCCCTCAAGGCGCCGGGAGGCCTCGCTCATTCCGCTCGATCAGCGCTGAGCTGCACGAAAGGATCCAGCGCGGCCGGGTTCTGCAAGGCGTCCCGGCTGACGGCCTTCTCCGGAGGGGTTCCGGCGAGGATCTTCTTCACCGGAACCTCGAGCTTCTTGCCGTTCAGCGTCCGGGGCACCTCGTCGACGACGATGAAGCGGTTCGGCACGTGCCGCGGGGACAGCTCGCTCCGCAGCGCGGACTTGAGCTCGCCCTTGATGTCGCCGAACCGCGCGCCCTCGGCCAGGACGAGGAAGCAGAGGAGTTCGCCGTCGGTCTCGCCCGCGCCGGAGGTGTCGATCACCAGGGAGTCGGCGATCTGCTCGAAGCCCTCCACGACCCGGTAGAACTCGGCCGTGCCCATCCGGACGCCGCCGCGGTTGAGAGTGGAATCACTCCGGCCGTAGATCACCAGCGATCCGCGATCGGTGATCCGGACCCAGTCGCCGTGCCGCCAGATTCCGGGGAAGGTGTCGAAGTAGGCGTCCTGCAACCGGGATCCGTCCGGGTCGTTCCAGAAGAACACCGGCATCGTCGGCATCGGCTCGGTCAGCACGAGCTCGCCGACCTCGTCGTGCAGCTCGTCGCCGCGCTCGTCGTAGGCCGCCACCGCAGCGCCCAGCATCGGGCAGGAGATCTCGCCCAGCCACACCGGAACGTCCGGGGCGGCGCCGACGAACGCGGTGCACAGGTCCGTTCCGCCGGAGACGCTGGCGATCTGCACGTCGGCCCCCACCGCGTCGGCGACCCAGCGGAAGCCGTCGGTGGTCAGCGGAGCTCCCGTGGAGCCCACCGCGCGCAGGGCCGACAGGTCGAACGCGTCCTTCGGGCGCAGCTCCCGCTTGAGGCAGCTCTGGATGAACGGCGCCGAGGTGCCGAAGTAGGCCACCCGGTAGCGGGCGGCCAGCTCCCAGAGCACCGAGAGCGACGGATGGCCCGGGCTGCCGTCGAAGAGCACCACCGTCGTGCCGGTCAGCAGTCCTCCGACCAGGAAGTTCCACATCATCCAGCCGGTGGTGGTGTACCAGAAGAACCGCTCGCCGGGCCCCAGATCGAAGTGCAGCCCGAGCACCTTGAGGTGCTCCAGGACCATGCCGCCGTGCCCGTGCACGATGCCCTTGGGCAGGCCGGTGGTACCCGAGGAGTACAGGATCCACAGCGGGTGCTCGAAGGGAACCGGCGTGAACTCCAGCGCCGCTCCCCTGTTGTGCGCCAGCAGCTCCCGCCAATCCAGCGCGCCATCCAGCGGCCCCTGGCCGAGGTAGTCGACGAGCACCGCGGTGGTCTCGGGCATCTCGGCGCGCAGTTCGTCCACAGTGGAGCGGACGTCGAACCGGCGGCCGCCGTAGCAGTAGCCGTCCACCGCGATGAGCACCTTCGGCTCGATCTGCACGAACCGGTCGGCGACCGCGCGGGCGCCGAAGTCCGGGGAGCACGACGACCAGGTCGCGCCCAGGCTCGCGGTGGCCAGGAACGCCACCAACGCCTCCGGGCAGTTCGGCACCAGGGCCGCCACCCGGTCCCCCGCCCGCACGCCCAGCTCCACGAGCGCGGAACGCGCCGCCGCGACCCGGTCGCGCAGCTCGCCGAAGGTGATCTCCTCGCTGCGACCGTCCTCCCGGACGAACACCACGGCGAGGTCCTCGTCCGCCTTGCCCTCGCCCTCGCGCAGGGCGTGCTCGGCGTAGTTCAGCGTCGCGCCCGGGAACCACCGCACGTCCGGCATCCGCTCGCCCGCCAGCACCCGCTCGGCGCGGTCGTGGAAGCGCACCTCGAAGAAGTCCGCGATCGCCTGCCAGAAGGCGGGCAGGTCGTTCACCGACCACTGCCACGAGGCGTGGTAGTCGGGCAGATCGACATCGCGCTCACGGCGCAACCAGTCGCGGAAGGCGGCCATCCGGCTGGCGGCCACGCGCTCGGGGCTCGGTCGCCACAGCAACTCGGGTTCCATGGATTCTTCCTAACCCATGCCGGGGAGGTTGAGCCAGATCTCGATGCCCGTCGTCGACCTGTCGTGCGCGCGGCGTCGAGCGAGCCCTCAGCGCAGGTGCAGGTCGAACCAGTTGCGGGCGCGCTGCCATGCCTCGCGGGCGGCGTCGACGTCGAGGTCGAAGCGGTGCCCGGCATCGGGGAAGCGCACCACGTCGGTGGCGACCTCGGCCGAATCGGCGACCTCGCGGAGCTTGTCCACCTCCCCCGCCGCCAGGTCGTGCCCGTAGAGGCCCAGCCAGGGACAGGACAGCTCACCGGCGACGTCGACCAGCGGTGGCAGCTCGCCCGCCAGCGGCTCCACGATCCCGCTGCCGCCGACGCTGACCGCGGCTCCGATCGTGCGGCTGGCGGCCACCACCAGCGCGGCCGAGCCGCCCACGTCGAAGCCGATCACGCCCTGCAGGTCGGTCGGCACGCCGCGGTCGGACAGCCACAGGAACGCCGCGTCCGAGTCGGCCAGCAGCGCCTCGCCGGAGAGCTTGTCCAGCAGCTCCTCCTCGTGCCGATCGGCGGCGATCTCGTCGGTGTGGTCGCGGTGGTAGAGGTGCGGCACCGCGGTGAGCCAGCCCTCCTCGGCCAGCGCGGTGGCGATGGCGCGCACCCGCGCCGTGACGCCGCGCGCCTCGTGCAGGAACACCAGGCCACCGCGCACCACGTTGTCGGGTTCGGCCACGGTCAGGCGCAACCCCGTGCCGTCGGTGAGCGCGACCGTCTCGGTCCGGGTTCGGGTCATGCGTCGCAGCGAACCATGAGCAGGTGAACCGCGGATAACCACTTCCACCGAACGGGGCAACGATCTGCCCCACGATCACCGAACCGGACCAACCACCCCAGCACACCTCGCGCTCCCCGCGCCCGGCAGCACGGAACCGTCCCGGTGGCAATGCTCCGTTGCGGGCGCCCCGGCGAGTTGGGGGCAGGTGCGGTGCGCGCGCGGCCGCGTTGGGGCTAACGTCCGAGGGAACGTTCGAGCGCCCGTCGTCGAACTCGTGGCCGCGACGCCGCTGGCCGGAGCCACATCGGCGGTGTCCGGAGCCGGACCGGGCGCCCGCACCGCGACGAGATCGACGACGGGTCGAGGGAGTAGGAGATTCGATGAGCGCGCGCACCCGTGCCGACCTGGAGCAGTTGCCGGCTTACGTGGCCGGTCGGACCGTCCCGGGTTCGATCAAGCTGGCCAGCAACGAGGTCTCCGAGGGGCCGCTGCCCGCCGCGGTCGCGGCGATCAACGAGGCGGCGACGCAGGTGCACCGGTACCCGGACATGGGCGTCGCGACGCTGACCGGAGCACTCGCCGAGCGCTACGACGTGGCGCCCGAGCAGATCGCCGTCGGGTGCGGCTCGGTCGCGCTGTGCGAACAGCTCGTGCAGGCCACCTGCACCGCCTCCGACGAGGTCGTCTTCCCGTGGCGGTCGTTCGAGGCCTACCCGATCATCACCCAGGTCGTCGGCGCCAAGCAGGTGCGCGTGCCGCTGACCGGTGCGCACGCGCTCGACCTGGAGGCGATGCTGGCGGCCATCACGCCCGCCACCCGGCTGATGTTCGTGTGCACCCCGAACAACCCGACCGGCACGTTGCTGCGCGGGGCCGAGCTGGACGCCTTCCTCGACCGGGTGCCCTCGGACGTGCTGGTGGTGCTCGACGAGGCCTACTTCGAGTTCGTCGACGACACGGACGCGCCGGACGGCGTGGAGATCACCCGTGCCCGGGACAACGTGGTCTCGCTGCGCACCTTCTCCAAGGCCTACGGCCTGGCGGGCGCGCGCGTCGGCTACGCGATCGCGCAGCCGAAGATCGCCGAGGCGCTGCGCAAGGTGTCCATCCCGTTCAGCGTGAACGCGCTCGCCCAGGCCGCCGCGGTCGCGTCGCTGCGGGCGCCAGAGGAACTGCGCC
Organism: Saccharopolyspora halophila; assembly: GCF_039531955.1. NCBI lineage: Bacteria > Bacillati > Actinomycetota > Actinomycetes > Pseudonocardiales > Pseudonocardiaceae > Saccharopolyspora > Saccharopolyspora halophila. The sequence goes on from NZ_BAAARA010000002.1 coordinate 67,533, forward strand.
GACGCTGCGCCGACGTCATCTCCGAGCGCGCGCGAGTGCACGCCGAGCTGACCGCGCTGGGCTACGAAGTGCCGGAGACGCAGGCGAACTTCGTGTGGCTGCCGCTGGGTTCGCGCACTCCCGCGTTCAACGAGCACTGCCTGGCGAACAAGGTCGTGGTGCGGGCCTTCGGCGAGGAGGGCACCCGCGTCACCATCGGCACTCCCGAGGAGAACGACCGGCTGCTCGCGGCGGCTAAGTCCTTCCCCGGCTGAGGAGATGCTTCGGTCTCGGATTGGCCTGCGGGCACCGGGATCCGCGACTCGAGCATGTCGGAAGGGATCCGGAAAAGAGCAACGGTGGTGGTCAGCGAAGAGAGGGGGAGTACTTCGCCGACCACCACCGTTGCGGTGCGGTCGTTTGAGCCGAAACGACCTTTCCTGCGTGCGTAGTGAGCTACGCAGCACCGGAATGTAGTGCCGTGCCGGGGCTCTCGCCAGCGATCACGAGTCGTTCCACTCGTTCAGGTGGCAAGAGCCCCCGGACGGGCGGGGTCAGCCAGTGACCGCGTGGTGCCCTTCCACGACGACCGGGGTCGGGGCTTCCGGCAGCTTCGACGGGCTCTCGCTGGCCGGGGGCTCCTCGGCCGGGTGCTCGTCGGCCGGGGGCTTCTCAGCCGGGGGCTTCTCAGCCGGCGGCTCCTCCTCGGCCGGCGGCTCCTCAGCGGGCGGCTCCTCCTCGGCCGGGGGCTCCTCGCCCGGGTGGTCGACGATCGGGGCGTTGGTGCACACCACGTTCTGCGGCGACGCGATCGGGACGACCGCGCCGAGGACAGCGATGTTGTTGCCGCACAACTGGATCGGCAGCACGCTCGCGTTGTTGTCGTTGCCGATGTTCACACCGTCGTTGTCGGTGCTGTCGGCGAACGCCGTGCCGCCCGTCAGCATTCCGGCACTGACGATGAACGCACCGACCGTGCAAGCCGTCTTGCGCATAGATCGCATCCTTTTCCTAGTTCTTCCGGGAACGAACCCGCGGCCGAGTCACCGCAGGTGGACCAACGTGCCGAGGGGCAACGAGGTCAACAACCGCAGAGCGTCGGAGGGGACCCGCACGCAACCGTCGCTGGCGGCCTTGCCGAAGACCGAAGGGTCCGGCCAGGTGTGAAACGCGACCGTGCCAGGGCCGCCGCCGTAGGTGTTGTAGGTGTCCGAGTGGATGCCCATCGGCAGAATGATCGGACTGAACTTCGTCACCGTCTCCTCGATCGCGGCCATCAGGTAGGTCCGGCCGCGCGGCGTCGGCGAATCCGCCGACCCCACCCCGGCCGTCCACTGGCCGATCACCGACCCGTTCTTGCGCACCTCGAGGTGCCGGGCATCGACGTCGACGTTCACGACGTACGGACTGCGGGCGCGTTCCACCTTCCCGTCGGTGCGCACCCAGCCGGTGGCACCGTTCGGACGGGACGGCAACAGCACCTGCGCCCACTTGCCGCGCTCGGCGACGATCGGCACCCAGGTCGGGTTGTTCAACTGCTTCGCGGGCAACTTGGCGAAGACCTGGCCACCGGGTGACTGGTGCACCGCCAAGTCGTCGAGCACGTGCAGCACCACACCGTCAGTTCCCGCTTTTGGCGCGGAATCCTTTGGCGCGGCGGGAAAATCGGCGAACGTAGTCGCGTCCGGCTGCATCCCCAGGTCGGCCTTGGCCATGGCACGCGGCGGGTCGGCAGCCGGCTCGGCGGCCACCCCGCAACCGGAGAGAGCAAGGCAAGCCAGCACAACGGCCGACAGCGACCGCGTGGTTCGTCCGGCCGCTGCGCTACCCCTCCGACGAATGCTCATGATCGACTCCTGGCCCCTGTCGTACGGCTCGCAGGGCATCCGCTTCGGACCCGCTACGGAAAAGCCCCGCGATGGCACTGACCTGCAGAAGATCAAGCGCCGACGGGAAAGCTATCCCGCACCCGGAACCGCAACCAGCCAGACCGCACAATGTGAATCAGCATCGACACCTGCGCTGATCAGGAAAAACGTGATCTACTTCTGGATGCGAGCAAGACGTTAGCCAGAGATCGCCACACCATCGTGTGGATTTATTTACCTCGTTAGAGTTACCTTTTCCGTTCCGCTCCTTCGAGAACGGGACATACAGAACGAAAACTTTGAGCCCGGAAAGCCGTTCGTGTGACCCCGGGAGAGGTCAGTCCATGGCGCGGCGGAGGAAGAACTTCACGCCCAGCACGCCGAACACCCCGATGGCCGCCAGCAGCGCCAGCACGCACACCCACGCGGGCATGTGCGGGATGCCCGGCAGCAGCGCGCCGCGCATGCCCTCGCTGACGTAGGTCAGCGGGTTGAACGCGCAGACCACCTGGAACCAGCGCAGGTGATCCAGCTGCACCCACGGGAACTGCGTCGCGCCGGTGAACATCAGCGGCGCCAGGATCACCGAGAACATGATGTTGATCCGCCGCGGCGGCACCGCGGCACCCACCGTCATGCCCACCGCCGCGCCGGCGAACGCCCCGAGCACCATGCACAGCAGCGCGAACGGCAACCCGGCCAGGTCCCATTCGATGCGGCCGAGCATCCACATGCCCAGCGGCACCATCAGCACCGCGGCGAAGATCCCGCGCAGCGCGCCGAAGAGCATCTTCTCCACCGCCACCCAGGACACCGGCATCGGCGCCAGCAGCCGATCCTCGATCTCGCGGGAGTAGGAGAAGTCCAGGACCAGCGGGAACGACGTGTTCTGCAGCGAGACCAGGAACGCGTTGAGCGCGATCATGCCGGGCAGCAGGATCTGCGCGTAGCCGGGCTGGGTGTAGCCGAGCTCGCCGAGGACCTTGCCGAAGATGAACAGCAGCGCGACCGGCTGCACCAGCACCTGAGCGAGGAAGCTGGGCAGCTCCCGGCCGGTGACGAAAACATCCCGGCGCAGTACCGCGACGAAGGCGACCACCGAGCTCAACGGAGTTCCCTCCCGGTCAGCTCGATGAACACGTCCTCCAGCGTCGCCTGCCCGAGCGCCAGGTCGCCGACCGGAACCCGGTGCTCGTGCAGGGTCTGGGCGACCGGGCCGAGCAGCGCGGCCGCCTCACCGCCGACGTAGAGGCGCAACCGCAGTTCCTGAGCACCATCGGTGAGGGCGCGCTCCCCGATCCGCTCGACGCGTTCCACGCCGTCCACCGCCGACAGCAGCGCGGCGAGCTCGCCGGGGTCGAAGCCGTTCGGTCGCACGGAGGCGTCCAGCGTTCCGCTGCCGGGCAGCGACTTGATCAGCGCTTCCGGGGTGTCCAGGGTCAGCAGTTCGCCGTGGTCGACCACGCCCACCCGATCGGCGAGCTTCTCCGCCTCATCCATGTCGTGCGTGGTCAGCACCACGGTGACGCCCTCGGCGCGCAGGTCGTTGATCCGGTCGTGGACGAACAGCCGCGCCTGCGGGTCCAGGCCGGTGGACGGCTCGTCCAGGAACAGCACCTCCGGCTTGTGGATCAGCGCGCGGGCGATCATCAACCGCTGCGCCTGGCCCCCGGAGAGGTCGTCGATCCGCGCCTTGCGCTTCTCGGACAGCCCCATGCGGTCCAGCAGCTCGTCGGCCAGCCGATTGCGCTCCGCGCGACCGACGCCGTGGTAGATGGCGTGCCAGACCAGGTTCTGCCGGGCGTTGAGCGACCGGTCCAGGTTCACCCGCTGCGGCACGACGGCGACCTTGCGCCGCGCCCCGACCGGATCGGCCGCCACATCGACCCCGCCGACGCTGGCCCTGCCCCCGGTGGACAGGACCCGCGTGGTGAGGATGCCCACGGTGGTCGTCTTGCCCGCTCCGTTGGGCCCGAGGAGACCGAACACCTCCCCGGCGTGCACCTGGAAGCTCAGCCCGCCGACCGCGTCCGCCTTGCTCTTCGGATAGCGTTTGCGCAGGTCGCTGACTTCAACCGCGACGGTCACAGGCACCTTCTCTCGGTTCGCGCGGCAGCCCCAGGCCCCGGCGCCGCTCGATGGTAGCCAGCCGCACCGGCGAGCCGACACACACTTTTCGCCAACCCGCCCCCAGGTCAGCCCGCGCTCGGTAACCTGAACAGGTGACCAAGGCGACGGAACAAGCCGAATGGCTCAGCGAGACCGAGATGGCGGCGTGGCGCGCCTACATCGTCGGCAGCGCACTCCTGGAACACCGGCTCAACCGCGAGCTGCAGCTCAGCTACGGGTTGTCCATCGCCGACTACGAGATCATGGTCCGGCTCTCCGAGTCCCCGCAGCACGAACTGCGGATGAGCGAGCTGGCCAGCGAGATCGCGCACTCCAAGAGCCGCATCTCGCACCAGATCCGCAGGCTGGAGAAGGAAGGTCTGGTCTACCGGCGGGAATGCCCGGAGGACGGCCGCGGCGTGCTCGCGGTGCTGACCGAGAAGGGCATGACCAAGCTCCGCGACGCCGCCCCCACGCACGTCGCGGGCGTGCGCGAGCACATGATCGACCTGCTCGAACCCGAGGAGCAGGAGACCCTGGCCAAGATCTTCACCCGCCTCACCGACCGGCTCCGCAGCCTGGAGTGAGCCCGGACCGGCTGTAGTCCGATCATGCCCGATTGGCTAGGCTGCGCCCCGGGGAAGCGTGGCAGAGCGGCCGAATGCACTCGCCTTGAAAGCGAGCGAGCCGAAAGGCTCCGGGGGTTCGAATCCCCCCGCTTCCGCTCGATCGACCAGCGAAGACAGGGTCCGGTTGTGGATATCCGCACCGGGCGCTGTCCCGTCTCAGCTCCGGTCTCGGCAGCGCTTCGGCCCGGCCTTCTCCCGTCGCGGAACGTGCGACTGTCGCTCTCGGAAGGGGCGCCATTCCCGGTCCGCCGATTCAGCTTCGCGCTGCTTCTTCCCTGGCGCCAGCCCGCAGGATGACCAGCAGCAACTCCCCCCGGGGGTGGCTCATGACGATGCCGCGCACCGCGGAGCCCAAGGTCCAGGGCGTCTCCCCCAGGAACAGCTGCAGCACCACCGCCAGCCTCGAGGCGTGCTGAGCCACCTCGGTGCCCAGCAGCAAGTGAGCTGTCTAGCCGATTTGACGATTGCGCGTCTAGCGGGCTAGACATAGAGTCGTGGTGAACAGGCGACTACGGCTGCGGGCGCTGCTTGCACTGCTGCGGCGACAGGCCCGTCAGCACGGGTTCCGGGTCGAGGAGCTGCCTGGACGCGGGAAGGGATCACACCGCACCTACGTGCTGATCGATGCGGAAGACACCGAAGCAGGACGGATCACGCTGCCCGACCACCGTCGAGAGCTTTCGTGGACGGTCCTTCGCAGCACCGAAACCAGATTGGCGCCGCAGCTCGGCGACCGGTGGATGGAGGAGAAGTGAACGAGCAGCGCCCGGTCTACACGGCAACCATCTCCCGCGAGGACAACATGTGGGTGGCCGTCGTTGACGAGCTTCCAGGCGGCGCGACGGACACCCCGAACTTCGCGGATCTCGAGGTCTACGTACCGGACATGATCGCCTCGCTGACCGACACCGAACCCGCGGACTTCACCGTGCGGTGGCGGTACGAGCACGGTGGACGCGATCTTACCGAGAGGCTGGCGAACTACCTGGAGTGGGAGAAGTGGTGCGGGTTCGCCGCCGCCGAGCGCGATCAGGCTCGACGAGCTGCGATCGAGGAGATGCGCGCAGCGGGGTTGAGCCTGCGCGCGATCGCCGACGTGGTCGACCTCTCGCACCAGCGAATCGCACAGATCGCGGGCGCCGAACCACCGGCCCCGGAAGTCTCCTACCCCCAGATATCCATCACGGCCGAATTCGTCCAGCATGCTCTGCACGCCTGGAAGGCGCAGGAACGCGGCGATGCGGGACTGGCCGATCGCGAACACGCGCAGGCGCACGCTTCCGCACGACAGATCCGGGAGACGAATGAGGACTACCGGCCGGACATCGCCGGTGCACCTTCCCAGCTCGCCGTGAACGCCCTGGCCGCCTTGCTGACCCGAGCGCTCAGGACCGACGCCGATGAGCGGCGAAGTTTCCTCGCGGCGGTGTCGCACGTGCTGACAACAGCGGCGGAAGAACCGGGCGTCGCCTGACCGCCTTCCACGGATAGCGCCGTACCGTCGGGCGATGTGGATCGAGCAGGTTGCCGTCGTGGTCGATGACTACGACCGAGCGATCGAGTTCTTCGTCGGCTCCCTGGGGTTCGAGCTGGTCGAGGACTCGCCTTCGCTGACCAACGACGGGCGCGTGAAGCGGTGGGTCGTGGTGCGTCCTCCCCGGGGCCCCGACCGGATTGCTGCTCGCGCGAGCCGACGGGGATCGGCAGGCCCAGGTGGTCGGCGATCAGTTCGCGGGCCGGGTCGGGCTGTCCTGCGGGTCGAGGACTTCGACGCGCAGTACCAGCGGATGCGAAGCGCCGGGGTCGAGTTCGTGACCGAGCCGCGGGATGAGCCGTACGGGCGGGTCGCCGTGTTCCTGGATGTGGCCGGGAACCGGTGGGACCTGCTCGGTGCCGGCGGCCGGGAAGCTACCGCCAGCCCGCCCGATGGGGTCTGAAGCGGGCGGTTCACCGGGTTGACATTCGTTGGTGGTGGGCTCGGGGTCCGGTGTTGCGGTGGTGCTGCGAGGATGGGGTTCGTGGACGAGATGCGAGAGACGAAGACACGGCCCCGCGCCGTTGCGGCGGTCTGCGCGCACCTGGGCATCGGGGTCGACGACGAGCAGGCGAAGCTCGCGCGGGATCGGCTGAACAAGTCGCTGGCCAACTACCGGGTCGCGCTGCTGCCCGAGGAGTCCGCCGACGCTGAGACCGTCAAGTCCTGACCCGCGCACGACCGCGGGCCCGGCACCTCCCGAGGGAGGCCGCCGAGCCCGCGGTGGTTTCGCGAATCAGCTGGCGTTGTGGCCGTGCGGGATGGCCCTGCCCTCGTCCGCGGCGAAGGTGGCGGCCTGCGCGCGCAGGCGCGCCCGCTCCTCGCGGGTCTGCATCCCGTTGACGGCCTCGGTGCTCTGCGAGTAACCGTCGATCACGTCGGCCAGTGCCCTGGCGTTGCGGTCCAGCGCAACCCGGTCGACGTTGCCGAGGTCATCGCCTTCCTGGTGGTAGTTCGGGTCGTAGGCGACGCCTGCCTGCCCGCCCCACTTGGCGGCCTGCTCCTCGGTCTTGACGCCCTCCGCGCCGGTGAACAGACCACCGGCCGGGATGCCCACCGAGATGAACTCGCCGTAGTCGGAGCGCCCGTTGAAGTCGGTGCCCTCCAGCTCGACGCCCCGCTCGGCCATCGCGTCGACGAAGTCCTGCTCGATCTGCGCCGAACCGTGCGGCCCCGGGCCCGCGCCCTCGCCATCGGAGTCGTCGCCGTCGTAGGCGAAGTAGCCCGCGTTCGGCGAGCCGATCATGTCGAAGTTCAGGTACAGCGCGATGTCGAGCTGCTGCTCGAAGCTCAGGCCCTGCACGTACCGGGTAGAGCCGATCAGACCGGACTCCTCGGCGCCCCACCAGGCGAACCGCACGGCGTTCTCGACCTGCGGTGAACCACCCATCCGCAGAGCCGACTCGAGCAGCGCGGCGCTGCCGGTGCCGTTGTCGTTGATGCCCGCGCCCTCCGGGACGCTGTCCAGGTGCGAACCGGCCATCACCACGTTGTCGGCGCGTCCGGTGCGGGTCTGCGCGACGACGTTGCGGGTGGTGACGGTCTCCAGGCGGGACTGAACGTCCAGGTTCACCTCGGCACCGGCCTGCCCGGCCAGGGTCTCGCCGACCTGCTGCGTCACCCCGGCGGTGGGGATCACCGCGTCGGCCGGATCGCCCAGCGTCCCGTTCAGCGGCCCCTCGACGTTGTTGTAGATGATCGTGGCGGCCGCGCCGTGATCGGCGGCGTTCTGCGCCTTCTTCGCGAAGGTGCAGGCACCGCGGGAGATCAGCACGACCGAGTCCGCGACGTCGGTGCCCTCGAAATCGGCCGCCTCGCAGCCCGGCGTGTCGTCGACGGGGATGACCGACAGCGGGGCGGTGAGACCGCCCTGCGGAGTGGCCGGGGAGTACTCCAGCGCATCGCCCTCGGTCGGCTGGCCGTCGACGGCCAGGTCGAAGGAGTCCAGGTAGAACGCGTCGTAGGTGAACTCCGGCGTGGACACGTCGAAACCGGCGTTGCGCAGCTTGCCCGCCACGTAGTCGACGCTGGCCTCGTAGCCCGGCAGGCCCGAGGCGCGGTTGCCGTCGTTCTGGTCGGCGATGCGCTGCAGCGCGATCAGGTGACGGTTGACCGCGTTGCCGTTGATGGTGTCGCCGAGGCTCGGCGCGGCGGCGCCAGCCGGATTGGCGGCCAGCAGCGCCGAAGCGCAGGTGAGCGCCACAGCCGCGGCCGTGCGTCTGGAGGTGATTCGCGAACTCATCATACTCCCCGATTGGGTGGATTTGGGTCGTTTGATCAGATTTGGGGGCATTGCCCCGGTCCAGTCAAGACGAACCGACCGATCTTTAAAAAGCACGAGTATTTCCCATATTTCCCCCGTTCGACGCCGCCTCCTGTTTCCGCGGCGCGCCTCGCTGGCTACCGTCGCGGGCATGCATGGGATTTCAATCCGCGAGCCCGGTGAGCCCGACGTCCTGGAGTGGACCGAACACCCCGACCCGCGCCCGGGCCCGGGTGAAGTCGTCATCGACGTCGCCGCGAGCGCGGTCAACCGCGCCGACCTCAACCAACGTCAAGGGAACTACCCACCGCCCAAGGGCGCGAGCGAGATCCCCGGATTGGAGTGCTCGGGGACCATCGCCGAACTCGGCCCGGACGTCACCGGCTGGCAGGTCGGCGACGAGGTCTGCGCGCTGCTGGCCGGTGGCGGCTACGCCGAGCGCGTCGCGGTGCCCGCCGTCCAGGTGCTGCCGAAACCCGCGGGGATCGACCTGGTGGAGGCGGCCGGGATTCCCGAGGTCGGCTGCACGGTCTGGTCGAACGTGGTGATGGAGGCAGGGCTCCGGCGCGGACACCTCTTCCTGGTGCACGGCGGCGCGGGCGGCATCGGCACCTGCGCGATCCAGGTGGCCAGGGCGCTCGGGGCGCGCGTGGCCGCCACGGCCGGTTCCGAGCAGAGCCGGGCGCTGTGCGCGTCGCTGGGCGCGGACCCGGTGATCAGCTACCGGGACGAGGACTTCGTCGCGGTGCTCAAGGAGCTCGGCGGGGCGAACGTCATCCTGGACAACATGGGAGCGTCCTATTTGGACCGCAACCTCTCCGCGCTCGCGATGGACGGGCACCTGGCGGTCATCGGCCTGCAGGGCGGCCGCAAGGCCGAGCTGGACATGGCGAAGATGTTGATGAAGCGCCTGCACATGTCGGCGCTGGGACTGCGCGGGCGCCCGCTCGACGGGCCGCAGGGCAAGGCGGCGATCGTCGCCGACGTGCGGGAGCGGCTGTGGCCGATGATCGAGAGCGGCGACGTCCGGTTGCCCGTGCACGCCCGGGTGCCGATGACCGACGCGTGGAAGGCGCACAGCACCCTGGAATCCGGGGATGTGCGGGGGAAGATCCTCCTGGTCCGGTGACGTCCCGCCCGGTGCGCCCGGCTCGCCCCCGCGAGTCGGGCGGCTCCGATTGCCGGGGCTCGGCATACTGGAGCCATGCAGCGTGACGAGGAGGGGCGGCCGGACGTGTTCGTCGTGGGTGATGACGGCAATCCCGTCGGCGCCGCAGCAGGAAGCGAAGCCGCCGAGAGCGAGCAGGAAGACGTCAACGGGCTCGTCGAGCAGCCCGCGAAGGTCATGCGGATCGGCACCATGATCAAGCAGCTGCTCGAGGAGGTCCGGGCGGCGCCGCTCGACGAGGCCAGCCGCAACAGGCTCAAGGAGATCCACCAGAGCTCCATCAAGGAACTGGAGCAGGGGCTGGCCCCGGAGCTCGTCGAGGAGCTGGACCGGCTGTCGCTGCCGTTCACCCAGGAGACCACTCCCTCCGACGCCGAGCTGCGCATCGCGCAGGCTCAACTGGTGGGCTGGCTGGAGGGCCTGTTCCACGGAATGCAGACGGCGATCTTCGCGCAGCAGATGGCCGCTCGCGCACAACTGGAACAAATGCGGCGGGGACTTCCCGCCGGTACCGGCCAAGGCGAATCCGACACTTCGGGCCGTAGCGGAACGGGACAATACCTGTGACCGTCCGTAGCACGCGGCGTCAAGCAGGCACTACGCATTAGAGTGATGCCCAACCCGAGCGTGCCCACGGATAGTCGGTACTCTTTCGCACTGTGCAGGCTACGAGCACGCTAGACAGCGATTCGGTACCGGCCGAACTGTCGTCGCGAACCTGGCGCAGGGCGTTCCAGGACTTCCACGACGGTATCCGGCAGCGGCAGCTATGGGCCCACCTCGGCTGGCAGGACATCAAGCAGCGCTATCGCCGCTCGGTCATCGGACCGTTGTGGATCACCATCGGCATGGGCATGACCGCGATGGCGCTGGGGCTGCTCTACTCGCAGCTCTTCGATCAGGAGATCGCGGAGTTCCTGCCCTACCTCACGGTCGGGTTCATCGTCTGGAACTTCATCCGCGACTGCCTGACCGAGGGTACCGAGGTCTTCATCTCCAACGAGGGCCTGATGAAGCAGCTGCCCGCGCCGATCAGCGTGCACGTGCTGCGGCTGGTCTGGCGGCAGACGCTGTTCTTCGCGCACAACATGATCGTCTACTTCGTCGTGCTGGCCATATTCCGGATGGACATCAGCTGGACGGTCATCTTCGCGATCCCGGCCTTCGCCCTGCTGATGGCCAACGGCGTGTGGGTGGCGCTGCTGTTCGGCATCGTCGCCACGCGCTTCCGCGACATCCCACCGGTGATCAACAGCCTCACCACGCTGGTGTTCTTCATGACGCCGATCGTGTGGAACGCGGACATCCTCAAGGAGAAGGCTCCGGAGCTGGGGTGGCGGGCCAACCTGGCCGACATCAACCCGCTGTACCACTACATCGAAATCATCCGCGATCCGCTCACCGGGGCCAACCAGGAGCTGTACCACTGGCTCATCGTCCTCGGCTGCACGATCGTGGGGTGGCTGCTCGCCCTGGTGGTGATGCGCAACTACCGCGCTCGCGTCACGTACTGGGTCTGATCGGGAGCGAACAACAATGGTCAGCATCGACGTCTGGAACGCGGCGGTCGACTTCCCGATCTTCGACGCGAAGTCCCGCTCGCTGAAGAAGGCCGTCCTCGGCAAGACCGGCGGCAAGATCGACAGCGACAACCGGGTACCGATCATCGAGGCCCTGCACGACATCAACCTGTCGCTGGAGCACGGCGACCGGGTGGCCCTGGTCGGCCACAACGGCGCGGGCAAGTCCACGCTGCTGCGGCTGCTGTCCGGGATCTACGAGCCCACCCGCGGCGGTGCGCGCGTGGTCGGCAAGGTCGCGCCGGTGTTCGACCTCGGCGTGGGCATGGACCCGGAGATCTCCGGGTACGAGAACATCATCATCCGCGGCCTGTTCCTCGGGATGAGCCGCAAGGAGATGGAAAAGCGCATAGACGAGATCGCCGAGTTCACCGAGCTGGGCGACTACCTGGCGATGCCGCTGCGCACCTACTCCACCGGTATGCGCGTGCGGCTGGCCCTGGGCGTCGTGACCTCGATCGACCCGGAGATCCTGATCCTCGACGAGGGCATCGGCGCGGTCGACGCGGAATTCCTGGAGAAGGCGCGCGACCGGCTCAACAGCCTCGTGCAGCGATCGGGCATCCTGGTCTTCGCCTCGCACTCCGACGAATTCCTCGTAGAGCTGTGCACCAGCGCCATCTGGATGGACAAGGGCGGGATGCGCGAGCAGGGCTCGCTGCGCGAGGTCCTGACCAACTACAAGGGCTACGACCCCTTCAGGAACCTGAGCGAGGAGACGCTGGCACGCATCGGCGCGTCCTCCAACGACAAGATCGGGAACAACGAGGGCTCATGACCACCGACTCCGCACAGCAGCTGCCCGCCGGTTCCGTCGTCGCGGTCGTCGTCACCAGGCACCGCCGCGAGTTGCTGGCCGAGTCGCTGAAGGTCGTGGCCGGCCAGACCCGGCTGCCCGACCACCTGGTCGTGGTGGACAACGGCCCCGACCAGCCCGCCAGGGACGTGGTCGATGATTGCCCGGTTCCGGCCACCTACATCCCGTCCGAGCGCAACCTCGGCGGGGCGGGCGGCTTCGCGCTGGGCATGCTCACCGCGCTCTCGCTCGGCGCGGAGTGGATCTGGCTGGGCGATGACGACGGCCGCCCCGACGACGAGCACGCGCTGTCGACCCTGCTGGAGGTCGCCGAGCAGCGGCGGCTGGCCGCGGTCTCGCCGGTGGTGGTCAACATCGACACCCCGGACACCCTGGCGTTCCCGCTGCGCCGCGGCCTGACCTGGAAGCGCAAGGTCGACGAGCTCGGCGGCGAGGACTTCCTGCCGGGCATCGCCTCGCTGTTCAACGGCGCGCTGTTCCGCGCCTCCACGCTGGACGTGGTGGGCGTACCGGACTACCGGCTGTTCTTCCGCGGCGACGAGGTGGAGATCCACCGCAGGCTCGGGCGCTCCGGGCTGCCCTTCGGCACCACGCTACGCACGAAGTTCCTGCACCCGGACGGGTCGGCGGAGTTCAAGCCGATGCTCGGCGGCCGGTTCCACGCGCAGGACCCCTCGGACGCGAACAAGCGCTACTACACCTACCGCAACCGCGGCTACCTGCTGTCCCAGCCGGGCATGCGCAAGCTCGGGATGCTCGAGGTGCTGCGCTTCGGGCTGTACTTCATCGCGCAGCGGCGCGACCCGAAGGCTTTCCGGGAATGGCTGGCTCTGGTCGATCAGGGTCGCAAGGAACGCTTCTTCCGTCGCTGAACGAATTGTCGTCCTGCACCCGTCGAGTCGCGGGAGGACGAACCGGCAATCGACTTCTGCCGCTGGTGTAACCGCGCGGTCACGGAATCCTGAGGCAGTCCTGAGAATTGACTGAGTTCCCAGCTCACCGCGTTACCGGTCGTGTCGATTTGCACATCTCCGGAACGCCGCGAAGGCACCCGGACCAGCAACTACTATTCTCCATTCGTGCTCAGTGGCCATGAGGAAAGCCGCCGAACGGACGATGGTTCGGCGCCGACCGAGATGAACGGCAACGAACCGTCGACGAAACGGCTGAAGCTGTTCGCAACGGTTCTCGGCGTGCTCGGCACGGTGCTCGCGCTCGCGGTGCCGTTCCTGCCGGTCAACTACGACATCACCACGCTCAAATGGCCGACCGCCGAAGGCACCAAGGACGTCTCCGCGCCGCTGGTCGCCTACGAGCCGGTGTGGCTCAAGGCCGACGTGCCCTGCCAGGCCGCCCGCAGCCTCGACGCGCGGAGCAACGGCCCGGCCGTGCTGCTGAGCACCAACCCGCCGAAGTCGGACTACGGCGACCTCACCGGCATGGTGCTGCAGATCAACAACGGGCAGCTGACCATGCTGGTCAAGGGCCAGCAGCTGGGCTCGGTCGCGATGCCCGGCGGCGACTGCTCGCTGCGGGTCAACTCCACCGCCTACGGCCTCAAGTCCACCGTCGGCGACCAGACCCTGGTCAACATCGCGGGCGACCGGCGGCCGCAGGTCACCGGCATCTTCTCCAGCCTCGACGACGAGCGGGACGACATCAGCGGGCTGTCCTTCGAGGCCCGCGTGGACACCCGCTACGAGAGCCAGCCGACCCCGCTGAAGCTGGCCGTCATGGCCGGCGCGGTGCTGTGCTTCCTCGGCGGCCTGGTGTGCCTGCGGCGACTGGACGTGCGGGCCGGGCGACGACCACCGCGCTGGTTCGCCACCGGCTGGTGGAAACCGACCCTGCGCGACGTCGCGGTGCTCGGATCGCTGCTGATCTGGTGGGTCATCGGAGCGATGACCTCGGATGACGGCTACATCCTGAACATCGCGCGAGCGCGCGAGAGCTTCGGCTACATCAGCAACTACTACCGCTGGTTCGGCGTGCCCGAAGCGCCGTTCGGCTGGTTCTACGAGCTGTACGCGCTGTGGGTGCAGGTCTCCACCGCGACACCGTGGGTGCGGCTGCCCGCGCTGATGATGGGCATCATCAGCTGGCTGCTGATATCCCGCGAGGTGCTTCCGCGGCTGGGCCAGCAGGTGCGCCGCAGCCACGCGGCGGGCTGGGCCGCCGCGGCGGTGTTCCTCGCCTTCTGGCTGCCCTACAACAACGGCCTGCGCCCGGAGCCGGTCGTGGTGCTGTTCTCGCTGCTGGCGCTGTGCGCCGTGGAGCGGGCGGTGGCCACCAACCGGCTGATGCCCGCCGCCCTGGGCCTGGTGGTGGCCGCGCTGTCGGTCGGGGCGAACCCGCACGGCCTGGTGTCCGTGCTGCCGTTCATCGCCGCGCTCAAGCCGCTGTTCCGGCTGGTGCAGAAGCGGGCGAACGAGTTCGGCTGGGTACCGGTGCTGGCACCGATCGCGGCGTCCGGGTTCGTGATCCTCACGCTGGTCTTCTCCGACCAGACGTGGCAGTCGGTCATGGACGCCACGAAGCTGCGCACCGAGATCGGCCCGAGCCAGAGCTGGTACGAGGAGCTCAGCCGCTACAGCCTGCTGTTCAGCCAGACCCCGGACGGCTCGATGACCCGCCGCTTCCCGGTGTTGCTGGTCATCCTGTGCCTGGTCACCTGCGCGGTCGTGCTGCTGCGCCGCGGCAAGATCCGCGGTTCGGCGCTGGGACCGAGCAGGCGGCTGCTGGCCGTGACCGCCATGTCGTTCGGCGTGCTGGTGCTGACCCCCACCAAGTGGACCCACCACTTCGGTCTGTTCGCCGCGTTCGGCGGTGCGCTCGCCGCGCTCACGGCGCTGGCGACCAGCAGCACCGTGCTGCGGTCCAAGCGCAACCGGGCGGTGTTCTTCGCCGGGCTGATGGTGATCCTGGCCTTCGCCACCACCGGGCCGAACGCCTGGTGGTACGTCTCGAACTGGGGCGTGCCCTGGTACAACATGCCGCCGCAGCTCCAGGGCTACCACGCCAGCACGATGCTGCTGGTGATCGCGGGCATCTCGCTGGTGGTGGCCTTCATCGAGCACCTGCGCATCGACGAGCACAACCCGAAGGTCGTCGACGAGCGGTTCGGCAACGAGGAGGGGCGCAGCCGGGCCCTCCGGATGGGTACCGCGCCGCTGGCGATCGTCTGCGCGCTGCTGGTGCTGTTCGAGCTGGTCAACTTCGGCAAGGTGATCCACAAGCAGTGGGGCAGCTACAGCCTCGGCGCGGACAACATCAAGCAGATCACCGGCTACAGCTGCGGCCTGTCCGACTACATCTACGTCGAGACGAATCCGCAGTACGGCATGCTGCGCGTCTCGGATTCGCAGCCGAGCGCGGCCGCGCCGAGCGAGAGCGAGCGCATCGGCATCCCGCCGCGCAGGCTGGAGGACAAGGAAGACGCCGCCCAGTACCTGCAAGCCAAGCTGGAGGGCTTCAACCGGCCCGGTTTGCCGTCCGGCGACGGCAGCGACCCGCAGGAGCCGGACTGGAACCCGCCGCACAACTTCGGCAACGACAACGCGCCGGTGTGGGGCAGCTACGACAACGCGGGCGTGGGCACCGGCGAGCTCCGCACCCAGTGGTACGACCTGCCGGAGCGCGCCCGCAACGGCGAGGTGCCCGTGGTGCTGTCGCTGGCGGGCACCGAGCTCGGGGCGAACTCCGTGGCCCTGGAATTCGGCCACGAAACCCCGAACGGCTTCCTGGTCACCGAGCGCAAGTACGTCACGGAGGCGGGCGCGCCGAAGTGGCGCGACTTCCGCTACACCCTCGGTGAGAAGGAGAAGGACGCCACCAAGATGCGCGTGGTGGCCGTGGACAACGCGCTCGGCCCGCGCGGCTGGGTGGCGGTCAGCGCGCCGCGCGCACCCCAGCTGGTGAACATGACCGACTTCGTCGGCGATCAGCCCGCGTTCGTGGAGTGGACGGCGGCGCTGACGCACCCGTGCCTGCAGCTGCCGCAGGTGCACCACGGCGTCGCGGAGATCCCGAAGTTCCGGGTCGCGGCGGGCGCCGAGGTGCGCGACGTCGGCCAGGGCTGGTCCTCGCCGGACGCGGGCGGGCCCTTCGGCTGGCTGAGCGTGGCGACGAGCATGCGCGAGCTGCCGACGTACCTGAAGAACAACATCCACCGGGACTGGGGCTCGCTGTACGCGGTGGACCCCTACGAACCGGACGCGCTGCCCGCGCAGTCGGCGATGGACGTGCACACCGAGCGGCACTGGGGCAACTGGCGGCCGGGCCCGCTGACCAAGACGGTCCAGCTGCCCGGCGACGTCCCCAGCTCGGACGACCGCAACGACGTGAAGAACTTCGCGCCGCCGGAGAACTCCGGTTCCGACCAGTGACGGTCGTTCCCGTTCGGGGTGATCGGGTCAGCTTTCGGTGAAACCGGGTTCCGGGGCCCACCGGGAGGTGCTGTGTTGGTGTCGGCCGCCCCGGACGGGGCGGTCCTCGCCAGCTGGAGGTTCCGATGTCCGAAACCCGTCCCGGCCTCGTGCTGCACCTCGCAGGGGTCCCGCAGCCGTTGCACATCGCCCTGGACGCGGGCGAAGCCGAGAACCTGACGACCCAACTACCGGACCTGATGAAGATGGGGCGGACCAGGACCCTGGGGACCGCGGACGGTGGCCACTTCACGGTCAACTTCACGCACGTCGCCACGGCGCACATCGAGCAGACCCGCTCCGACGCGAACGCCTACGGGGCTCCCTCCCGCGCCACCGGCTTCCGGGGCTAGGAGCCCGTGACAGTTTTGCCTAAAACTGTCCGGACATTTCGGACGCGAAGAGCTTGCAGTTTTAGGCAAAACTGTCAGAGCTGTCGCGCTCAGCGGCTCACCGCCCACGACCGCCGAGCAGGTGGTGAGATGCGCCCGGCTGATCGGCCGGACGCCCTTCTCGCGCGCTTCGGGCAGGTCAGTCGCGGAAGACCAGCAGCTTGAGCATCACGAAGTTGATCATCGTGCCGAGGCCCTGGGAGATGACCCAGAAGAGGGTGAACTGCCAGGGCTCGTGGGCGTTGAACGCCAGCACGAGAACCTGGTTGGAACCCATGTTGACGAAGAAGGTCGTGGTGTAGAGCACGGCGAACGCACCGGCCTTGGCCGTGGTGTTGCCGGTGCCCGCGCCTTGGAAGGTGAACTTGCGGTTGATGATGTAGGACGCGGTCGTGCCCAGGATGAAGGAGATCGACTTCGACACCCACACCGGCCAGCCGACCACGCCGAGCAGCAGCGAGTAGGTGGAGAAGTCGATGACGGCGCAGCCGCCGCCGATCACGATGAATCGGATGAGCTGGTTGAGCAGACCGATCTTCTTCGCATCGGCGCTGGCTGCGGACTCGGCCACGGTCACGGGGTCACCTCTGAATAGACGGCAGGGCCGGCGAGGGCGGAACGGGAACCGTCCGGCGGCTCGCCGAAGACGTGCTCCGAGCCGGGGGCGGCCTGGACGAACCCCCCAGAACAGCCCCGACACCGTCGGCACGAGGCGCGCACACGTCCCTCGCAAGTGTAGCGAGCGGACTTGACACCGCAGTCACGGCCATTAGCACCCGGCGGTATTCACCCCCGATACGCGGATAGACTCGGCTGGGTGGGATCGGTTAAGGACGAGCCTCAGACGCTGTTCCATGGCGAGCGCACCCCGCTCACCTGCGCTTACGCGCACGGCGTCACCGCCCGCCGGCTCGGCCGCAGTTACCGCGCCCCCGCTTACAACGAGACGGTGCCGGTCGCGGGCGGTCGGCGAAATCCGGCCAAGGAATCCGGCACCGGCTTCGAAATGATCGAGAAAATGGACCCCGGACGCGCCGAATGGGAAGAATTCATCCCATCGGTCGAATCGGACAACATTTTCGTTTCCGACCTTTCGCGAAGGCTGGGCCTGTGACCGCCGAATTCGTTACCAAAGACCTCTACGGCTGGGGCCGCACCGCGCCGACGCGGGCGCGCGTGCTCAGCACCAACGACGTCGAGAAGATCGCCGAAGCGGTGCGCACCGCCGATGACCGCGGCGTGCTCGCCCGCGGCCTGGGCCGCAGCTATGGCGATGTGGCGCAGAACGCCGGTGGCGTGGTCATCGACATGACCCCGCTGAACCGCATCCACGACATCGATCCGGACACCGCGATCGTCGACCTCGACGCCGGCGTCAGCCTGGATCAGCTGATGAAGGCCGCGCTGCCCTACGGCCTGTGGGTCCCGGTGCTGCCGGGCACCCGCCAGGTCACCATCGGTGGCGCGATCGCCAACGACATCCACGGCAAGAACCACCACAGCGCGGGCAGCTTCGGCAACCACGTGGTCTCCATGGACCTGGTCACCGCCGACGGCCGGATCCGCACCCTCACGCCCGAGGGCGAGGACTCCGAGCTGTTCTGGGCGACCGTGGCCGGCATCGGCCTGACCGGCATCATCGTTCGGGCGAAGCTCAGGATGACCCGGACCGAGACCGCCTACTTCATCGCCGACCTGGAGCGCACCGAGAACCTCGACGAGACCCTCGAGCTGGTCACCAACGGCTCCGAGGACAACTACACCTACTCGTCCGGCTGGTTCGACGCGATCTCCACCGACCACCGGCTCGGGCGCGCCGCGTTCAGCCGGGGCTCGCTGGCCAAGCTCGACGACCTGCCGCCGAAGCTGCGCGCCGACCCGCTGAAGTTCGACGCCCCGAAGCTGGCGACGTTGCCCGACGTGTTCCCGAACGGGCTGGCCAACAAGCTCACCTTCAGCGCGCTCGGCGAGGCGTGGTTCCGCAAGTCGCCGAAGGTCAAGCGCGGCGTGGTGGAGAACCTGACGGCCTTCTACCACCCGCTGGACATGTTCGGCGAGTGGAACCGCGCCTACGGCTCGAAGGGCTTCCTGCAGTACCAGTTCAGCACCCCGCTGAACGCCAACGAGGAGCTGCGCCGGATCCTGCTCAAGATCGCCAACTCCGGGCACTACTCGTTCCTGAACGTCTTCAAGCAGATGGGCGAGGGGAACCCGGCGCCGCTGTCGTTCCCGCACCCCGGTTGGATGGTCTGCGTCGACTTCCCGATCAAGCCCGGCCTGTCCAGGCTGTGCAACGATCTCGACGAAATGGTGCTGGGCGTCGGCGGCAGGCTGTACACCGCGAAGGACTCGCGGGCCAGCGCGGAGACCTTCCACAAGATGTATCCGCGGGTCGAGGAGTTCCGCAAGATCCGCCAGTCCGTTGACCCCGAAGGCAAATTCGCCTCAGACATGAGCCGGAGGCTTGAACTGTGATCGACGCCGTTGGCAATCCCCAATCCCTGCTGGTGCTCGGCGGCACCTCCGACATCGCGCTGACCACCGCGCGCAAGTACGCCGAGAACCAGCCCCTGCGGATCATCCTGGCCGACCGGCCGGAGGAGTCCGAGCGCCTCAACGCCGCGGCCGAGGAGCTGCGCAAGACCGGTAGCGAGGTGTCGATCCTGAACTTCGACGCCCGCAAGCCGGAGACGCACGCCGAGGTCATCGACAAGGCCTTCGCCGACGGCGACGTCGACGTCACCCTGATCGCGTTCGGCATCCAGGGCGACAACGAGCAGGGCTGGACCGACTTCGAGTCCGCCCGCGCGGTGGCCGACATCAACTACGTGGCCCCGGTCGGCATGGGCGTGCTGCTCGCGAACAAGCTCAAGAAGCAGGGCCACGGCAGCATCGCGGTGATGTGCTCGCCCGCCGGTGAGCGCGCCCGCCGGTCGAACTTCGTCTACGGCTCCTCCAAGGGCGGCCTGGACGTGTTCTACACCGGTCTGACCTACGCGCTGGAGGAGCACGGCGTGAAGGTCACCGTGATCCGGCCGAACTTCGTGCACACCAAGCTGACCACCGGCTTGAAGCCCCCGCCGATGGCGCAGACCCCGGAGCAGGTCGCCGACTGCATCATCGACGGCGTCGCCAAGGGCAAGGAGCAAGTCTACGCCCCGGGCCAGATGCGCTGGGTCATGACCGCGCTGCGGCACGTCCCGCGCAAGATCTTCCGCAAGCTGCCGATCTGATCGCACGCGCGCGAGCGGGGTCGCCGGATTCGTCCCGGCGGCCCCGTTTTTCGTGTCCGGCTTGACCTGGGGCCGGGACTGCCCGAGACTGATCGTCGCCGGTGCCCGTTTTGCCCGGACCCCGAAAATTTGTCCGCATCGGGCAACGTTTCGTCGCCGCGAGACGACTGTTGTAGGGGACGGGCTGATTCGGCACTGTCCCACGAGCAGCGCCTGGCGCTGCCCGCGTGAAACGCGGGCCCGGAGAAGTGGGGTTCAACGGACCCGCGGCCGTGGGTCCCCCGCCTGCCTGTTGGGGGACCCACGGAACACGCCGGACGACCCCGGGCCGTCGTGCGCGACCCCTCGCAGCCACCCCAGATCGCAGCACCCTATACGGGTTGCACAGTTTTGCCTAAAACTGTGCGTGATCAACGTCCGATTTGCCGGGACAGTTTTAGGCAAAACTGTGAACTCGTCCAAGCACACAGACCTTGATCCCAACCGGTCGAAGCTGCAGTTGACCAGCGGCAGTGTCGACCTGCACAGACTCCCGACTCTGCGGTGGTTCATTCAGCCTTCTCCTGGAGCCTGCTTCTTCTGGACATCGTCCTTAGATGCGCCTTCGCCAAATGAAGGTGATTGCAACTAACACAACTGCGGTCAGCGCTGTCGAATTGGTCACCAGCCAGTAGATCCCTGGCGGAGGGTCGGCCACTTGCACAATCAGATTAACCGAAGGCACTATAAAACCGCCGACGATGCCACACACCCACCATGCACTTGGAAATCCTACTTTCTTGCGATCAGCAAGCAGCTTACTGGAATCCATCCCGTTTCCGCTTACGAAGTCCCCACCTGATGCAGTACAACTGGACCGCCATAAACACTACGGATACCAGGCTGTAAATCAGGACAACCGATGAAAACGGGGGGTCCTTCAATGAAACCACCACCATCGCGACAGGCCAAAGAAGCCCCGCACCGGCAGAGGTCGCCCACCAAGTCAACGGGAGCTTTAGGTTCCCACTCGACGCCATTCTTCAACATTCCTGACATGTCAACTTTTGAGGACGGTCCACTCAGGTTTCGGTACTTCTTCTTAATGCTGCTTCCTTCGCCGCGCCCGTACCGTGTAAGTCGAGATAAAGACCACCACAGCGACGGCTGCACACACAATGAACGGGAGCGTGTTTTGAGCATCCCCCCACGGAACGATCCTGAAATATTGTAAAATGTACAACGGAAGCGACATGCCCAGGATGATCAACGAGGATCTGAATCCTGTAGCCACAAGGTCGCGACCTTTTTTCATGATATCCACCAACCCGTTCAGCAAATGACCATCGTGATGGCCAGCAACGCAACGCCTGCACCAACAGATCCCCAAGGACCGAAGGCCGCGCCCCATGTAAAACCTTGGTATACGCCCACACTTCTAAGAACCCATCCACATGTGGTGGAAATCTCTTCTTCCTCTTCAGGGCAGATAATTTGTTCTTTTGTCCCGTCCTGGTGGACGCGGTGGCAGGACTGATCTCGATAGGCGATCTGTTCGATTTCGTGTTCGGTGGCATCTGGTGGGGTTTGGATGGACTCCTGGTACTCAGCTTTGCGTCGTTCGATTTCGTCCTGCAAGGCTTGTTCGGCGGCTGCTGCCGCGGCTACGGCGGCTTCCGCAGAGTCCGAATCCTCCGCAGCTTCCAATGCATCGGTCCGGGCCTGGTCAGCAGCGACGTACGCGCTGCACCCAGTCAGCCGCCAGCATGATGGTGGGGTTGACGCCAACTATTTGATTGGACGTCAACCCCACCTCTAATACTAATCCAAGCAAGCAGATCTACTGGAATCCATCCCGTTTCCGCTTACGTAGTGCCCACCTGATGCAGTACAGCTGGACCGCCATAAACACTATGAATACTAGACTGTAAGTCAGAACAACCCAGCCAAAAGGTGGATCATTAATAAAAACCGCTGCCATCGCAGATGGCCAAAGAAGGCCCACCCCCACAAATGCCGTCCACCAAATAAACGGGAGCTTTAGTTTCCCTCGCGACGTCATTATTCATGCAGTCCTAACAAACCAAATTTCCTGCGATTCCCAATCCGATATCTAAAGCGCCAGTAGCAACGCCCGCACCTGCCGCCAATGCCCCTGCTCCTGCCGAAATACCAAGCCAAGCCGCGCCAACCCCCGTAGCTAAAAAGACCGCACCAACGCCAACAAAGGCCCATTGGCACGAGTTCATTCCTAGAAATGTAGGCTCTTCCTCTTCAGGGCAGGTAATTTCTTCTTCTGTCCCGTCCTGGTAGACGCGGTAGCAGTACTGGTTTTGATAGGCGATCTGTTCGATTTCGTGTTCGGTGGCATCTGGTGGGGTTTGGATGGACTCCTGGTACTCAGCTTTGCGTCGTTCGATTTCGTCCTGCAGGGCTTGTTCGGCGGCTGCTGCCGCGGCTGCGGCGGCTTCCGCGGAGTCCGAATCCTCCGCAGCTTCCAATGCATCGGTCCGGGCCTGGTCAGCAGCGACGTACGCACCGTCAGCGTAGGTGTGCGCTTGGCTGGAGTAATACCGCGCCCGGAACACCGACTTCGCCGCATCCCGCGCACTCCGCCGGGCGGAGTCCGCCGCGTTCTGAGCAGTGACCATTGCGGCCTGCGCCTGCTCCGACGAGGCCAGAGCCTCCTCCGCTGACGCTCGTGCCTGGTTGGCGTAGTCAGCCGCTTGCGCGGCCGAGTCCTGGGCTTGCTGGGCATACCCGGCAGCTTCGTCGGCTGCGTTTCGGGCTTCGGCGGCGGCTTGCGCGGCGGTGGACGCGTCCTGCATAGCGTTGGCTGCCGCTTGCATACCACGGCTCACCAGGCGGTCCATCTCCGCAGCGTGTGTGACGGCCCTTTGATCTCGCTGCTGGTACAGATGCTGGCCAGATTGGACGAATTCCTCGGTCCAGCCGGGCGGCCCGTCCAACGCGGCCTCTGCTGCGGCCTGCGTGCGCGGGCCTCCAGCGTCCTTGATCCGTGCCGCGTTGATCCGCATATCCGTATTACGTGCGGTGAACTGGCCCTCCTCCAGGAACTGCCGCACATCCTCCGGAGTTCCGTCCAGCGCGGCTTCGGCGGCCTCTGCGACTGCCGGCCCGATCGCGGCATCCTTGATCTGGACTGTGCGCAGCCGGTCATCGGTGACCCGGCCTTCATAGTCCTGGGTAGCCAGGAACTCCTGCACCTGAGCATCCGTACCGGCCAAGGCGGCTTCGGCAGCCTGACGGAGTCCGTCCCGGTCAGTCGTCTCCGCGATGCGTGTGACCGTGGCCCGATCATCCTGGACCACGGCGGCCTCGCGGCCGGTGTCCAACCACTGACGAATATCGGCGTCCGTACCGGACAGAGCATGCTGAGCAGCACGTTTACTCCACGTACCACCCGTTTTCAAGATGTTCACCGCAGCCTGTCGACCACTGGTCGACACGGTTTCCGAATCCGCACCTTCCGCAGTCGCGGCCTCCAACAACCGCTGCGTTTCGGCACTTATGCGTTTCCTCTCAGCCGCGTCCCAAGCTTGAAGGTCCTGCTGCTCTTTCCAAACCTTGCGCGCTTCATTCGCAGCGTCGACCAACTGCTGCTTGTCCTGTTCGATCCGTTCGGCCTCCGCATCGCGAGCCAGCGCCACTACCTGCTTGGCCTGCTCGGCCGCAGCCACTGAAGCCTTGGCGGCTTCGATCGCGGCATTGGCATGTGCGGTGGCCTCAGCAGCAGCGTCCTGCGCCTCGCCTGCGTGCTCCGCAGCCGCCTCCGCCGCTGCTGCGGCGTTGTTCGCGTGTTGGGCGGCTGAATCAGCCGCTCCGGCCGCGGTATTGGCCGCCGCCACCGAGCGGTTGGCCAGATCCGTTGCCGCATTGGCAGCCAGCTGGGCGCGCTCTGCCTGGGCCTGTGCCTCCGCGCCTGCCGCAGCCGCACGCTCAGCCTCCTCGTCAGCCACCCCGGCATACCGACTGGCCTCGGAGGCAGCCGCACCCGCCGCAGCCGCATTACCCGCAGCGCTGGCGGCAGACCGAGCAGCGCTCGCCGCCTGCTGAGACGCAGAACCAGCAGCACGAGCGGCATCCGCAGCCCGGTTCGCCCCCACCGCCGCGTTGCGCGCCGCCGCAGCCGCATCCCGTGCCGCCTGCGCCTGAGTGGCATCCATGGCCGCCGCCGACGCGGCCGAATACGCACGAGCGGCGGTCTGTCCGGCCATGCCTGCCGCAGAGGCCGCCCTAGATGCCGCATTCGCCGCGACCCGTGCTGCTTCATCGGCCGCGCTGGCCGCGTTGATCGCCGTGCGAGCAGCATCAGCGGCCTGCTCTGCGGTAGCCGCTGCCTCGGCCGCCGCAGCCGAGGCCCGAGCGGCATCGCCCTCGGCTGCTTCGGTTTCGGCGCGTGCCCGCTCCGCCGCGCGCTTAGCCTGCTCAGCTGCCTTCAGCGCGCGGTCTGTCGCCTGCTGGGCTTTCACGGTGTGCTCGTGCGCCTGCTGGCCGGCCTTTTCGGCACGTTCGACCAGCTCGGTTACCGTGGCCTTCTCTTGGTCGCGCGCCTGAGCGACTTCCCAGTCATGTTCCAGGAACCGGGTAAGCGCAGCATCGGTGTCAGCGTCCAGGGCACGTTCGGCGGCTTCCTGCACATGTGGACCGCCGACCGACTTGGCCCGCACCACCTGGATGCGCAGGTCGGTGTGATGCGGAGCCTTCCATCCCTCCTCCAGGAACGCCTCGAGCGCTTCCTCGGTGTCGGTGTCCAGCGCTTCCTCCGCAGCCACTGCCACTTGCTCGCCACCGGCATCCTTGACTCGCACCGTCCGAATGCGCAGGTCGGTGTGGTACGGAGCGCGGAAGCCTTCCCGCAGGAACGATTCCAATGCTTCGACGGTGTTGATCTGCAGAGCGTCGTTGGCGGCGGCCTTCGTGCTCGGCCCGCCCATTTCCATCATCTTCACGACTCGGTTGCGTAAGTCCTGCAGCCGGGCCACATCCGCCCCGCTGCTCAGGAACTCCCGCAGGTCAGCGTCGGTTCCGGCCAGGGCCGCGCCAGCGGCCTCGCGCATGGTTTCCCCGCCGTTGAGCCACATCTGCATGACAGCGGCTCGGTCCTCAGCGGTCACCGTCTGCTCCTGCGCCACCGCTACCGGGGCACTGCCCAATCCGGCCACCACGAAGCTGAGCACAGCGGCAGTGACGACACCCGCGCGAGCCGTACGTGCGCATCGTCTGCGCCTGTATTCGTATCTCTTCACGTCACTCCCCCAGATCGTTCCCATTTTCCCCAAAAAACTCTGGGAATGAAGCTAAATACACAGCGCACCACGCTGGGGCTATTGTCCGGTTTGCGCAATACTGCATTTGGACTAAACCCCTTTAAAGTGAAATGCGGCACATTCTGTAACACGACCCGGGATCCCAAAAAATGTGATGCGCAACATTGCGTCGAAGTAGCGGCGTTATGCCCGTTTCGTTACGGTCATTCCTCGCCTCTAAAAATCGATACTTGGATCCGCATGAAGTTCACGCCAAAACTCTTCGGCCTGTTCTCAATGGCAGCGCTGCTCACTGCTTCTGCGGGCGCCGCATCCGCTGTGAACAGCGAAGACAAGCTGACGAACGACGTAGCGGCCGAAGCCCCACCGCCCGCAGTCGAGCAGTACAACTACCCCGGCGCCGACCAGATTTTCACCGAACGGAGCATTCGGCTGCTCAGAGGTGACGGAAACATCGTTCTAGTCGACTGCGGCGCCGAGAAGACAGTCATCAAGGTGGAAGCCGTCGAGGTAGGAATCTCGTGCTACGAGGTCCTCGGCGAAACCGGCTGGCTCACGCTGGAAATTCCTCGCGTTTACACGATCGAGGGCGACGAACACAACGTCGTCGCGCACCTTACGAGCAACGGAAAAACGCAAGTGGTCGATATCGACCCCGGTGAACACACTTCTGTCGGCGAAGGTCAAGCCGACGGGGACCCTTCGACGCTCGTCAAGTTGCACGCTTCGTGAGCCGCTCATCGCCCGCCAAGGAGCTTCCATTGACACGCCCAGAGCATTTCCGGCGGCTCACGACCATGGCCGCCACCGTCACGAGCGCGGCATTGCTGGCGACGGTTCCCGCGCACGCCGTTTCCGGAGGGAACGTCACCGACACGGGCGCGCAGCCGTACCTGGCGAAGATCGACATCGGTTCCGATGAGGTCACCTGCTCCGGTGCGCTGCTCGCGCCCGAGTGGGTGGTGACCTCGGCGGCCTGCTTCGCGGCTGTCCCCAGCCAGCCGGAAGCCCCCGAGCCCGGGGCACCGCACACACCGACCACGGCCACGATCGGTGGCCTGCAGCGGCAGGTGGATCGGATCGTGCCGCGCGACGACCGGGACGTCGCACTGGCCCACCTGGCCAGACCGGTCACCAGCATCGAACCAGCCGCTCTGCCGACCACCGCACCGGCCCAGGGGCAAGCGGTGCAGACCTCCGGTTACGGCCGCACAGCCGACCAGTGGGTGCCCGACCAGCCGCGCACCGGTGAGTTCACCATCGGATCGGTCGCCACCGGTGCGGTGAACCTGCGGGGCACCGCCGCCGGAACCAGCATCTGCAAGGGCGATGCCGGCGGCCCGGTGCTGCGCGACGGCCAGATCATCGCCGTCGCGGGCGGCTCCCACCAGTCCGGCTGCCTCGGTGAAACCAGCGAGCAAACCGGCGCGACCGCCGCCCGGGTCGACAACATCATCGACTGGATGGCGGCCCAGGCCATCGACCTGCACGCCACCCCGGCGACCAAGAACGCGATCAACCTGAGCTGGACAGCTCTGGACGGCGCGGCCGCTTACGGCGTTTTCACCGCGACGACCGAGACCGTTGCCCTGATCGAGGACAACAAGCTCGGCGAGACCGGCGAAACCGCGTTCACCCACACGCGACTCCCCGCGGGGCAGGCGCGGTACTACCGGGTTGTCGCGTTCGATTCCGCAGGTGCCCAGATCGGCGTTTCCACCACCGTGCGGGCCACGACCCCCACCGATACGCGCACCGACTTCAACGGTGACGGCATGGACGACGTGGCCGCGTTCAACGGTCCCACCACCTCGGTGGCCCTCTCCGACGGTCAGGGGTTCGGTTCCGCCTCGCAGTGGAGCAGCCAGCTCGCCGGTAACGGTGCCGTCCCCATGTCCGGCGACTTCAACGGCGACGGCATCAGCGATGTGGCGACCTTCAACGACGGCGAGGTCAACGTCGCCCTGTCGGACGGCACCGCGTTCAGATCCCGGCAGCTCTGGCACAACCACTTCGGCCTGGCCAGCCAGGAAACGGCCGTCGGTGACGTCAACGGTGACGGTCTCGACGACCTCGTCGCCTTCGACCCCAGCGGCGATGTCTTCGTCGTCTTCTCCGAGGGCGACCAGTTCAGCATCGACGTCCACAAGTGGCACGACGGTTTCGCCACCGACACCGGCTCGCCCACCACGGGCGACTTCAACGGAGACGGCAGGGACGACATCATCGTCTTCAACGACGACGGGAAGACGCACGTCTCCCTGTCGGACGGCACCCGCTTCGTGCAAACCGGCTCGATCTGGCACCCGCTGTTCGCCCCCACCGGGGAAATCCCCGCTGTGGGCGACTTCAACGGCGACGGCATGGACGACATCGTCACCTTCCTGCGCGGCGACACCGGCGATGTGTACGTGTCGCTGTCCCAGGGCGATCACTTCCGGGACGATGACCAGCTCTGGAGCGACTTTTTCTCGATCGAGGACGAATGGCCGGGCGTCGGCGACTTCAACGGTGACGGCAAGAGCGATGTCGTGACCTTCACTCGCGGTGGAGAAGCCCAGGTCTACGTGGCCAGCTCCGCCGGAACCGCTTTCGAAGAAGGCACCCCGTGGCACGGTTCGTTCGTCGCGGGCGCGGAAGTCCCGCTGCCCAGCGCACAACGGTAGGTTCCCGGCGTGCCGCCCTCGGTCCCCTGCCGTGGGCGGCACGCGCGCTTCCCGCCCAGCGGCGTGACGGTTACCAGCAGTTTGGCCTGAAACCACATCCCTTCTGCGGGTGTGGTTTCAGGCCGAACTGCTTTTCTCCGGGGTACCGAAAGCCCGGCTTGGTGCCCTGGCGGGCGGGTTCACCCAGAACCGATCGGAAGATGGTTCTGGGCGAAAACCGCCCGCGGGTTCATGCTTCGTTGAGGCCCGGCGAGCCGTCCTCGACGACGAACGACGCCGCGGTCCGCACCGGAGCTCCCGGCTCGGTGACGTACGGAAGGACCTTGTAGTCCGCGCGCAGCTCGCCCGCGGTGATCTTGGTCGAGACGTACCCGCGCTGGTTGGCGTAGTAGCGCACGTGCGGGTTCTCGGCCAGGTACGTCTTCTCCCGCTCGGTCAGCTCGGCCGAACCGTCGCCCTTGCTGGTGATCGACGTGGTGGTCAGCTCGGTGCCGACGATCGCGTCCCCGTCGTGGATCTCGTTGGCCCAGTGGGTGTGCACGTCACCGGTGAGCACCACCGGGTTGCGGGTGCCCGCCTGCCGCCAGCCCCGCATCACTCGCTCGCGGGAACCGACGTAGCCGTCCCAGGCGTCCGGGTTGTAGCCCTTCTCGGCGCCGTTCTGGTAGTCGATCTCGGCGAACATCACCTGCTGGCCCAGCAGGTCCCACCGCGCCCCGGAGGACCGCAGCCCCTGCAGCAGCCAGCGCTCCTGCTCGGCCCCGGTCAAGCTGCGCTTCGGGTTCAGCCGTTCCGGGTCCTGGGTGGGGAACTGATCGTCGCCGACCTGGTCGTCGCGGTACTGGCGGGTGTCGAGCATGTGGAAGGTCGCCAGCGAACCCCACTGAACCCGCCGGTGCAGCCGCAGGTCGATACCGCGCGGCACCTGAGCGCGGCGCAGCGGCATGTTCTCGTAGTAGGCCTTGAAGGCGGCCTTGCGCCGCTCCAGGAAGTCCGGCTGCGGCTCCTCCGGGTTCTCGTGGACCTCGTCGGCCCAGTTGTTGTCCAGCTCGTGGTCGTCCCACACCACGACCCACGGAGCCGCGGCGTGCGCGGCCTGCAGGTCCGGGTCGGTCTTGTACTGCGCGTGCCGCTGCCGGTAGTTCGCCAGCGTCACCGTCTCCGGGCCCGCGTGATCGCGCGGGTTGCCGCCCGGGATCTCGTAGTCGCCCGCCTGGTACTCGTACTGGTAGTCGCCCAGGTGCAGCACCAGGTCCGGGTGCTCCTCGGCCACGTGCCGGTAGGCGGTGAAGTACCCGTGCTCGAACTGCGCGCAGGAGGCGAACACCATCGACAGCTCGCTCATCGCCTGCGGTAAGGGCGTGGTGCGCGCCCGCCCGGCAGGCGAAACCGATCCCTCGGCGCGGAACCGGTAGAAGTAGTCGCGGTCGGGGCGCAGGCCGGACAGCTCGACGTGCACGCTGTGGCCCATCTCCGGCGCGGCCTGCTCCTCGCCGCGGCGCACCACGTTCCGGAACCGCTCGTCGGTGGCGAGCTCCCACTGCACCGGCAGCGCCTTGTTCGGCATCCCGCCCATGCCGTCCTCGGCCAGCGGGTCGGCGGCGAGCCGGGTCCACAACACGAAACCGTCCGGGGCCGGGTCGCCGGAGGCGACACCGAGGCCGAACACCTCACCGCGGCGCGCGGCACCCGCGCCGGGCAGGGACCAGGCCGCGGGCGCCGCGACACCCAGCGCACCGGCGGCGGCAGCACCACCCAGCAACACGCTGCGGCGGGAAACGGGGAATTGGGGCACGAACAACCTCCCGATGTCGGAAAACGCACCACTATCACCGCAGCGGGTGAACCCGCCGGTGACCGCCGAGGAACCGGCACCCCAACTTCTCGCGAAAAAGACGGCGGCGCCCCCGGTTGCCGTGAACCGGGGGTGCCGCCGCAGCGGAAGGACNGCCGGCCAGGATCAGGCCGAGCACCATCAGGACCTTGTCCTTGAGGACCACTTCCTCCGGCTCGCCCGCGACGCCCTTGTCGATGTCGACCGCGTAGCGCAGGATCGCGATCACCATCGGCACGATCGAGATCAGGCCCCAGCGGGACATCTCGAACTCGCGGATGTCGTAGGCCCACAGGGCGTAGGACATGATCGTGATCGCGGCGGCGATGGCCCACACGAACCGCAGGTAGGACGGCGAGTACGCCTTCAGCGACTTGCGGATCTTGGCGCCGGTCTCGGCAGCCAGCTTCACCTCGGCGTAGCGCTTGCCCGCCACCATGAACAGCGAGCCGAACGCCACGATCAGGTAGAACCACTGGGTGATCACCAGGTGCGCGGCCGCGCCGCCCGCGATCGCGCGCAGCAGGAACCCGGAGGCGACGATGCACAGGTCGATCACCGGCTGGTGCTTGAGGCCGAAGCAGTAGCCCAGCTGCACACCGATGTAGACGGCCATGACGATCAGCAGCGGGGTGCTGACCAGTGCGGAGATCAGCAGCGACCCGCCGAGCAGCAGCACGCACACCGCGTAGGCGATCGGTACCGGGATCAGCCCGGCCGCGATCGGCCGGTTGCGCTTGGTCGGGTGCTGCCGGTCCGCCTCGACGTCGATCGCGTCGTTGACGAAGTAGATGCCGGAGGCGGCCATCGAGAAGACGATGAACGCGACGGCGGCGGCCAGCACGATGTTCGGCTGCAGGATCGCGCCTGCGGCGAACGGCACGGCCAGCACCAGGACGTTCTTCACCCACTGCTTGGGGCGAAGCTCCTTGATCAGACCGGTGACCAGCCCGGCTGGCGTTCCGGCCTTCTCGGTCACCTTCGCGTGGTAGGCGTCCGAGGACTTGTCCTTGAGGTCGTCGGTCTTGGCCGCCTCGCTCTCCAGGACCTCGCCGCCGAACTCGGAGCCGATGCTGCCCTCGGCGTCGGCCTCCACCTCGGCCCGCTTGGCGGTCTCGTCGTTGGCTTCCTCGGGTGTTTCCACCGAGGCTTGCTTGTTGTCAGGCACGGTTCCTCCGCCGTCGGATGACTCGCCGGAAACCCAGCGCAACGGCCCCGCCGAGCGCCGAGCCGGCGACCACGTCGCTCGGATAGTGAACCCCCAGGACGAGGCGGCTGACCATCATGGGCGGCACCAGGGCCGGGGTCAGCTTCTTGCCCGTCAACCCGCCGTAGAGCACCGCGGCGGCCGTCGTGGACGTCGCGTGCGAGGACGGGAAGCTCAGCTGGCTCGGCGTACCGACCAGCACCTGGATCTCGGGGTCCTTCGGGCGCGGGCGGCGGACCACCCGCTTGACCGCGATCGACGCCGCGTGCGCGGCGGCGACTCCGGCAGCGGCGGTGACCCACTCACCACGCCGCTCGCGGTCCACCAGAGCCCCGATCGCACCGATGGTCAGCCAGCCGGCCGCGTGCTCGCCGAACAGCGACATCGCGTGCGCGGTCTTCACCACGGCCGGTTTGGCCAGTGCGCCCTGCACCTTCCGCAGGGCAACGGTCTCGGGGGTGACCGTCGCCGGTGACTCCTCGTCGTGGGCGGCGACAGCCCTCTCGGGGGCGCTCGCCGTCGTCAGCTCTGCCACTACGTCTCCGCGAAAACTAGGGATCACTTCGAATCAAAGACTTGCTTCCAAGCGTCCGCACTCGTCAGCTCCGGAAGCGCGGCGCGGTACTCCTCGACCAGCCGGTCCCATTCCTGGGCCAGCCGCTTGTAGTTGGCGACCGACTGCCTGCCCAGCCGCTTGAACACCTCCGGGTCCCGCTTGCGGAACGCGACACCGCTGCCGTCCGCGTTGGAGACCGTCGCGCTGTCCAGGTTGCCGAGCAGGAACCAGCGGGCCGCCGCGGCGGGCACGTTCAGCTGCGGGCGCTCGCCGGAGTGCTGGTCGGGCTCCTTGACGTTGTGCAGCAGCGCCTTGGAGGCGCGCGCCGCGATCACCACCGGGTTCACCGGCGGGTTGAGCAGGCCCTCGGCCATGATCGGGTCCGCCGACGGCGGCGGGAACTCGCGGGCCGAGGAGACCGTCTTGGCGTCGTCGTAGTCCTTGCGCAACTCCCGCACCTCCGGCAGCGCCGTGCGCAGGCTGTCGAACAGCCCGGACGGGCCCGCCAGGAAGTCCTCGATCGCCTTCTGCTGCACGGCGACCGTGGAGTACTCCATCGACAGCAGGTGCCGCAGCGTCAGCTTCAGGCCCTGCTTGACGATGTTGTTCTTGACCTCGCCGGGGCTGTGCAGCGCGGCCAGGATCAGCCGGTTGCGGGTGTGGAAGTACGCCGTCCAGTCGGTGGCGTCGTTCTTGTCCGTCCACGGCATGTGCCAGATGGCCGCGCCCGGCAGCGTCACCGTCGGGTAGCCGTGGCCACCCGCCCGCAGCGAGTACTCCGAGTCGTCGTGCTTGATGAACAGCGGCAGCGGCATCCCGGTGCGCTCGATGACCTCGCGCGGGAACAGGCACATCCACCAGCCGTTGTAGGTGGAGTGGATGCGCTGGTGCAGCTTGGCGGTCTTGCGCAGCGGCTTCTTGGCGAAGTCGTGATCGGTGACCGCGCCGGGCGCGGCCCGCCAGATGCCCTGTCCGAGGTCGACCACTTCGCCCATGGTGTGCAGTCGCGAGCGTGCTTGCAGGTTGAGCATCTGCCCGCCGACGATGACCGGCTGGGTGGCCGCCCGCGCGAACGCGTTCGCGCGCAGCACGCCGTCCGGCTCCAGCGCGATGTCATCGTCGAGGACCATCACCTGGGCGGCGTCGGAGTTGTGGATGCCCTCGTACATCACCCGGCCGAACCCGCCGGAACCGCCGAGGTTCTCTTGCTCGATGACGTGCAGCTTGTCGCCGATGGCCTTGGCGGCCTCGTCGAAGCCCTCCACCTCGTGGATCTTCTGGGGGCCCTGGTCGGCCACGATGACCCGCTCCACCACGTGCATGACCTGCGGGTCTTCCCCGAGGGTCTTGAGCGCCTCGATGCACTCCGAGGGCCGGATGGTGGTGGTGCCGACCACGACCTGCTGCCGCGGCATCGGCTGGTCGGTGGTCCAGGCGCCTTCGCTGATCTCCAGCTCGGCGTCGTTGGTGAACAGGTCGAACCAGATCCAGCCGCCGTCCTCGAACGGCTGCAGCGAGACGTTGAACTCCAGCGAGCTCCACTCCTCGCTGGACACCGGCGTGCCCTGCAGGTGGACGCTGTCACCGTTGGCCTTGGAACGGTAGACGTCGAGCCGACCGGACCCCTTGACCTTCAGCCGCAGCACGACCTCTTCGATCCTGGTCCAGCGCTTCCAGTAGCTGGCCGGGAAGGCGTTGAAGTACGACGCCAGCGAGAGCTTGCTGTGCGCGGGCACGCGCAGGTGCCTGCGGGAGACCACGGTGGCGGTGCTGGCCAGCGCCTCCGGCTCGTCGATGTAGAGCGGACGCACGTCCAGCGGGTCCTCTCCCCGGGGGAAGACGATCCGCTGCAGCACCTGCTCCGCAGCGACATCAGAGGTTCCGGCGCGCACCGAAGTGACGTCGCTGAGCTTGCTCTCACCAGCGGCGTTGGGCTCTCGGGGGGTCCGGTCGGTCACGTCAGTCCTCCAGCGAGCCGTCCAGCGAACGGCCCTCGGTGAAGTATGGAGCAATCTTGTTGTCGAACATGCTCAGCGCCGAGCCGATGGCCATGTGCATGTCCAGGTACTTGTAGGTGCCCAGACGACCACCGAAGATGACCTTGCGCTCCTTGGCCTCCTGCTTGGCCAGTTCGCGGTAGGCCCCCAGCTTGCGCCGGTCCTCCGAGGTGTTGATCGGGTAGTACGGCTCGTCGCCGCTCTCGGCCGACCGCGAGTACTCGCGCACGACCACGGTCTTGTCGTCCGGGTAGTAATCCCGTTCCGGGTGGAAGTGCCGGAACTCGTGGATCCGGGTGTAGGGGATCTCCTCGTCGGCGTAGTTCATCACCGACGTGCCCTGGAAATCCCCGGTCTCCTTGACCTCGGTCTCGAAGTCCAGGGTGCGCCAGCCCAGCTCGCCCTCGACGTAGTCGAAGTAGCGGTCCAGCGGGCCGGTGTAGACGACCGGGACGTCTGCGGACAGCTCGCCCAGGACGTCGAAGTAGTCGGTGGACAGCTGCACCTCGATGTTCGGGTGCTCGGCCATCTTCTCCAGCCAGGCGGTGTAGCCGTCGACCGGCAACCCCTCGTAGGTGTCGCTGAAGTACCGGTTGTTGAAGTTGTAGCGAACCGGCAGCCTGCTGATGATCGACGCGGGCAGTTCCTTGGGGTCGGTCTGCCACTGCTTGGCCGTGTAGCCGCGGACGAACGCCTCGTAGAGCGGGCGACCGATCAACGAGATCGCCTTCTCCTCGAGGTTCTTGGCGTCCGCGGTATCGATCTCGGACGCCTGCTCGGCGACCAGCGCCTTCGCCTCGTCCGGGCTGAAGGCGCGCCCGAAGAACTGGCACAGCAGGCCCAGGTTCATCGGGAACGAGTAGATCTGCCCCTGGTGCTTGGTGAACACCCGGTGCTGATAGCTGGTGAATTCGGTGAACTGGTTAACGTAGTCCCACACGCGTTTGTTCGAGGTGTGGAACAGGTGCGCACCGTATCGGTGCACCTCAATACCGGTCTCGGGCTCCGCCTCGGAGTAGGCGTTGCCCCCGATGTGGTCACGACGGTCTAGCACCAGCACCCGCTTGTCCAGCTGGGTGGCGGCGCGCTCTGCGATCGTGAGGCCGAAAAATCCGGAACCAACAACGATCAGGTCATAGCCTGCGAAGCTCACATGCGTGAGGGTAGCTGGGCCAGAACACGACCCCGAAACCGCGTTGACGTTATTGGCCGCATACGACCACGAAGCGTGTCGATATCACTTCTATTTTCACGCCACTGCCGTTTGCGCTGCCCTTTTACACCCCACGACGAGTGAATTCGGACACCGGGTGCAAACCACTTCGCCATAGCCGTTTCTCGATTGGGCGACGAACCGGGCGAGTCGCGACCGGATACCATCGCGCCGACATCCACGCGCCCGGCACCGACCTTCCCGGCCCTGGTCATCGCGACGCACGGGCGCATCTACCAGCGGGATGGTGAGTTTTCGGTGGCACGCACTCGTGATGGGCGTCACCTGCTGATCGCGTTCATCGTGATCGAGGTTCTGGCGATCTGGTTCGTCCACTGGATCGACACCCGCGGCTACATGGACACCGAGATTTATCGCCTCGGCGCTCGTGCGTGGCTCAACGGTTATCAGCTCTATGGCGATCTGACACCTGAGTCCCCGGATTCGTCGACGCTGCCGTTCATCTACCCGCCATTCGCGGCGATCTTGTTCACCCCGCTGAACTGGATGTCGGTCGACACCGCCGTGTTCACCGTGGCGGTGTGCTCGCACCTGGCGATCCTGACCACCGCCTACGCCTTCGCGAAGTCCTCGCCGCACCTCGCGCCGCGGGCCGGGCTGGTCGCGGTGGCCACCGCGGGTCTGATGCCGTGGCTGACCCTGCTGGAGCCCGCGCGCGAGACGCTGAACTACGGCCAGATCAACCTCGTGCTGATGGCGCTGGTGGCCGCGGACTGCCTGCTGCCGCGCACCCGCTGGCCGCGCGGCCTGCTGGTCGGCCTGGCCGCGGCGATCAAGCTCACCCCGCTGGGCTTCCTGCTGCTCTTCCTGCTGCGCCGGGATCACCGGGCGATGGCGGTCAGCGCGGCCACCTTCGCGGCGACCGTGCTGATCGGCTGGCTGGCCATGCCGCGGGACGCGGCCGAGTGGTGGCTGGACGAGATGTGGTCGACCACTGAGAGCTTCGGCACCGTCTACGCGGGCAACCTGACCCTGCGCAGCCTGCTGGCCAAGCAGGAGCTGAGCGGGGTCGCCCTGGACGTCCTGTGGGTCACCGGGTCCGCGCTGCTGCTGGTGCTGGCGGTGCTGGGCATCCGGTACGCGCTGCGCGCGGCGGACGTGCCGCTGGCGCTGGTGATCAACGCCGCGTGGGTGCTGCTGGCCTCCCCGATCTCCTGGTCGCACCACTGGGTCTGGGTCGCACCGGCGCTGGCGCTGGTGTTCGCGATGTCGGTGCGCCGCCGCTGGTACGGGATGACCTTCGCGGCGGTGCTGTGCGCGCTGACCGTGGCGATCGGCCCGCAGTGGTACCTGCCCTACACCAACGATCGCGAGATGGACTGGACGTTCTCCCAGCAGATCGTGGGCAACGCCTACACGCTCATCGGCATCGGCTTCCTGGTCAGCGCCGCCGTGGCCTACGTGCGCTTCCGGCCGGTGACGCCGTCGCCGATCCCCAAGGCGCCGAGGACGCGCGAGCGGACCTGACCACCCGCGCGACGGTGCTGGTCCATTGCGGACGGTCGTCCTCGATCGTCCGCAACGGGCGAGATCACCGGAACGGCCGCATACTCGCTTCTCGGTAGATCGCCGCAGATCACGGTGCCGACCCCCGAAGCGAGGTCCTCGATGCCCTTTCGCACCGCCGCCCGGCTGGGCACGTCCGCGCTGCTGACCGCCGCGCTGCTGCCGCTGGCCAGCCCCACCGCGACCGCCGAACCCGCCCCGAAGACCGAGACCGTGCACGTCCCGCTGCGCGAGGTCACCGCCGCGCGCAGCGGAGCGCACCGGGTGCGCACCGATACCCCGTTCAAGATGGTCGGCCTCACCTGGTCCGGAGCCGATCCGGATCGCATCGAGGTGCGGACCCGCACCGGCGGCGGGTGGGGCGCTTGGACACCGCTGGAGACGCTGCCGGAAAGCCGCGCCACGGAGGCGTTGTGGACCGGTTCGGGCAACGACGCCGAGGTGCGCGCCTTCCGGGACCGCCGGAACGTCACCGCAGAGCTGGAGTTCGTCGGGATCAACCCGCCCGCGACGGCGCCGTCGCGGACCTCCCCCGGCGCCCTGCCCGGCGCGCCGCCGGTGATCACGCGGGCGCAGTGGGGCGCGGACGAGAGCAAGATGATCTGGCGTCCGGAGCGAACCCGGCTCGAAGCGGCCGCGGTGCACCACACCGCGGGCAGCAACGACTACAGCTGCGCCGACTCCGCGTCGATCGTGCGCGGCATCTACCAGTACCACGCGGTCGAGCTGGGCTGGGGCGACATCGGCTACCACGCGCTGGTGGACAAGTGCGGCACGATCTACCAGGGCCGCGCGGGCGGGCTGGCGGGCAACGTCGTCGGCGGCCACGCCGGAGGCTTCAACGAGCACACCTTCGGCGTCTCGATGATGGGCAACTACCACCGGGTCGACCCCTCGCCCAAGACCCTCGACTCGGTGTCGCGCATCACCGAGTGGAAGCTCTCCGGCGCGGGCGTCCGGGCCGACGACCGCGTCCGCCTGACCTCCGGAGGCGCGCGCAGCTCGAAGTACCCGGCGGGGACCTCGGTGGAGCTGCCCGCGATCTTCGCCCACCGCGACGTGAGCAAGACCGTCTGCCCGGGCCGGTACGGCTACGCGCACCTCGGCGAGATCCGGTCCCGCGTCGCCGACCTCCAGCGCGCCCCACAACCCTGAACTGCGGGCCGTTCCTGCTGGTCACAGGACTCTCGGCACGGCTTCACCTGATCGGGTCGAAGAGCGGTCGGTCGGGGCAGTACCGTCGGTGCCGTGCGAGTTGGGATCGTGATTTTGCCCGAACACCGGTGGTGGGCCGCCGAGCCGCTCTGGCGGATGGCCGAGGAGTACGGCTTCGACCACGCCTGGACCTATGACCACATCGGCTGGAAATCCCTGGTGGACAAACCGTGGTTCGACGCGGTCCCCACCCTGACCGCGGCGGCCACCGTCACCTCGACGATCCGGCTGGGCACCCTGGTCGCTTCGCCGAACTTCCGGCACCCGGTGCAGTTCGCCCGCGAGCTCACCGCGCTCGACGACATCTCCGACGGCAGGCTCACCCTCGGCGTCGGCGCGGGCGGCACGGGATTCGACGCCCAGGTCCTCGGCCAGGACGAGTTGTCGGCCGAGCAGCGCTCGGAGCGGTTCGGCGAGTTCGTGGAGCTGCTCGACCGGATCCTCACCCACGACGTGACCGACTACGACGGCCAGCACTTCAAGGCCGTGCAGGCCCGGCGCGCGCCCGGCTGCGTGCAGCTGCCGCGGATCCCGTTCGTGGTCGCCGCGAACGGCACCGCCTCGATGCGCCTGGCCGCGCAGCACGGCCAGGGCTGGGTGACCACCGGCCGCGGCGGGGACACCGAGGAGGCCTGGTGGCAGCGGGTCGCCGAGCTGTCGCTGCGCTTCACCGACATCTGCCACGAGCACGGGATCGACCCGCTCCGCGTGCCGCGCTACCTGCAGGCCGACGCGGCGCCGGAGTTCACGCTCGACAGCGTGGAACGCTTCCGCGACGTGATCGGCCGCGCGACCGAGCTCGGCTTCACCGACGTCATCACGCACTGGCCGCGCAACGAGAGCCCGTACGCGGGCTCGGAATCGACCATCGAGGAGATCGCCACCGAGATCCTCCCCGAGCTCTGAGGATGCGGGCAGCGGATCCTCGGACGCCGCCGGGCTCCGGGATCCGCCGCTCGAGCGGCGACCAAGCGCGAGCCGGGCCCGCCGGACGGCGGGCATGTGTTGCCGGCTCGCGCCGCGGGTAGTCCCGTCCGCAGAGGCCGTCGCGGCGTGGAGGTGGCGAGCATGTCGATGGAAACCAGGGTTCGATGCCTGCTGGACGAAGCGGGGACCACGTTCGCCGCCGAAGCGGGCATCAGCCTGCTGAACAAGCCCCGGCCGCTGTACCGGCTGCTGATGCTGTCGGTGCTGCTCTCCACCAGGATCAAGGCTGAGCTGGCGATGTCGGCCGCGCGCGAGCTGTCCGAGTTCGGCACCCCGGAGCGGATGTTCGAGGCGACCTGGCAGCAGCGCGTGGACGCGCTGGATCGCGCGCACTACACCCGCTACGACGAGAGCACCGCCACCGCGCTCGGCCGCGGCGCCGAGATGCTGCTCGACGACTACCGTGGTGACCTGCGGCGGATGCGGGCCAAGGCGGACGGCGACGTCGAGGAGCTGCACCGCCTGCTGACCGAGCTGCCCCGGCTCGGCCCGGTGGGCGCGAACGTGTTCTGCCGCGAGGTGCAGCTGGTCTGGCCGGAGCTGCGGCCCTACTTCGACGACCGGGCGCTCTCCGGTGCGGAAAAGCTCGGACTGCCCACCGATCCGCACCGGCTGGCCGAGTTCGTCGAGGGCCACGAGCTGTCCCGGCTGGCCGCCGCGCTGGTGCGCACCAACAAGAGCCGGTCGCTGACCGCCGAGATCACCGAGCTGGCCACGGCCTGACCGCCCGCGCACCGGGCGCGGGCGGATCGGCTCACTTCTTGGACTTGAGCGGCTCGAGCAGCTCCCGGCCGCCCAGGAACGGGCGCAGCGCCTCCGGGACGCGGACGGAACCGTCGGCCTGCTGGTGGTTCTCCAGGATCGCCACGATCCAGCGCGTGGTGGCCAGCGTGCCGTTGAGCGTCGCGGCGAAGCGGGTCTTGCCGTCCTCGTCGCGGTAGCGCGTGTTCAACCGCCGGGCCTGGAAGGTGGTGCAGTTCGAGGTCGAGGTCAGCTCGCGGTAGGCCTGCTGGCTGGGCACCCAGGCCTCGCAGTCGAACTTGCGGGCCGCGCTGGAGCCGAGGTCGCCCGCCGCCGTGTCGATCACCCGGTAGGGCACCTCGATCTTGGCCAGCATCTCCTCCTCCCAGTCCAGCAGCCGCTGGTGCTCGTCGCGCGCGTCCTCCTCGCGGCAGTAGACGAACATCTCCAGCTTGTTGAACTGGTGCACGCGGATGATGCCCCGGGTGTCCTTGCCGTAGGACCCGGCCTCCCGGCGGAAGCAGGTGGACCAGCCCGCGTAGCGAGCCGGGGCCTCGCCGAAGTCCAGGATCTCGCCCGAGTGGTACCCGGCCAGCGGAACCTCGGAGGTGCCGACCAGGTAGGCGTCGTCCTCCTCCAGGTGGTAGATCTCGCTGGAGTGCGCGCCGAGGAAACCGGTGCCGTCCATGATCTCCGGACGCACCAGCACGGGCGGGACGACCAGCGTGAAGCCCGCGGCGGTGGCCTGCGCGGCGGCCATGTTCAGCAGCGCGAGCTCCAGCTGCGCGCCGACACCGGTGAGGAAGTAGAACCGGGCGCCGGAGACCTTCGCGCCGCGCTCCATGTCGAAGGCGCCGAGCGCGTTGCCGAGGTCGAGGTGGTCCTGCACCTCGAAGTCGAACGCGGGCGGGACACCGACGTGCTTGAGCACCGCGAAGTCGTCCTCGCCACCCGCCGGCACGCCCGGCTCGACGATGTTGGACAGCGTCTTCTGCAACCGCTGCAGCTCGGCGTCGGCCTCGTTCTGCTCGGCCTCGGCCTGCTTGACCTGCGCGGCCAGTTCCTTGGCCTGGGCCAGCAGCGCGTCGCGCTCCTCGCCCTGGGCCTTGCCGACCTGCTTGCCGAGCGCCTTCTGCTCGGCGCGCAGGTTGTCCGCGCGACTGACCGCGGACCTGCGACGCTCGTCGGCGGACAGCAACGCGTCCACTGCGGACGCGTCCTCACCCCGTGCGCGCTGCGAAGCGCGCACCGCTTCCGGATCATCGCGTAGCGTCTTCAGGTCGATCACAGCTGGTCAGCCTAGCCGCTCCGCCGAACGATTTTCGTGCGGGGTGCGCGCAGGCTCGCGGCGGGACGGACGCGCTTCGAGCGACCGCTCGCGGCTCATCCCCGGATCCGGTGCGGCACGAAGGCCGCCCCGTTGTCGGTCACCAGCCCGGCCGTCTCGCGGATCCCGAGCCCCGCGGACTCGTCGCCGATCACCCACGCGCCCAATGCCGGGCGCATCCCGTCGAACTCGGGCAACGGGTCGAATGCCTGGTAGACGAAGCCCTCATCGCCGTAGACACCGCCGACGTGGGTCTCCCAGCCGGGGGCCACGATGCTGACGTTGTTGCCCTCCCTGCCCAGCTTCGGCTTGCGCACGTACTCGGTGAGCAGTCCGGGCTGGTCCAGGAACGCGGGCAGCAGGTTCGGGTGGCCGGGATGCATCTCCCACAGGATCGCCAGCAGCGCCTTGTTGGACAGCAGCATCTTCCACAGCGGCTCGATCCACTGCGTGGTCGGCAACGAGTGCACCGCGTGCTCGCCGAAGGTGTCGTCGACCATCCACTCCCAGGGATAGATCTTGACCACCGAGTTCATCGGCGCCTCTTCGAGATCCACGAACCGCTCGAGCAGGCCGTCCCAGCCGATCTCCTCGATGGCCAGGCCGACGGTGTCCATCCCCGCCTCGGCAGCCGTCTCCTGCAGGTAGGCGGCCGTGATGTGGTCCTCGCCCGTGGTCTCCTGCCCGGACCAGCTGAAGTGCACCTCGTTGGTGGCCAACCGGTCGGAGATCTCCGACCAGCGCTCGACGAGCTTGTCGTGGATGGAGTTCCACTGGTCATCGCCCTCGTGGCACTCGGTGAGCCAGTGCCACTGCACGACCGCGGCCTCCAGCAGCGAGGTCGGCGTGTCGGCGTTGTACTCCAGCAGCTTGGCCGGTCCTGAACCGTCGTAGCGCAGGTCGAAGCGGCCGTAGAGGTGCGGATCGCCGCGCTTCCAGGACTCGGCGATGTGCGGGCCCACCCAGTCCGGGAGGCCGAAGTCCTTGTACCGCTCGGTGGTGATCACGTGGTCGACGGCCTC
Source organism: Saccharopolyspora halophila (assembly GCF_039531955.1). Classification (NCBI taxonomy): domain Bacteria; kingdom Bacillati; phylum Actinomycetota; class Actinomycetes; order Pseudonocardiales; family Pseudonocardiaceae; genus Saccharopolyspora; species Saccharopolyspora halophila. Next base: position 109,091 of record NZ_BAAARA010000002.1, read on the forward strand.
CAGGCACATCGACTGCAGCAGCTCGACGTCGGCCTCCAGGGAGAGCACCTCGTCGAGGCCGAACTCGTAGTGCACGCCCTCGTCCCAGTAGGGCCGTGCGCTGCCGTCCGCGTTGCGCGCCGGGGTGCCGAAGACCAGCCCCAGCTCTTCGGTCTTGGCCTGCCAGTCCGGCCGTCGGGCCGTGGTCCTGCGCTCCACTCGTCAGCTCCCGCTGCCACCGGTCTTGCTGGAGATCCCGAACCCACCGCGCTGGATCGTCGAACCGGAGGTGCTCTTGATCGTCGAACCGGAGGGCTTGTTGAAGGTCGAGCCGGTGGCCGTGGAGCCGACCGGCGGTGCCGAAGCCCCGGAAGGGGTGTAGGCGTAGCGGTACTGCGGGACCATCGGGCCGCCCATGAACAGCGGCATGAACATCATGCCGCCGCTGACGTAACCGCCCTGGCTCTCCACGTACTCGGGGTCGCACTTCTCGTCCTCGGCGCGCGGGCCCGGTTGCTGCGCGCCTTCCTCGACGGCCGCGCAGTACTGCGTCTGAGCGTTCGCGCTCGCGCTGACCTCGGAGGCGCTGTACATGGCGGCGACCAGCGCGACCACGCCGACCGTGGCACCGCCGCCGATGAGGGCCTTGCGGCGCTTGGCGGTCTTGGCCGCCTCGGCCTCCTGCGCTGCCCGCTCCTCGTCCAGCCTGCGCTGCTCGGCGCTCTTGCGGGCGCGCCGCTCGGCGAGCGTGGGCTCGCGCGGTGTGGTGCTGTCCGGGTCCTGGTAGCGGATGCGGCCCTTGCCCTCGTCGGACTCGGGCACCTGCTGCCTCGGCTCTTCGGCGTTGTTGTCGCCCTCGGGCTCGTTGTCTGCCACCGGCTTCTCCGTCGTCACCACTACTCCCGCACGCCACAGTACTCGCACAGGTGACGCATCTGGCAACGAATCGGTTCCAAACAGCGAGGCGATGCCGCGCACTCGGGCGGGTGATTCGGCATGATGTGTTCGATGCCCTCCTCAACCCGGTCGAGCCGCCGCAAGCGGCGCAACACCACCATCGTGATGGTCGCCGCCGCCGTCGGCGCGCTGGCGATCCTGGTGGCCAGCCTGCTGCTCAACTGGCCGACCAGCGACTCGGACAACGCGGGCAGCGGATCCGGGACGTTCGGCTCGGCCCCCGCGCCGGACGTCGCGTTCGAGGCGAAAGCCGGCGAATGCCTTACCTGGTCGGAGTCGGACGCCTCCGACATCCGCAAGGTCACCTGCGCCGAGCCGCACCTCTTCGAGGTCACCGGACCGTTCGATCTCAAGGCCGAGTTCCCGCCGCAGGCGCCCTATCCGAGCGCCGAGCACTGGCAGCGGCTCAAGGAGGAGCGCTGCATCGAGGTCACCGACCAGTACCTGCAGGGCGAGTTCGACCCGAACGGCCGGTTCAGCATCGGCGCGTTCACGCCGAGCAAGGAGAACTGGGAGGACGGCGACCGCACGCTGCACTGCGGGCTGCAGCAGCCCGGACCGTCCGGCAAGCTCTACCCGGTCGAGGGCGCGGCCGGCGAGATGGACCAGTCGAACGTCTACCCGGCCGGTCGTTGCCTGGGCATCAGCGGCTCGCAGGTCTGGGACCCGGTGGCCTGCTCGCAGCAGCACGCGGTGGAGATCAGCGCGGTGGTCAACCTGTCCGAGGAGTTCACCGAGGGCTACCCGTCCGAGGACGACCAGGACACCTTCCTCGCCACCAAGTGCGAGGAGCTCACCGCCGGTTACGCGGGCGGGCCCGAGGTCGCCGAGGACAAGGGGCTGATCGTCTTCTGGGACACCATGCCGGAGGAGAGCTGGAACGTCGGCTCCCGCCTGGTCAACTGCAAGCTCGGCGTGCCGTTGCCGGACGGCAGCGGGCTGGCGCCGGTCACCGGCAGCGTGAAGAACCAGGTCAAGATCGGCAAGCAGCCCGCGGGCGAGCGCACCACCCCGACCCAGCCGGGCGCGCCGGCGACCAGGCCGCGCTGATGCCGGTGGAGATGACCCGGGCGCGGTTCGAGGAGCTGGTCTCCGATGCCCTGGACCTGCTGCCGCAGGAGTTCGCCCGCGCGATGAACAACGTCGTGGTGCTGGTCGAGGACCACCACCCGGAGGAACCGGAACTGCTCGGGCTCTACGAGGGCATCGCGCTCACCGAGCGGGACCACGACTACACCGGCGTCCTGCCCGATCACATCACGATCTACCGGGAGCCCCTGCTGCAGATGTGCGAGACCGAGCAGGACGTGATCGACGAGGTCGCGATCACCGTGGTGCACGAGATAGCCCACCACTTCGGCATCGACGACGACCGCCTCCACCAACTCGGCTGGAGCTGACCGCTCCCCACCCCGCCGGAACGCAACCGGGACACGCCGAGAACCCATCCCCAATCGGGGCCAACCCACCGAAAACCCTCGAAAACGCGACCCCGAATTCCAGGGAATTCCGTACCCCGATTTCCAGGGAATTCGGGTGGTGGAGGTCTAGGGGGTGATGCCGTCCCAGGTGTGGCAGGTCCAGCCCGTTCTGGTGTCGGGCGTGGATTCGAGGACGATCAGGCCGGTGTTCGGCAGGTGCTTGGCGTTGGCCTCCTCGCCCGGGACCGTGTCGACCAGGGTGCGAGCGGCGATCCGCAGCATCGCGCCGTGGCTGACCATCACGACCGTGCCCGTGTCGACGCCCTCGATCGCATTGCGGGCTCCGTCGAGGAACCGGGCCGTCGCCTCGCGGGCCGTCTCCCCGCCGGGCATGGCGAGATCGTGCTCACCCAGGTGCCAGCGCTCGTAGATGGCGTCGAAGACGCCGAGCGCCTCCGGCCCGCCCTGGGCCTCCAGGTCGCCCACGTAGATCTCGTGGGTTCCCTCGACGACCTGCACGTCCACGCCGTGCAGGTCGGCCAGCGGCGCCGCGGTCTCCTGCGCGCGCAGCGCGCGGCTGGCGTGCACCGCGACGACCTTCTCCTCGGCCAGCCGTTCGGCGAGCCCGCTCGCCTGGGTGCGGCCGAGCTCGGTGAGCCCCGGCCCCGGCGGCAGGGTGTCGATGATCTGCGCCACGTTTGACGGGGTCTGGCCGTGGCGGGCCAGGATGAGCCGTAATCCCGCCGGAGCGGTGAGTTGCAATCCGTCGATCACGCCAGACGTCCTTCCCGTACTGCTTCCAGCCATCTCGCCGACTTCTCGAAGGCCTGTTCAGAGGCGGCCGAGCGGATGTAGCCCGGCTTGCGGTCCGCCTTCGGGTACGAACCCAGGAACCGGACCGTGGAGCAGCGGCGCTTGAGCGCGGCCAGCGCCTCGCCGATCCGCGTGTCGGCCACGTGGCCGTCGAAGTCCAGGAAGAACCGGTAGTGCCCGAAGCGGTCCTTGACCGGCCGGGATTCGATGCGGCTCAGGTTGATCCCGCGCAACGACAGCTCGGCCAGCATATCGGCGAGGGTACCGACCTCGTCGCTGATCACAGCGCAGATCGAGGTGCGGTCCGCTCCGGTGGGCTCGGGCAGCGTCCCCGGCCGGCGCACCAGCAGGAAGCGGGTCACCGCGTCCCGGACGTCGGCGAGCCCGGCCGCCAGCCGGGTAAGCGACGGGTAGTGCTCGAGCGCGACCTCCGCCGAGACCGCCGCGTCGAACTCGCCCCGGGCCACGGCTGCTGCGGCGGCGGCCGTGGAGGCGACCGCGTGCTGCTCGGCCTTCGGCAGGTTCTCGCCCAGCCAGTCCCGCACCTGCGCGAGCGCGTGCGGATGGCTGGCCACGGTCTCCGCGCCGGACAGCGTCGTGCCGGGCCGGGCCAGCACGTCGAACTGCACCGGAACGACCGTCTCGGCGACCGCCACCAGCGGCTCGTCCGCCGTCAGCGCGTCCAGGGTGGCGGGAACCGAACCCTCCACGGAGTTCTCCACCGGTACCCCGGCGGCCAGCACCTCGTCGGAGCGCACCGCGGCCAGCGCCGTCGACACGGTCTCGTAGGGGACGAGATCGGATTCGAATTCCGCGGTCAGCAGCCGGGTCGCTTGCTCGGTGAACGTGCCCGGCGGCCCCAGGTAGGCGATTTCTGGCACGCGACCAGATTACGGCCGCGCGCCACCTCGCCGGTCATGGCCCGCACCAACGCTGCGTGACCGGAGCCGGGAGCCGCCCGCCGCTCGAACGGCACGTCGTGGCGGATGTGACGTACCCGATGCCACTACGCGGCGCATTCCTGCGATGCTGTGTGACGTGACCGCAGATTCGGAGCGCTCATCGGCGGAAGGAGCGGAGCCGGAGCTGCAGCTCGTCCTCTGCGCGTTGGACGGGCCGCTGGCCGCAGCCTGGCACGGGATCGCAGACGGCCGGCCCGGGCTTTCCGTGCACCAGGGATCGGTGCTGGACACGCAGGTGGATGCGGTGGTCAGCCCGGCCAACTCCTACGGCTGGATGCGCGGTGGCATCGACGCGATGTACGCCCGCGCCTTCCCCGAGGTCGAAGAACAGGTGCGCAGCGCCGTGCTGGCCTACCACGGCGGCGAGCTTCCCGTCGGCGAAGCGCTGCTGGTGCCCACCGGAGCGCCCAGCCCCATCTGGCTGATCAGCGCGCCGACCATGCGCGAGCCGGGCGACGCGCTTCCCGCCGACACCGTGCACCCCTACCTCGCCGCGCGGGCCGTGTTCCGGCTGTGGGCCAGCGCGATGCTGGACAACGGCGCACCCGTGCACCAGGTGGTCCGCTCGATCGCGATGCCCGGGCTGGGCACCGGGATCGGCGGTGCCGCACCGGAGCTGTGCGCGCACCAGGTGGCCGCCGCGTGGGACGAGGTGTTCGCCCGAGTCGATCTCCGATGATCAAGCGCGCACCGCGCGCAGTGAGTACCGTCGGGCGCACCGGCTGACACCGAGGAGGTATGAGCGAATGCTGATTCGCCGTTTGGCCCGACCGATGCTTTCCGCGATCTTCATCTTCGGCGGGATCAATACCCTGCGCGATTCGCAGAACCACGCGAAGGCCGCCGAGCCGCTGCTGGACAAGGCGCGCCCCGCCGTCGAGGCGCTGCCCGCCCAGGTTCCCACCGACGCCGAGACGCTGGTGCGCATCGACGGTGCGGTCAAGGTCGGCGCCGGGGCGCTGCTGGCGCTGGGCAAGTTCCCCCGCCTGTCGTCGTTGCTGCTGGCCGGCAGCATCGTGCCGACGACGCTCGCCGCGCACTCCTACTGGGAGATCGAGGACCCGCAGGAGCGCGCCGCCCAGCAGATCCACTTCCTGAAGAACACCGGTCTGCTCGGCGGGCTGATGCTGGCCGCGGTCGACACCGGCGGCAAGCCCTCGGTCGGCTACCAGGCCAAGAGCAAGGCCAAGAAGGCGAAGAAGAAGGCCGACAAGAAGACCGCGAAGGCGAAGAGGTAACCCTCGCCGTCCGGTCCGCCGGAAGCGTTCACTAGCGTGGGGTGCGTGCCGGTACGGGTGCTTTTGGTCGATGACCACGAGGTGGTTCGGCGAGGTCTGCGCGACCTGCTGGACACCGAGGACGACGTCGAGATCGTGGCCGAGGCGGGCGGCGTCGGCGAGGCGCTGACGCGCGCCCGGGCCGCCGAGTTCGACGTGGCGGTCATCGACATGCGGCTGCCGGACGGCGACGGCCTGCAGCTGTGCTCCCAGCTGCGGGGGCTGCCGAACCCGCCGTACTGCCTGGTGCTGACCGCCTTCGACGACGAGCAGGCGCTGGTGGGCGCGATCAACGCCGGCGCCTCGGGCTACCTGCTCAAGCAGGTGCGCGGTCAGGATCTGGTCAACGCCGTTCGCGAGGTCGCGGACGGGCGGTCGCTGCTGGACCCGGTCACCACCGGCCGGGTGCTGGCCAGGCTGCGCCAGTCGAGCAACCCGGAGCCGGACGAGCTCGCTGCGCTGACCGAGCGCGAGCGCCGGGTGCTGGACCTGATCGGCGAGGGCCTGACCAACCGCCAGATCGCCGAGCGCCTCTTCCTCGCCGAGAAGACGGTGAAGAACTACGTCACCTCGGTCCTGGCCAAGCTGGGCATGGAACGCCGCACCCAAGCGGCCGCCTGGGTAGCCCGCCGCCAGGAGAACCCCTGACGACAGTTTTGCCTAAAACTGTACGGACATTTCGGGCGCCGAGGCCTGACAGTTTTAGGCAAAACTGTCACCGCTGCTGCGCGGACCGGGGTCGGCTCAGGTCGGTAGGGGGACTTCCCAGGTGACCGTGGTTCCGCTGTCCGGGGAGCTGGCTACGGCGCAGCGCCCGCCCGCGGCGACCGCTCGTTCCTCCAGGTTGCGCAGACCCCGTTTGCTGACGTCGCGGGGGATCCCGCAACCGTCGTCGACGACCTGCAGGCGCAGGCCCGACGACGAGCGGCGGACGCGGACCAGCACGGTGCGCGCGCCGGAGTGCCGGACGATGTTGGACAACGCCTCCCGCAGCGCGGCGCGAGCGTGGTCGGCCACCTGGACGGGGACGTCCGAGAGGTCGCCGTCGATCTCGAGCTTCGGCGGGCGGCCCAGCAGTTCGCCCGCGATCTGCACCTCGGAGCGCATCGAATCGTCCAGCGCCGGCGCCTGCTCCGAGGTGTCCGGATCCGGTGCGCGCAACGTGCGGGCGGTGGCCCGGACCTCCGCGATGGCCTGATCGATCTGCTCGACGGTTTCGGTCAGCCGCTCCGCGTCGGCGCTCTCCAGCCCGCCGGAGACGCGGCGCTGCAGCACGTCGAGCTGGACCCCCGCGGCGTAGAGGCGCTGCACGATCACGTCGTGCAGGTCCCGGGCGATGCGCTCGCGCTCCTGGTAGACCGCGATGCGCTGGCGGGCGGTGGACCCCTCGGCGAGCACCAGGGCGAGACCCGCCTGCGCGGCGAACGAGGTCAGCACGTCCACCGCGACCCGGTTGAAGCTGTTCGCGCCGCGCCGCCGGTAGACCGCCAGCGCGCCGAGGCGGCGCTCGTTGGTGCCGAACGGCGCGACCGCGAACGGCCCGTAGACGCGCAGCGAAGCGGGCACGTAGGGAGCGGTGAGCGGATCGTCGATGAGGTCGTCGACCACCACCGGGACGCCGCTGCGCGCCACGCGCGCGGCCGCCGATCGCGAGGAGAGCACCGTGCCGACGGGATCGGCGAGCGGTCCGGTGGCCGTGGGCGCGCCGTAGGCGGCTTCGACCGTCAGCCGGCCGTCGTCGGCGCGCACAGTGACCACGCCCAGATCCGCCTCGGCGAGCTCCGCGGCGCGGCGGACGACCAGCGGCAGCACGTCCTCCGGGTCCTCCGAGGACAGCGCGGCCTTGGTGATCTCGGTGGACGCGGCGAGCATCCGACTGGCGAGAGTGGCATCCATGTCCCCCTCGAGGCTATACATCCCGGCCTGGTCACGCCGGGTCCGGCCGGTGCGGTTCACGACACACCGCGCAGCGCTCGGAGGCCGCCGCCCGTCGCGTGCAGCACCAGGTCGGCCTCGTCGGCCTCGCCGCGGCGGTGCGTGACGTGCACGACCGTCCGGCCTGCCAACTCGGTGCGCAGCCGCTGCAGCAGCGCTTCGGCGGTGGGCTCGTCGAGGTGGGCGGTGGGCTCGTCCAGCAGCACCACGTCGGCGTCGGCGAGCAGGGCCCGCGCGAGGGCCAGCCGCTGGGCTTCGCCGCCGGAGAGCTCCGTCCCGCCGCTGCCGACCAGGGTTCCCAGCTCCCATCCGGGCAGCCCCGCGGTGGCCAGTGCCCCGCTGAGCTCGTCGTCGGTGGCGCGCGGCGCCGCGAGCTTGAGGTTCTCCCGGATCGTGGTGGTGACCAGCTGCGGGTCCTGCGGGCACCAGGCCACCCGCGCGGGCGTGCGGGCGCGGCCGCGCTCGGCGGGCAGGAACCCGAGCAGCAGGGCGAGCAGCGTGGACTTGCCCGCACCGGACGGGCCGACGACGGCCACGTGCGCCCCGGCGGGCACGTGCAGGTCCACCTCCCGCAGCACCGGCGCGGCACCGGGCCAGGCGACGTCGACACCGGTGAGCTCGATCTCGCCGTCGGTTCCGCCGCGCTCCTCCGGCTCCCCGGCCTCGGCCAGCAGCGGGACCAGGCGCGCGTGCGCGGCGCGCAGCGATCGCCACTGCTGCGCGGCGGGCGGTAGCAGCGCGACCGCTTCGGCCGCCGCCAGCGGGACCAGCGCGAGCAACGGGGCGAGTTCGGGGGCCAGGCGGCCCTGGTCCACGGCGATCGCGGCGAAGTACGTGCCGCCGAGCACGGCCAGGCCGATCAGCAGCGTGTGCACCGCCGTGGCGGCGCCGGTGCCGAAGGCGGCGCGGCGGGCTCGCCGGGCCAGTCGTGCGTCGGCGTCGGCCAGCTCGGCGCGGTGCCGCGAGTGCGCGCCGAAGGCGAGCAGCTCGGCGGCGCCGTCGAAGAGCGCGAGCACCCGGGAGGCGACCTCGCGGCGGCCATCGGCGACGGCGGCGGTGGCGCGGCGTTCGGCGACGACGGCCGCCAGCGGCGCGGCCACGACGGCGATCAGCACCGTCCCGGCCAGCACCAGTCCGGCTTCCGGGAGGACCAGCACCTGCAGGATCACGGCCGAGGTCAGCACGACACCCGCGATCAGCGGCGGCAGCAGCACCCGCGGGACCAGGTCGCGGACCGCGTCGACGTCATCGACCAGCCGGGCGACGCCCTCGCCGCGGCGCAGCCCGGCGGTGCGCACCGGGCCGAGGCGAACCAGCGCCGCCCACAGCCGTTCCCGCAGTTGCCCGGCCAGCCGGAACGCGGCGTCGTGGGTGACCAGGCGTTCCAGGTAGCGCAGCACGGCGCGGGAGAGCGCGAAGGTGCGCACCCCGACCACGGCCACCGACAGGGTCAGGATCGGCGGTTGCTGGGAGGCCCGCGCGATCAGCCACGCGGACGTGGCGGTCAGCGCCAGACCGGAAAGCAGCGACAGCGCCCCGATTCCGGTCCCGGTCAGCACCCGCCAGTCGACGAGGTCGCGCAACCGGCCGCGGCGCGCGGTGGTTCCGGTATCGACCGCGTCGGTGCCCGGGGCTTCCGGAGCGCTCGACGGCGGTTCCTCGGCGAAGCGGTGCCCGGCGAGGACCACGATCGCGCCCGCATCAGCGGCGCGCTCCACGGCGGCCTCGACCCGCGCCGCGGTGGACGGGTCGAGGTGGGCGGTGGGCTCGTCGAGCAGCAGGATCGAGGCGGTGCCGCGCAGCCGCAGGAAGGCCCGCGCCACGGCGACGCGCTGCCGCTCCCCGGCGGACAGCTCGTCGATGCGGCGATCCCGGAGGTGTTCGGCGGCGGCTTCGGCGAGCGCGTCGTCGAAGTGCGCGGACAGGTCCGGCTGGTCGGCGGTGGCGACGGCGAGCTCATCGGCGACCGTGCCGCCGGTGAAGCCGGGCCGCTGCGGAACCCAGGCCAGGTGCCTGCGCCATTCCCGCACGTCCGGCACCTCGCCGCCGAAGGCGATGGTGCCCGATTCCGGCGCCGTGAAGCCCAGCAGCACCGAGAACGTGCTGGACTTCCCGCTGCCGCTGGGACCGATGCCGTCGAAGCCCGCCAGCCGCAGCACCCGCCCGGGCAGCGCGGTGAAGCTCAGCCCGTCCGGCGCGAATCCGTCCCGGCGCCGCACGCGCAGCCCGCTCACCCGCAGCCCCGGTTCTTCCGAGGAGGTCACCGCGAAGCCCGGTTCGTCCGCGTCCTGCAGCGCCCGATCGACGCGGCGGACCGCTTCCACGCCGTCCTCGCTGGCGTGGTGCGCGGCACCGACCGCGCGCAGCGGCAGGTAGCACTCCGGGGCCAGGATCAGCACCAGCAGCCCGACGGACAGGTCGAGGTCGCCGGAGACCAGCCGCAGCCCGATGCCGACGGCCACCATCGCCACCGACAGCGAGGCCAGCAGCTCCAGCACCAGTGCGGACAGGAACGCGATGCGCAGCGTCGCGACCGTGCCGCGCCGGTGCTGTTCGCTGACCTCGCGCACGACCGCCCGCTGCGCCCGCGCGCGCCCGAACGCGGTCAGCACCGGCAGGGCGCGGACGAGTTCCAGCAGCCGCGCCGACAGGCGGTGCTGGGCGTCGGTGGCCCGGGCGGTGCGCTGCTCGGTGAACTTGCCGACCAGCCAGGCGAACAGCGGGATCAGCGGCACGGTCAGCACCACGACCAGTGCCGAGACCCAGTCCGAGAACAGGATCCAGGCGCCCACCATCGCGGGCACCACGGCGGCGGTGACCAGTGCGGGCAGGTACTTGGTGAAGTAGGCGTCGAGCGCGTCGAGGCCCTTGGTGGACAGCGAGGTCAGCTCCGCCCGGCCCAGCCGGGAGATCCATTCCGGGCCGCGCCGCAACGCGGAGTCGAGCAGCAGCCCGCGCAGCTCCTCCTTGGCCCCGGCCGCGGCCCTCGCGGAGACCGCCTCGGTGGCCCAGCCCAGCGCCGAACGTGCCACCACGGCGATGGCCAGCACCACCAGCCGATCGGTGATGCCCGCGACCGGCACGTCCCGCACGACCACATCGGCCAGCGCACTGCCCAGCGCCCAGGCCTGCGCGATCAGCGCGACCGCGTTGCCCGCGGCCAGCAGCCCGCCCACGAGCAGCGCGCGCCGGGCCGCCGCGGACAAGCGCGGCAGCGCGCCCAGCGGGCCGTTCACGGCGCGTGCACCGGCGGGATGTGCTTGGTCCCGATGCGCTTGCTGAACACCCAGTAGGTCCAGCCCTGGTAGACCAGCACCGCCGGGGTGCCGAAGGCGGCCACCCAGGTCATCACCACCAGCGGGTAGTGGCTGGCCGCGGTGTCCGCGATGGACAGCGAGAACGCCGGGTCCAGGGTGGACGGGATGACGTTGGGCCACAGCGTGCCGAACAGCGTCACCACCACCCCGGTCAGCGCCAGGCCCTGCAGGAAGAACGCCTGCCCCTCCCGATCGGCGGCCACCCTGGCCAGCCCGAGCAGCCCGGCGAGCACCGCGATGCCGAGCGGGATCCAGGTCCAGGACGCCCCGCCGCGGAACTGGGCGATCAGCACCAGCGCGACCACCGGCAGGAGCAGCGGCAGCCCGGCGCGCAGCGCGAACCTGCGGGCGCGCAGCCGCATCTCGCCCTCGGTCTTGAGCGCCAAGAACACCGCGCCGTGCAGCATCGAGAAGCCGACCACGGCGAGCGCGCCGACGACGCTGGGCACGGTGAAGATCGTCCACCAGCCGCCGACGCGGTCGCCGTTGGCGTCCAGCGGCAGGCCGAAGACGTTGGCCGACAGCACCAGTCCCACCACGGCCGGCGAGATCCAGGACGCCAGCACGATCACGGTGTCCCAGGTGCGGCGCCAGCGGTCGGTGTCGACCTTGCCGCGGTACTCGAAGGCGACGCCGCGCCCGATCAGGGCCAGCAGCAGCACCAGCAGCGGCAGGTAGGCGGTGGAGAACAGCGAGGCGTACCAGCCAGGGAAGGCGGCGAAGGTGGCACCCGCGGCCACGATCACCCACACCTCGTTGCCGTCCCAGACCGGGCCGATGGTGTTGATCAGGACCCGGCGTTCGGTGTTGTCCCGCCCGAGGACGGGCAGCAGCATTCCGACGCCGAAGTCGAAGCCCTCGAGGAACAGGTAGCCCAGCCACAGCAGGGCGATCACGAGGAACCAGAAGGTGGGCAGATCCATCTCGTGCCTCTCAGTACGCGAAGGACAGGGCGTCGTCGGAATCGGCGTCGTCCCCGGACTTCTCCGGTGGCATCACGGCCTCGAAACCGCCGCGGGCGAAGCGGATCATCAGGAAGACCTCCACGATCAGCAGCACCCCGTAGAGCGCGGTCAGGCTGATCACCGAGGTCAGCATCTCGCCGGGGCTCACCCCGGAGGAGACGGCCGCGGCGGTGTACATGTAGACGCCGTCCACCCCGGAGGGATTCGGGTTCGGCGCGACCACGAACGGCTGGCGGCCCATCTCGGTGAACACCCAGCCGGAGATGTTGCCGAGGAACGGCGCGCCGATGCCCAGCAGCGCCAGCGGCGCCCAGAACTTGCCCTTCGGGAAGCGCTGCTTGCGGGTCAGCCAGAGCACCACCACTCCGCCGAGCGCGGCGAGAGCCCCGAAGCCGATCATGAGCCGGAATCCCCAGTAGGTCACGGGCAGCAACGGCTGGTAGTTGATGGGCTGGCCCGCGTACTGGCCCAGTCGCGGATCGTCCGGGTAGTGCGTGCCGTAGGCGGCCTGGTACTCCGGCGTCAGCTCCTGCACCCCGTCGACCTTGCTGGTGAAATCGCCCTCGGCCAGGTAGGACAGGATGAACGGCACGGTCAGGCTCTTGACGTCCTCGCAGTTGGGGCGGCTGACGTCACCGACGGCGAAGATGGAGAAGCTGGCGGGCTGCTCGCTGTGGCACAACGCCTCGGCGGAGGCCATCTTCATCGGCTGCTGATCGAACATGAGCTTGCCCTGCACGTCGCCGGAGATGGCCAGCCCGGCGAAGGCGACCACCGCGACCCAGGCGCCGAGGCGCATCGAACCGTGCCAGGTGCGCCGATCCTCCTCGTCGATCTCCTCGCCGGTGCTGTCGGCCCGCTTGCGCTGCCGCGCGATCTGCCAGGCGGCGATGCCGATCAGGAACCCGCCGGCGACGGCGAAGCAGCCGAAGACGGTGTGCGGGAAGGCCGCGAGCACGGTCGAGTTGGTCAGCACCGCCCAGATCGAGATCAGCTCCGGCTTGCCCTCGACCATCCGGATGCCCACCGGGTGCTGCATCCAGGAGTTGGCGGCCAGGATGAAGTAGGCCGACAGCACGGTGGCCAGCGAGAACGCCCAGGCGCACGCCAGGTGCACGCCCTTGGACAGCCGGTCCCAGCCGAAGATCCACAGGCCGAGGAAGGTCGACTCGACGAAGAACGCCAGCAGTCCCTCCATGGCCAGCGGCGCCCCGAAGACATCGCCGACGAACCGCGAGTAGGCGCTCCAGGCCATGCCGAACTGGAACTCCTGCACGATGCCGGTGACCACGCCCATGGCGAAGTTGATCAGCATCAACTTGCCCCAGAACTTGGTCATCTTCAGGTAGCGGCGGTTGCCGGTGCGGTACCAGGCCGTCTGCATTCCGGCGACCAGGATCGCCAGTCCGATGGTCAGCGGCACCATCAGGAAGTGGTAGACGGTCGTGATCCCGAACTGCCAGCGAGCGATGTCGAGCAGATCCACGACCCCAGCCTGCCGCCCGCACACCGCGAAGCGCAGAGGCGGGATGCCCGATTCCCACGGCCGAGTGTCCCGAGCTGAGCAGGACCAAGGTCCTGAAGCACCCAGAGCGAGCACGGACCGGGGCAGATCAAACGATCCGGCGACATTACACCGACGAACAGGTGCCGCAACAGGCCGAAAACGACCTTCCGCCCCGCGCACCCGTCCCGCCCCGCGAAGCGGGCCCGGCACGCCGGAGAAGTGCTCAGCTGAGCGCTGCGGCGACCGCCTCGGCCGTCTCCACGACCAGCGGTCCGACCTCGTCCACGTCGAACGGCTGCAGCGCCACCACACCGACCGAGGCGCGCAGACCCGCGACCGCCCGCACCGGCGCGGCCACCCCGAAGGCGCCCGGCTGGAGATCGCCGGTGCTGACCACCCAGCCGGGACCACCGGGCGGCAGGTCCACCGCGCGACCGGCGGCGCCGCGCTGGACCGGGTGCCGGGTGCCCACCCGGTAGGAGAGGTGATAGCTGGTCCACGTCGGTTCCACCACGGCCACGGCCTGCGCCTCGGTCCCGTCGGCGACCGTGAGGTGCACCGTGGCGCCGACCCGCTCGGCCAGTCCGCGCAGCGCGGGCGAGGCGGCGGCGCGCAGCTGGGGCTGCACCCGCCCGGCCAGCCACAGCACGCCCAGCCCGAGACGGACCCGGGACCCCTCCCGGCGCACCAGACCTCGCGTCTGCAGCGGCCCGAGCAGCCGGTACACCGCCGCGCGGCTCACCCCGATGCGGTTCGCGAGGTCGCTGATCGTGGGCGCCTCGCTCTCGGCATCGGCCACCGCCTGCAGCAGGCTCAGCCCGCGCTCCAGGGTCAGCGAGCTTTCCCTGGCCGGCTCCCCGGGTACGGCCTGGACCGGGTCGGGTCGAGCCACCGCGTCACCTCCGAACAGCCGCGAGCACCGTTCCGGTCACCTCGCCCAGGCCGACCACCGAACCGTCCGGCCCGGGTGCGCTCCCCGACAGTGTCACCCGGTCGCCGTCCTGGAGGAAGGTCCGCTGCTCGCCGTCGGACAGCGTGATCGGGTCGGAGCCGCCCCAGGTCAGCTCCAGCAGGCAGCCCCGCTGCTCCCGCTCGGGCCCGGAGACCGTGCCGGAGGCGAACAGGTCGCCCGGACGCACCGGCGCGCCGTTGACGGTCAGGTGCGCCAGCTGCTGCGCCGCCGACCAGGCCATGTGCTCGAAGCGCGGTTGCGCCAGCGGTGTCTCGTTGCACCGCACGCCGAGCGTCAGGTCCAGGCCCCACGGCTCGTCCTCGACCAGGTAGGTCTGCAGCGGGTGCGCGGGTGGCGGCACCGGGATGCGGGCGTGCTCCAGGGCCTCCAGCGGGGTGATCCAGCCGGACATCGAGGTCGCGAAGGACTTGGCCAGCAGCGGCCCCAGCGGCTTGGACTCCCAGGACTGGATGTCCCGCGCCGACCAGTCGTTGATCAGCACGGCGCCGAAGACGTGATCGGCGAAATCGCCGGTGGCCAGCTGCGCGGCGGGTTCGCCACCGCAGACGAACCCGACCTCGGCCTCGAAGTCCAGCCTGCGGGTCGGGCCGAACGCGGGCTGCACGTCGCCCGCGGTCTTGCGCTGGCCGGTGGGCCGGTGGACATCGGTGCCGGAGACGCAGATCGTGCCGGACCTGCCGTGGTAGCCCAGCGGCAGGTACTCGAAGTTCTCCGGCAGCGGCGAGGAACCGCGGCTCATGATCCGCCCGGCGTTCTCCGCGTGGTGCCGGGAGGCGAAGAAGTCGACGAAGTCGCCGACGGTGAACGGCATCGCCAGCGTGTGCCAGTCGGTGCGCACCAGGTTCGCCCCGCGCGGCGCCGAGTCGGCCGTGACGATGGCCTGCAGCCGCTCCCGCAGTTCCCGCCAGGCCTCCCGGCCCGCGGCCAGCAGCGGGTCCAGGGAATCGCCGACGACCAGCTCGGCCACGCGCGGCCCCAGCTGGTCGGCCACATCGCGCAGCGGCAGCGCGTGCCGCCCGACCCGGACGGCGACCACCGGGCCGTTCCCGGTGGTCAGCACCCCGTACGGCAGGGTCTGCGGGCCGAACGGGCGATCCGGCGCGAACTCGGCGTCGGCGATCCAGGTCACAGCAAGCCCAATCCTTCCAGCTCGGCGACGGGATCCTTCAGCGAGCAGGCACCGTACGAGGAGAACACGTCCCGCACCGCGTTGGCCGCGTCGTCGGACAGCGCGCGTGCCTCCTCGGCCAGCGCGGCGCCGTCGGTGCTTTCCAACGCCGCCCGCACATCCTTGCCGGAAAGCGAGCGCGCGGTCGCGACGAGCAGGTTGAGGAAACCGTGATGGGTGAATCCGGTGTCCGGATCGGTCGCCCGCACGGCGGTGTGCATGCCGGTGGTCGACTTGAACGGCACCTCCAGCGAGCCCGCCATCGTCAGGAAGTCGCTGACCTCCTCGATCGACGGGATCGCGCCCGCGGTCTGGCCACCGGTGCGCAGCTTCGGCCAGCAACCGTGCTCGGCGACGCGGCGGACGGCCTCCAGCCAGCCCTCGCTCCCCCGGCGGGGCTCGACGACCCGGATGATGTCCTCCGGCACGAACTCCGAGACCCGCTCCAGCCAGACGTCGTCGACGTCCGGCGGGCAGGGCATCTCGACCATCCGCAGGGCCAGCAGTTCCTGGCGCCCCTCGATGATCGACAGGGACTTGGGCAACCCGCCGAGGCCGGTGTCGCACACCAGCGACAGCGGTACCGGGTTGGCGGGACGGGCCTTGGCCAGCTCGGTGATCAGCTCGGCGAGCCGGGACGCCTTGCACAGCATCGGGCCGAGCAGACCGGCGTAGCCGCCGGCGCGCGCGTCGAGGTGCTCGACGACGGCCTGCTCCACCGCGACGCCCACCTCTCTGGGAGTCCCCGGTGGGAACAACGCAGCGTCGTCAACAAGACGGGCGAACAGTGGTGGGATGCCGCGCGGACCGGGCGCGCGAAGCTCTACAGCGCTTGACACGGAAGACACGCTATTGCAGTCGCGCCGAGTGAACAAAGATGCCCGATAAACGGACGCCCGGGCGGGTCATGCACGCCTCCTCAATCGAATTCGGCCGTCATCATGCACCCAGCGCAATCGGCCATAGCCACCCCCTCAGGGGACGGTACGCATCGGCACGCCGACGCGCCGGGAAGAGTCGGCCCGTTTGGCCGCCCCGCGGTAGCCGCACCCCTGGTAATAAGGGAGGGCGCGCACCGGACGCGGGTTTGGACACCCGCAGTATTCGATGTTAAGTTAGGCTTACCTAAGCAGGAGGTGAGCGGTGGGCGAGACGAAGACCCGCAGGCCGGCCAGGCCCAGTGCCGCGGAACGCGCCAGAAGCATCGCCAAGCGCGGCGGCAAGGCCGCCCTGCTGCAATCCGGCGCGTCCGCGGAGCGGGTAACCCCGCACCTGCACCACGTGCACCCGGACGGCACCGCCACGATCCTGCTGCCGGACGACCACCCGATGATCGGCGCGGCCTGGCACGCGCCGCGCGGCGAGGTCGCCGCCGTGCTGGAGCTCGCCGACCCCACACCGGTCCGCCTCCGCGAACCCGTCCGCGGCCTGCTGTGGCTCACCGGCTGGCTGCGCCTGCTCGACCCGGACGAGGCGCACCACGAGGCCCTCTCGGTGGTCGACGACCGCCCGGACCCGCGACTGCTCGACGCGGGGCATACCGCGAAGGTCCTGCGGCTGGAGTCCGCGTCGATGGTGCTGGCCGACGCCGAGGGCACCTCCTCGATCGAGGCGCCGGACTTCCGGTCGGCCAACCCGGACCCGTTCTGCACCTACGAGGACGCCTGGCTGCGGCATCTGGAGGGTTCGCACCGCGACGTGGTGGGGCTGCTGGCCCGCCACCTCCCGGAGAACCTGCGCGGCGGGCACATCCGCCCGCTCGGCCTGGACCGCTACGGCCTGCGGCTGCGCGTGGAGTCCGCCGACGGCGACCACGACGTCCGGCTCGGCTTCTCGCAGCCCACCGACACCACCGAACACCTGGGCCGGGAGCTCCGCAGGCTCGTGGGATGCCCGTTCCTGGCCGAGCAGCGACGCGGCGAGCCCTAACGCCGGTGACAGTTTTGCCTAAAACTGTGAGGTTCTGGCGTCCGAGATGTCCGGACAGTTTTAGGCAAAACTGTCGCCCCTGGGCGACGCGGGGATCAGGTGACCTCGTCCGAGAACCAGGTGGCCACTCGGGTGATCCGCCCGTCGCGGAAGCGCAGGCGCTCCGATCCGCAGCCCTGCAGCACCGCTTCGGAGATCTCCGGGTTGCGGGTCACCAGCCAGAGGAAGGCGTGCGCCACGGTCCAGGCCCGGCCCTCGCTGGTGCCGTCGGCGAAGTGGACCTGCAGTCCGCCCGGCTCGCAGTGGCGCAGCTCGATCAGGACGCCGTCGCGGATGGCGAAGAAGTCGCTGTCCTCGCCCGCGCTGTTGAACGAGTCGAAGGCCCGCACCCCGCCGAGCGCCCGCGCGGCGATCGCGGGCAGCTTCGCCGAAGCCGGTCGGGCCGCGGGGGTGCCCCACAGGAATACGTCCACGTCCACCTCCGGACTCGGCTCCATCGATCAGACGTGACCACCGCGCCAAGTGGTTCCGATGCAAGCTCTTGCCGTTCTCAACGGATGACCGGATTTCCCTAGCGGACAACCGGATTCCGCTTCTGCGCCGATCGCACCAGCGGTGCGGTGCGCGGAAGCGGCACTCCGCGTGCGGCAGTGTGGCATGGCGGTGCCGGTACCGTGCGCGGGGTGAGCACCTTGCGCGCCTGGCTGAGCCCGACCCACCCCGGCCGACCCGCTGCGATCACCGATCCGGCCGAGCGCCGGGCCATCGTGATCGAGCTGGTCCTGGTGTTCACCGTGACCCTCGGCCTGGCCGGGTTGCAGAGCCTGCTGTCGCTGCTGGACTCGCTGCTGCGACCGGCACCGCTGTCCGAGCAGCAGGTCGCGATCAACGCACCGCAGGCCGACCTGGGCCTGCTGGACATGCTCGCCCAGCTGGCCGGGGCGCTGCGGCTGGTGGCCTGGGGCGGGCTCGGGCTGTACCTGCTGTGGCGCGGCGGGATGGCGCTGTGGCGGATCGGCCTGGACCGGTCGCGCCCCGGCAAGGACGCGCTCGCGGGAGCCGGGCTGGCCGCGCTGATCGGGATCCCGGGGCTCGGGCTGTACCTGGCGGCGCACGCGATGGGACTGAGCCTGACCGTGGCGCCCTCCACCCTCGGGGACGCGTGGTGGCGCGCCCCGGTGCTGGCCCTGTCGGCCTTCGGCAACTCCTTCGCCGAGGAAGTGCTGGTGGTCGCCTACTTCCTGACCCGGCTGCGACAGCTGGGCTGGGGCGAGAACCGCTCCCTGCTCGTGGCGGCGATCCTGCGCGGCAGCTACCACCTCTACCAGGGCTTCGGCGGTTTCGTGGGAAACCTGATCATGGGGCTGGTCTACGGCCGGATCTGGCAGCGCACCAACCGGCTCTGGCCGCTGATCGTCGGTCACGCGCTGATCGACATCGTCGCCTTCATCGGCTACGCGAGCCTGCGGGGGCAGGTGTCCTGGCTGCCGTAGCCGCGCGCCTTCGGTCCGCGCAGCAGGACGCAACGGATCGCTGTTTCAGGCGACCTTCCGGTTAATGATCGCGCGAAATGCGGTGCAACCGACGACGGTTCGGTGCGTCCGGCGCTAGGCTGCCGAATGTGACTCGACCGCATGTGGAGAGCGAGGTCGGGCCGTTGCAGTCGGTGGTGCTGCACCGGCCCGGTACCGAGCTCAAGCGCCTGACCCCGCGCAACAACGACCAGCTGCTCTTCGACGGGATCCCCTGGGTGGACCGCGCGCAGGAGGAGCACGACGCCTTCGCCGAGGTCCTGCGCGGCCGCGGCGTGGAGGTGCTGCTGCTGCGCGACCTGCTCGTCGAGGCCCTCGCGGACCCGCGAGCGCGGGCGGCGGCGGTGCACACCGGCGTCGATGAGCGCAAGCTCGGCATCGGCATCGCCGACACGCTGCGCTCGCACTTGGCCCGGGCCGATGACGCGGAGCTGGCCGAGATCCTCATCGCGGGCATGACGTTCGAGGAGCTGCCCGCGTCCGAGGGCGCCTCGCTGGTGCGGCGGATGCACCACCCGCACGACTTCGGCATCGAGCCGCTGCCGAACCTGCTCTTCACCCGGGACTCCTCGGCGTGGATCGCGGACCGGGTCGCGATCGCGGCGCTGGCCATGCCCGCGCGCAGGCGCGAGGCCGCGCTCACCGACCTGATCTACGCGTACCACCCGAGGTTCCGGCACGCCGCGCGCGCCTACGGCGCGCATTCCGCACCCGTCGAGGGCGGCGACGTGCTGCTGCTGGCCCCCGGGGTGGTCGCCGTCGGCGTCGGCGAGCGGACCACCCCGGCGGGCGCGGAGTCGCTGGCGCGCTCGATGTTCGCCGACGATCTGGCGCACACCGTGCTGGCGGTGCCGATCGAGCAGCAGCGCGCCTCCATGCACCTGGACACCGTGTGCACGATGGTCGACACCGACAAGGTCGTGATGTACCCGGCGATCCGCGACTCGCTGCAGGCGTACTCGCTGCGCCCCGCCGACGGGCGGCTGGAGGTCTCCGGTCCCGAGCCGTTCCTGGACACCGCCGCGGCGGCGATGGGCATCGAGCGGCTGCGCGTGATCGACACCGGGCTCGACCCGGTCACCGCCGAGCGCGAGCAGTGGGAGGACGGCAACAACACGCTGGCGGTCTCCCCCGGCGTCGTGGTGGCCTACGAGCGCAACGCGGAGACCAACGCGCGGCTCGAGGAGGCCGGAATCGAGGTGCTGCGCATTTCCGGTTCCGAACTCGGTTCCGGGCGCGGCGGACCGCGCTGCATGTCCTGCCCGATCACCCGCGCCCCGCTCAGCGACTGAGTCGACCCACTGGATCGGGTGAAATTTCGACCGTGCGGCAGATCATATTTCCGGAACAGCCGAACACCGAAAGAGCGAGGTGGCAGCCGACCAGGTTCTCGCGAATCGGAACGGATCAAGGTTTTCGCAGCTAACGGCGCTGCGCGAAGATCGAACCAGCGAGGTTTGCCTTGACTCATTTAATTTAGGCAAACCTTTCTGGAGGCCCGCGTCAGCCAAGGGAAACCAAACCATTCTTAGGTTTCCCTGCGATGAATCTTGAGCAATTCCAGAGTACCTTGATGGCATGGCTGTCACCGCGAAGAAAATCCAGCACAAGGAATCGCAGTTCGAGAAGCTGCTGCAGGAACAGGTCCGCAACGAGCTCACCGCTTCGCAGCAGTACATCGCGGTCGCGGTCTGGTTCGACGACAACGATCTCCCGCAGCTGGCCGCGCACTTCTACCGCCAGTCGCTGGAAGAGCGCAACCACGGGATGATGATCGTCCAGTACCTCATGGACAACGACATCACGCCGCAGATCCCGGCGATCGAGCAGGTACGCAACGAGTTCTCCGAGACCCGCGAGCTGATCGCGCTGGCCCTGGAGCAGGAGCGCGAGGTCACGCGCGAGATCGAGACGCTGGCCAAGACCGCCCGCGACGAGGGCAACTACCTGGGCGAGCAGTTCATGCAGTGGTTCCTCAAGGAGCAGGTCGAGGAGGTCTCCTCGATGTCCACGCTGCTCAACGTGGTCGATCGCGCCAAGGGCGACCTGTTCAGCGTGGAGACCTGGCTGGCCCGCGAATCCGTCGGTGACGGGGGTCAGGACCCGACCGCGCCCAAGGCCGCCGGCGGCGCCCTGTAACCCTCGGCGACCCGGTTCACGAGTCCCGCGAGCCCGTCGCACCGGGCTCCGCGGACTCCCGGGGGACCACTGGCACCCCGGTCGGCTCAGCCGTCCGGGGTGTTGTTCTCTCCGGAGGGGGTCTCCTGCGGCGGGCCCTGCTGCGGGTCCTGCCCCTGCTGCCCGTCGCCGTCGCTGCCGCTCGGCGAGTTGGGTGCGGTCCCCTCGCCCGACGGGGCCGATTCCTCCTGCCGCTCCGGGGTGCTCGGGGGCGTCTCCACCGGACGGCGCAGGATCGACGGTTCCGGGGGCTCGCTGGTGCGCCGGGGATCCGGCCGCTCGGTGCGCTGCGACGGCTCGGTGCGGTCACCGCCGCCGCCACCGCCACCACCGCCGGGCGGGACCCACCGCGGCGGCATGCCCGGGCTGTGCCCGCTCGGGGGCTCGGGACGCGTGGTGCCGTGCGGCGGGCTCGGCGCGGGCGTCGGGTGCTGGACCACCGGCGGAGCGGGCCCCGGCGCGGGCTCCTGCGAATTCATCTGAACGACGGCGATGCCACCTCCGGTGCCCAGCACCGCCAGCAGCGCGGCCGCACCCGCGGCCAGCGCCGCGTTGCGATGCCTGCGGCGACGCGCGGCGGCCACCATCGACCACTCGGCGCCGGTGCGCACCGGGACGTCCAAGCGCTCGTCGCGCAGCACCCGCCGCAGCTCGTCCTCCGGGTCCATCACGCGTCACCTCCCTCCGCCGCCGGGCCGAGCCGTTTGCGCAGCGCGGACATCGCCTTGCTGGCCTGGCTCTTCACCGTTCCGCAGCTGACCCCCAGGGTCTCGGCGATCTCCACCTCGGAGAGGCCCTCGTAGTAGCGCAGCACCACCACCGCGCGCTGCCGCGACGGGAGTTCGCGCAGCGCCTCCCAGATCGGCTCGTTCTCCAGGCGATCCTGCTGCGGGACGGACGGGACGTCGGGGAACTCGGCGAGCAGCGTCTCCTTGCGGGTGCGCCGCCAGCGGCTGATGTGCGCGTTGGCCATCGCCTTGCGCACGTAGGCGGTCGGGTCCTGGCAGTTCGAGCCGATCCTGCTCCAGCGCGCACCGACCTTCTCCAGCACCGTCTGCACCAGGTCGGCGGCGTCGTGCGGATTACCGGTCAGAGCGTGTCCGTAGCGCATCAGCCCGGGTAGAGCCACCCGGACGAATTCGGCGAAGTCGTCTTCCGTCGCTGCCATGTCCCCCCGGCGCGCGTGCCCCAGTCGCATCCCGGGCGTCTCGGCGGCGGCAACGGCGGGCGAGTGCGCGGTCACACCTCCACCTCCAGACATCCGGTCCAGCTGTGGAGGACACGCGTCCGGAAGCGCGCGGGTTGCCCGATCGCCCGAGATCACCCGTTCCGCGCAGCGGTGCGATCGCCCGCACCGCTGCGCGGTGGTGAGTTCCGGACGGTCAGCGGATGGTCACCTGGCGACCGCGCAGACCGTCGCGGGCACGCCGCTCCGCGGCGTCCAGCGGCTGCTCGTCGAGCGAGGTCAGCGCCTCGTCGAGCCTGCGGCCCAGCGCGGCGGCGGGCTCGTCCCACTCGCGGGCGTGCATGTCCGGGTCCAGGTCCCACACCGGCACCAGCAGCCCGTGCGCGCGGAACGATCCGGCGTAGCGGCTCTCCTCGCCCAGCGCGAGCTCGCCGCGCGCGGACAGCCGGGCCATCGCGCTCAGCAGCTTCTCCTCCGGCTCCGGGCGGACCCAGCGCAGATGCGCCTTCTCACCCGCGTCGACCCAGTACGCGGCCTCCAGGCCGTGGAGCCGCTCGGTGGGCATGATCGCCGCGTTCGCGCGCTCCAGCGAGAGCGCGACCTCGCCGGTGGGTTCCACGTCCTCCGGCAGCCACCAGGCGAAGTCCGAGTGCAGCTCGATGTCCAGCTTGGCGTCGACGTCCAGGACGTCCTGCAACCGCGGCGGGATGCTCCCCGCCTCGGCGGTTTCCGGCCCGACGACCGGCAACGACTCGCCCACCTCGGCCTGGCCGACCCACTCGATCGCACGGGCCAGATCGCGGCTGATATCGCCGGAATGGGTCTGCACCTGCATCCCGACGAAGGCCACGTCGTCGTTGCGGCGCAGCGCGGCGGCGGCCATCGGCAGCACGCTGGCCAGGGTGACCGGCGAGCCGTCGCGCAGCGGGAGCTTCGCGGTCGCCGACGGCACGAACTCGCGGAGCGCGACGAGCTCGGGCTCCATCGCCAGGCCCTCGAAGGGCCTGGTCACGATCACGTCAGCGGCGCCACCGGCACGGCCGTGGCAGTTCTTGTACCGCTTGCCGGAACCGCACGGGCAGGGCTTGCGCGGACCGACGGCGCCTTCCGGCTGGGGCTGGGTCGCGGCTCGCTTCGACACGGCAGATCCAATCGCTAGCAGTGACTACTCAGCGACGCTACCGAACCTGGCCAAATCGGGATCATCCAGGTGGGAACGGGTGGCGTCGGGCCGGTTCGTCGCCACGTAGCGCACTCCCGACCGCTTGCACAGCTCGATGTCGGCGGGCTCGTCGACGGTCCAGCAGTAGGTGTCCCGTCCCAGCGCAGCGACCCGGGAGACGAAACCCGGATCGGCGCGCAGCAGGCGTACGTCCGGCCCGGCCACGTCGGCCCAGGTCGGCAGCACCCCGCCGCGACGCACGCCGCGGATCTGGGAGAGCAGCAGCACGGTCGGCACCCGCGGCGCGGCCGCCTTGAAGCGCCGAACTGCGGCCTCGGCGAACGACATCATCAGCACCGGCGCGTCCGCGCGGACCCGGGGCGTGGTCAGGCCGTGCCGGGCCAGCAGCGCGGCCAGCTTCCGCTCGACCAGTCCCCCGTAGCGGGCCGGGTGCTTGGTCTCCACGAACAGCCGGGGCCGATTCCGCAGGTCAGCCAACATGCCGAGCAGTTCGTCGAGGGTGAGCACGCCGTGCTCCGGTTCGTGCGGGTGATGCCAGGATCCGAAGTCCACCCCGGCCATCTCCGCGACGGTGAGGTCGCTGACGGCGCCGCGCCCGTTCGAGGTGCGATCGATGCGGCGATCGTGCACGCAGACGAGCTGCCCGTCCCTGCTGACCCGGACATCGCATTCCAGCCCGTCCGCCCCCTGCTGGAGCGCCTGCTCGAAGGCGCCCCGGGTGTGCTCGGCGCGCGACGCGGAGGCTCCCCGGTGCGCGACGACGGCGGGAAACGGCTGGGGCACGCGACCCATTATGCGCACCGGCGCGCAATCGCCCCGGGACCCAGCCGGGCGGCGTGTCCGATTTTCACCCGATGAACGCATTCGACGCCGGTCAGCGAGGCGCGGTGCGCGGACGTTCCGGGCGCTCCGGTTGTGGTGCCGCGCGCACTCCGCGAACGCGGAACAACCGCAGCTCGGTCGGGTCGAGCGGGGTGAGCAACCTGGTCAGCTCGTGCACCACCCGCGCGGTGAGCACGGCCAGCGCGGTGACCAGCGCGGCGTTGATCGCGTGCAGCACCACGCCGTCGGCCATCGCCTGCACGCCCTCGCGGAATCCCCAGGCGAACGCGAGCAGCCCGAAGATCAGGGTGGCCGCCCACAGCACCCACCAGAACCGGACCGCGAGACTCGGCGACGGACGGGCACCGGGCTCGCGGGCTCCCTCGGCGACCAGCACCGAGTGCTCCAGCTCGGCCAGCACCGAACCCGGCACGAACAGGTTCAGACCCGGCACCAGCACGCCCACCAGGACCTGCCAGTCCGGGCGCGCGCTGCGCAGGCCGGAGCGCTCGGTCGCGGCGGCGCGGGCGCGCAGGCCCCAGAGCACGACGAACACCCCGCAGAGCACGCCGAGCAGCCAGAGGATCAGCCCGGTGGTGCCGACCAGCGCATCCGAGATCGCCAGCACCGGACGCGAGAGCGTCCCGTCGCGGCTGATCACCAGCAACGCGTAGCGCCAGATCTCGGCGGCGGTGGCCAGCGCGGCGACCCCGGCGGTGACCCACAGGACCGCGATGGCGGTGCCGGCGGCCGCCTCGACGCGCTCCATCGGGTCGGCGCCGCGGCGCGCGGGCAGCGCCAGCGGCCAGCGCCACGCGAGCTGCGGAAACCCCCAGCGCGGCACCGCCGGGTAGGACGGCGGACCGGCGTACGGCCGCGGCTTGCGCCGGGGCGGAACTCGGCGCGGACCGCCGGGCGGAGTGGCGACCCACTCCGTCCGGGGCTGCTGCGGGGAGTTCGTCACAGCACGTAGGGCTCGCTGCCGGTTTCCTCGGACACCATCGGCTTGCCGATGGCCGACCAACCGTTCATCCCGCGCTCGACGTTGACCGCGTCCCAGCCGTTGGCGTTGAGGTAGGCGGCGACCTTCGCGGACCGGCCGCCCGAACGGCAGACCACGTAGACCTGGTCGGCCTGCGGGATCTCGTCGAGGCGCTGCACCAGTTCGCTCATCGGGATGTGCACGGCCTCGGGCGCGTGCCCGACCTGCCACTCGTTGCTCTCGCGGACGTCCAGCAGCGCGCTGTTCTCCGGCAACCGCTCGGGCAGTTCCTCGGGCTGCACGCCGGGCACCGGCCCAGGAGGTGGAGTAGTCACCCCGCCGATGGTGCCACGTGCGGTGTCAACTGCGCGTGAGGGGACACCGAGCCGTGACCTCCGCGCCCCGCCGCGCGGGGGCGAACGGACGAAGCGTCCCGGACCGACCGGCCCGGGACGCTCCTCCTCGAACTCGTTCGCCCGCTGGAAGCGCGGGTCAGGACGTCAGTGGCTGACCTCCTTCTCGGCGCCCGCCCCGGTCAGGGAGCGGACCTCCATCTCGGCGTACTTCTCGCCGCCGTCCTCATCCTTGCTGAAGATCGTGCCCAGGTAACCGAGCAGGAACGACAGCGGGATCGACACCAGACCCGGGTTCTGCAGCGGGAACACCGCGAAGTCCGCACCGGGGAACATCGCGTCCTCGTTGCCCGACACGGCCGGGGACAGCACGATCAGCACGACCGTGATGATCAGACCGCCGTACATCGAGGACAGCGCACCGGTGGTGGTGAACCGCTTCCAGAACAGCGAGTACAGCAGCGTCGGCAGGTTCGCCGAGGCCGCGACCGCGAAGGCCAGCGCGACCAGGAACGCCACGTTCTGCCCGTTCGCCGCGATGCCGCCGAGGATCGACAGGATGCCGATGACCACCGCGGTGATCCGGGCGACCCGGACCTCCGCGTTCTTGTCGTCGACGGCGCCCTTCTTGATCACGTTGGCGTAGATGTCGTGCGCGAACGACGCCGAGGCGGTGATCGTCAGACCGGCGACCACCGCCAGGATGGTGGCGAAGGCGACCGCGGAGATGAAGCCGAGCAGCAGCGGACCGCCCAGGTAGGAGGCCAGCAGCGGCGCGGCCGAGTTCACCGCGCCCGGCGCGTTCTTGATCTTGTCGGCGCCCACCATGGCGCCCGCCCCGTAGCCCAGCACCAGGGTGAACAGGTAGAACAGGCCGATCAGCCAGATCGCCCACACGACCGAGCGGCGCGCCTCCTTGGCGGTGGGCACGGTGTAGAAGCGCATCAGCACGTGCGGCAGACCCGCCGTGCCCAGCACCAGCGCGAGGCCCAGCGAGAGGAAGTCCAGCTGGCTCGTCGGGGACTCGCCGTACTTGGCGCCCGGGTTGAGCACGCCCTCGCCGCCGACCTCGGCCGCGTGACCGAGCAGGCCGGAGAGGTTGAAGCCGTAGATGGCCAGCACCCAGGCGGTCATCACGAAGGTGCCCGCGATGAGCAGCGCCGCCTTGATGATCTGCACCCAGGTGGTGCCCTTCATGCCGCCGATCAGCACGTAGACGATCATCACGGCGCCGACCACGGCGATCACCAGGGACTGCGCGGCCTGGCTGGTCACGCCGAGCAGCAGGGCGACCAGACCGCCGGCACCGGCCATCTGCGCGAGCAGGTAGAAGAAGCTCACCGACAGCGTGGAGATGGAGGCGGCGGTGCGCACCGGACGCTCCTGCATCCGGAAGCTGAGCACATCGCCCATCGTGTACTTGCCGGTGTTGCGCAACAGCTCCGCGACCAGCAGCAGGGCCACCAGCCAGGCCACCAGGAAGCCGATCGAGTACAGGAAGCCGTCGTAGCCGTTGACCGCGATGGCGCCCGCGATGCCGAGGAACGAGGCCGCCGACAGGTAGTCACCGGAGATCGCGATGCCGTTCTGCCAGCCCTTGAACGAGCGACCCGCCGCGTAGTAGTCGGCAGCCGTCTTGGTGTTCTTGCTGGCCCGGAACACGATGACCAGCGTGGCCACCACGAACGCCGCGAAGATGCCGATGTTGAGCAAGGGGTTTCCACCGGTCGCCGCCTGGGCGAGCGGCAGGGACGCGTGCACGAGGTTCACTTGTCGCCTCCCTCAACCGTGTCCTTGATCTGTTCGGCGATCGGGTCGAGGTTCTTGTTCGCGTAGATCACGTACCAGGTGGTGATCGCGAACGTGGAAACGAACTGCAGAAGACCGAGCACCAGGCCGATGTTGATGTTGCCCACCAGCTTGATGCTCATGAATCCGTGCGCGTAGTCCGCGAGCAGCACGTACACCAGGTACCAGGCCAGGAACAACGCCGATACCGGGAAGATGAAGTTACGTAGCTTGCGACGCAAGGAAGCGAATTCGGGGCTGCTTTGCGCAGCGGCCCAGGTTTCGGCGTTGATACCGGACCCGGACCCGTCTTGGTCCGTGGCTCCCACGGCACTCCTCCCACCAAACAGATGTCCACGCCCCGTGCAGGTCACGGAGCCGCGAACCGGAATGTCAACAACGCCGGAACGCTACGGACCTGCAGGATCTGATGTGAAGGACCGTTAGGAGTAGGAACGCTAACGATCGAGTGAAGAACTGTAGCCGAAATAGCAGCGGGAAGAATGCGTCGATTGGGCGATTTTTCACTCGGTCGGCCTATTGATCGACGAATGCGATCGGACGATTAGCGACGGAAAGTTGTTGTTTGCGCGAACAATGATTCTTCTGCAGCAGAAGTCCCGCCGAACGGAGGTACGCGATGCGTCCCTCCACCACCTGACGAATGCGACTACCGCTGGTGCCGTCCGCCGGACGGCCCAGAGCCCTCGGTCGGGGGCATGTTCACGAAACCGAGCCGATCCGGCGCGTGCAACCGCAGCATCAGCCGCGCGACACCGCTGGGGATGCGGTTCCGGGTGGCGCGGCTGACCCCGTAGGTCACCGCGAACGCGATCGGCACCGTGACCAGTGCGGGCTGGCCCGCGAGCTCCGCCCACCAGGTGCCCGGTCCGGCCAGGCCGGCCAGCGCGAAGGCCGCGACCAGCACCCCACCGGTGATCATCCCGCAGGTGGCGCCGATGTCGGTGAGCCCGCGCCACCAGATGCCCAGCACCAGCACCGGGCAGAACGTGGACGCGGCCATCGCGAACGCCAGCCCGACGCTCTGCGCGATGTCGTGGTCCTCCAGCGGCAGCGCCAGCAGCACCGGAACCACGCAGGACAGCGCGGCGCCCGCCCGGAAGCTCATGGTGCGCCCCCACAACCCGTCGCGGGACGAGAGCACCCCGGCGAGGCTGACCACCAGCCCGGAGGAGGTGGACAGCAACGCCGCGAACGCGCCCGCCGCGGTCACCGCGGCCAGCACCCCGCCGAGCCAGTTGCCCAGCATCGCGTGCGGCAGCAGCAGCACCGCGGCATCGGTGTGCCCGGTGACCAGCAACCTCGGCGTGTACAGCCGGGAGAGCAGCCCGAAGATCGTCGGGAACAGGTAGAACGCGCCCAGCAGCGCAAGCACGTAGAGCGCGGTGCGCCGCGCGCCCTCACCGGAGGGGTTGGCGTAGAAGCGGCCCAGCACGTGCGGAAGACCCATCGTGCCCAGGAACGTCGCGATCAGGATCGAATAGGTCTCCAGCAGCCCGGAGACCCCGTCGCGCTGCGGCAGCAGCCAGTTCTCGTTGTTCGGCTCGGCGTCCGAGACCACGGGAACCGCCGCGCCAGCCGGGAAGCGCAGCTCGCTGCCCGCTTCCACCAGGTGCGTGCCCGGTTGCAGGTAGACCGCGCCGGGCTCGCCCCCCGGATCCGACTGCGCGAGCCAGACCGGTTCGCTGACCTGCAACCGCACGTCGGTGTCGATGTGCACCGCGGTGTCGCGCGGGAACACCGGCGGCACCGGTTCGCCCAGGGACTGCTGCTGCTGGCCGGTGACGAACACCAGCAGCAGCGCGAAGGCGGGCAGCGTGATCGCGAACAGCTTCACCCAGTACTGGAACGCCTGAACCAGGGTGACCGCGCTCAGCAGGCCGGTCATGATGCTCACGTACGCGATCACCGCGACCACGATGATCCCGAGGTGGTGGTAGCGGAATCCGCCGATCGCCGAGAGCGTCAGACCGGCCGCCTGCAGCTGCGGCACCAGGTACAACCAGCCGATGATCACCACGAAGACGGTGCACAGCGAGCGCAGGTTGAGCGAGTTCAACCGCGCTTCGACGAAGTCCGGCATGGTGAAGGCCCCGGAGCGGCGCATCGGCGCGACCACGAACAGCATCAGCGCGAGGTACCCGGCGGCGAATCCGATCGGGTACCAGAGCGCGTCGACGCCGTCCTTGAGCACCAGCCCGGCCACACCGAGGAACGAGGCCGCGGACAGGTATTCGCCGGAGATCGCCGCCGCGTTGCGCTCCTCGCGGACGGGCTTGCGGGCGGCGGAGAAATCCCTGGTGCGCGAGGTTTTCGATCCCCACATGCCAACGCCCACCGTCGCGATCACGATCAACACGACGCCGGTGAGGGACCACAGATCGGAAATCATCGCACCATGCCGCCCAACGGAGCACTTCCGTCGAAGATCATGCCAGACCCGGCGGGCGGATTGAACTGGTCGCGCGAGGCGGCGCGAGGAGCCGGGCCGGACGTGCCGCCCGGCGCCGAGGATCGCTGCTCAGCCGTGCGACGCGGACGAGCCGATCACTCGTCGAGCATGTTGGCGAAGTCCTCTTCGTTGCGCTCGGCCACGCGCGTGCAGACCAGGCCGATACCGACCAGCACCGGGTAGATCAGCACGCCGAGCACGAGCCACGGCACCCGCAGGCCGAAGGGCTGGAACTCCCCGATCTCCGGAACCAGCCAGAACAGCAGCGGAAGGCCGAACAGCACGAGCACGGTGATCCCGGTGAGCAGCAGTGCGACCCGCAGCTGCCGCTCCACCAGATCGCGGACGAGTCCTTCCAGCGCCCCGGTCTGCTCCTCCAGCTCCACCCGCACGCGCGGGACCTGGCGGCCGCGCCGGTCGGCCAGCACCACCCGCTTGCGGCGCGGCCGCGGTGCCGAATCCCCGAGCTTGGCCCGGATGTCGAACCCCTCGGGACTCATCGGCGGCTCACTGCTCGTCCCAGTTCTGCCGGGGTGCCCGCACCAAGCGGTCCTTGAGCTCGCGGGTGTGCCTGCGCGAGACCGGCAGTTCGGTCTCCGAGCCGCCGCCGAGCACCACCGAGTAGCCCGACGAGGACATCCGCAGCTCGGTGACCAGGTCCAGCGACACCAGGAAAGACCGGTGGATGCGCAGGAATCCGGCCTCGGACCAGCGCTCCTCCAGCTGCGCCAGCGGGATTCGCACCAGGTGCGAGCCCTCGCTGGTGTGCAGCCGGGCGTAGTCGCCCTGCGCCTCGACCCAGCGCACCTCCTTGCGCGGGATCATCCGCGTGGTGCCTCCGAGCTCGACGGGGATGACCTCGTCGTCGTCCGGAGCGGGCGCTTCCAGCTGCCGCTGCGGCTGCCGGTCGTCGCCACCACCGTTCTGCTGCTTGTTCCGCTCGATGGAACGCAGCGCGCGATCGACCCGCTCGGAGTTCGCCGGCTTCATGATGTAGTCCAGCGCCCCGACTTCGAACGCCTCGAGCGCGTTCTCCTCGTGTCCGGTGATGAACACCAGCGCGGGCGGGTTCCGGAAGGCGGCGAGCACGCGGGCGAGTTCCATCCCGCTCAGTCCCGGCATCGAGACATCGGCGAACACCGCGTCCACGATGGACTCATCGCCGTCGCGACGACCGGCCAGCTCGGCGTCGTCGCTGCGCATCAGGCGCAGCGCCTCGGCAGCGTCGAAGGCCGTCAGCACCCGCCCGACGCGTGGGTTGCTGCCGAGCAGGTAGTTCATCTCGTCCAAGCCGGCGCGTTCGTCGTCCACGGCGAGGACGACGAGCCCTGCGGGATTCTCTCGTGTACTCAAAGCAACCCAAATCGTGCCGCGCCGTTGGCGCACCTGTCCATGTCCCGATCCGGTACCACGCTCGGCGCTCGGAGACTCGTTGTTAGCGCGGTCTACCCGGCCGTGGCGAGCATTCGGCACCATTTCGGGCGCTGTGGAGCGATTTTTCGCCCGTTTAGCGTAAGAAACTACTCTGAACAAGTTACGCGATCAACGCCGCAGCGATCCTCCGTCCGGCTCAATTCCACGGCCCGACGGAGGACCGCCGGAATCGGGGCTCAGAGCCCGAAACGACTCCACAGCGCGCGGTGCTCCAGCGCGTCGAACGTGGACAGCACGCTCTCGGCGGGGCTTCGGCCCATGACCGCCGAAGCGCTCATGCCCAGCCGCGCGAGCAGCGGCTTGCGTGCCTCCACCGTCTGGATGTGCGCGTCCGGGTACTTGCTCTCCACGATCTCGCGCAACGTGCCGACGCCGTCGACGAGCCCCAGCTCGGCTGCCTTCGAACCGGTCCACACCTCGCCCGAGAACAGCTCGCTCTCCGAGCCGGAGAGCTTCGCCCCGCGCCGCTTCCGCACCCAGTCGGTGAACTGGCCGTGCAGCTCGTCCTGCAGACCGCGCAGCCACCGCACGTCCTCCTCCTTCTCGGGGCGGAAGGGGTCGAGGCGCACCTTGTTGTCGCCAGCGGTGTAGACGCGTCGCTCGACGCCGAGCTTGTCCAGCAGCCCGGTCATCCCGAAGCTCGCGCTGACCACGCCGACGGATCCGACGATCGAGGTCTGGTGCGCGTAGATCTCGTCGGCGGCGCAGGCCAGCCAGTAGCCGCCGGAGGCCGCGACGTCCTCGCAGAACGCCAGCACCGGCACGTTCTTCTCCGCGGCCAGACCGCGGATCCGGTCGGCGACCAGCGCGGACTGCGTCGGCGCACCACCGGGCGAGTTGATCGACAGCACCACTGCGGACAACCGGTCCTGGCTGAACGCGCGGGTGAGTGCGGACTCGGTGGTCTGCGTCGAGATCGTGGGCCTGCTCATCGGCGAGGGCTGCGGGGTGATCGGCCCGTGCAGCTTGACCACCGCGACCACTGGACCGCGTTCGGCCTTCTCGGCGAGCTTGCCCGGCAGCTTTCCGGTCACGTTGCTCACCAGGTCGGTGAGCTTGTGCGGCGTGTTGTCGTTCATACCGAAACGCTACCGGCTGATCGCCGGTCCGGCGGCCAACCCCACGGGCTGCTCGGCGACCGGGTGCGCGGCCGGGCGAACGCCGGGGGCGAACTTGGGAACCCGCATCATGACCTTCATGCCCGCGCCCTGCTCGGTCTCGACGACCAGGCCGTAGTCGTTGCCGAAGGTGGCCCGCATCCGGTTGTTGATGTTGCCGAGGCCCACGTGCGCGCCCGTGAGGTGCGCGCTGGCGAGCTCCTCGTCGAGCAGTTCCGGGTCCATCCCGATGCCGTCGTCGTCGACGCTGATCAGCGCCTCCGAGCCGTGGTCCTCCGCGGTGACCGAGACGGTGCCCCCGCCGGGCTTGTTCGCCAGCCCGTGCCGCACGGCGTTCTCCACCAGCGGTTGCAGCGCCAGGAAGGGCACCACCACGGGCAGCACCTCGGGAGCGATCTTGAGCTCGACGCTGAGCCGGTCCGGGCCGAACCGCGCGCTCTCCAGCGTCAGGTAGCGGTCGATGTTGCGGATCTCGTCGGCCAGCGTGGTGTAGAGACCGCTGTTGCGGAACGAGTAGCGGGTGAAGTCGGCGAACTCCTGCAGCAGATCCCGCGCGTGCTCCGGATCGGTGCGGATCAGCGAGCCGATGGTGTTGAGCGCGTTGTAGATGAAGTGCGGGGAGATCTGCGCGCGCAGCGCCCGAACCTCGGCCTGCGCGAGGCGTTCCTTGGACTCCTGCAGCTCGGCGAGCTCCAGCTGGGTGGACACGTAGTGCGCCACCTCGCCCGCGGCGACCATCAGGCGCTTGCGGTCACCACCGGCGATCACGCTCAGCGCGCCGCGCACCTCGCCCTCGACGGTCAGCGGCACCACCGCGCCGTGCCGCATCGGGCAGGGGCGCTGCTCGCACACCACGTCGCCGTGGTCCAGGAAGTCCCGCTTGCCCGTCCGCAGCACCTGCTCGATCTTGGTGCGCAGGTCGGCGTAGTGGTGGTTGGCTTCGCCGTCCCAGCTCAGCAGCGTGCCGTCGGCGTCGACGATGCCCACCGCCACGCAGGACAGCAGCCTGCGCAGGTGCGGGGCCGCACCGTCGGCCGACTCCTGGTTCAGGCCCTCGCGCAGGAAGGGCGCCACGCTCGTCACCCCGTGCAGGGCCGCCAGCGTGGCGTCCTCCACCGAAGTGCTCACCCGGCGTGCGCGGCACAGCAGGACGAACATGCCGAGCACGGCGAGGGCCGCGAGCGTGGTCAAGACCGTCCGCTCTGTCAACAACTCCGCCACAACATCAATCTGCCCGACCCGTGCGCACAGAAGCAAGACGACTACGGTAAGTGCGATATTTCCGTCGGTGAACGGTCCAGATCGTTCTGCTCAGCGGAAGAGCCGCCCCTGCGCAGGAATGATGACCTGTGCACAACTCGGCGAGTTGTCCACAGGTTGTGGACAGGTCACTTCAGCAGCCGGGACATCCGCCGGTCCGCCAGCTGTTTTCCACCGGTTTGACAGGTCGGGCAGTACTGCAGCGACCGGTCGGTGTAGGAGACTTCCCGGACCGTGTCACCGCACACCGGGCACGGCAAACCGGTACGGCCGTGCACCCGCATCCCGGAGCGCTTCTCGGCCTTCAGCCGCGCGGCGTCCTGCCCCACCGAGCGCTGCACGGCGTCACCGAGGATCTGCTGCGCACAGGAGTGCAGCCGGTCGACCGCGGCGTCGTCGAGCCTGCCCGCAACGGCGAACGGGGACAGCCGAGCGGCATGCAGGATCTCATCCGAATAGGCGTTGCCGATGCCGGCGAGCGCGGACTGATCGGTCAGCAGCGTCTTGATCCGCTCGGTGCGGCCCCGGAACAGTTCGCCGAGCCCTCCGGCGTCGATCTCCAGCGCGTCCGGGCCGAGCCGGGCCAGCCCCGGCACCTCCGCCGGATCGGTGACGACCCAGATCGCGAGCCTCTTCTGGGTGCCCGCCTCGGTGAGGTCGAATCCCGGCCCGCCGAGGTGCACCCGCAGCGCGATCGGGCTCTTGCCCGGTTTCGGCGGCGCGGGTGAGAGCTCGTCGGACCAGCGCAACCAACCCGCCCTGGCGAGGTGGCACACCAGGTGCAGACCGTCGCAGTCCAGGTCCAGGTACTTGCCGTGCCGCCGTGCGTCGGTGACCGCCCGGCCCCGCAGATCGGAGTGCGGTGGCCGAACCGTCTTCAGCGCGCTCATCGACGCGGGATCGACGCGCGTGACCGAGCGCCCCACCGCGTGCGCGCGCAGGTGCTGGGCCAACGCCTCCACCTCGGGAAGTTCCGGCATCACCCCAGTGTGCCCAAGAACCGGCCGCCGCACTCGGCTCGCGAACGCGGCGGCGGGCGAACCCGAGCTCGGCCGTCCCGGCTATCGCGGCCATCGCGGCTATTCGGTGGGCTGGAGGCTGCCGTTCATGTCGGGCTCGGCGTAGAGCTCGATCTCGCGGGCCACCTTGGAGACCTCGGTGCGGGCGTCCACGTAGCCGCGCACCACGCCGACCCAGGTCTCCGGCGGGTTCTCGTCGGCGTCACCGGGAGTCGCCGCGTAGACCGACCACGGGCGGTGGACCAGCCACCGCACCGGGAAGAACAGGATCACCAGGACGAGCAGCGTGATCAACCACCAGGGGACGATCACCTCCTCCGGGGTCCACACGATGAACAGAACCACCAGGAACCCCAGCGCCGCGCCGACGATGATCGACGGTCCCGAACCACCGTTGACCTCGTGCTCGAACTCGTCCACCGAAATCGGGTTGGACCACTCCAGATTGGCCTTGATCGTCCACTCGCGGCCGTCGGAGCCTCGCACCACCCGGTTCATCGTCGCCTCCCCGCCCACCCGGGCTGGTCACTGGAACACCAACTCGTCGCGACCGGTGGTCACCCGGCGTGGGGCCACCGTACCGACTCCGTCATCGACGGCACGGCCATTGTCGATCATGACCCCTGGTCACGCCAAGCGGAGCCACCCCGCGTCACCCGTCCGCCGCGCAGTCCGGGGCCCCCCATGAACACCCGTTGAACGGTGCGCTAAAGTACTTACTAACAGCGAACGGGGCGGCGAGCTCCGGGATGCACTGAATACGCGGATGTAGCGCAGCGGTAGCGCATCACCTTGCCAAGGTGAGGGTCGCGGGTTCGAATCCCGTCATCCGCTCTCACCGAGAACCCCCGGTCGATACTTCGGCCGGGGGTTCTCGCTGTTCGCTCCGGGCAACCGCACCCGCGCGCAGGCCCCGCCCACGCAGTCCCCCGCACACCGCGCAGGCGTGCCGGGCGTTCTCGGGTGCCCGATGCCTCGACCGGCCGCAGCAACGGGAAAGCCCCAGCCGGAGCTGGTCTGCCGTGCGGATCGGCGTGGTCGGAGAGCTGGGCGAGGACCGGCTCGGAGATGCACCGGCCCCCGCCCGGACCGCGGCGACCCCTGGCCAAGACGCGCGCCGCGGTGGCTGGCGGCCGGGGTGTCGGGGTCACCCCGGCCGGGACCGGTGCCGGTGTCGGCTGGGGGTGGCAACACGGGCACCGGGGTCTACAGGGCGGCGAGCCCTTCGAGCAGCCGCAGCAGCACCTCGGGCTCGCGGCACCACCCGGCACCGGCGAGCGGCGACGGCGGCGCCTCGTCCAGCGACGGCGGCAGATACAAGCGGTCGGTGCGCTCGGCTGGCGCTTCGGCGGGCGGCCCGGCTGGCGTTTCGGCTGGCGTTTCGGGAGGCGTTTCGGGCGGCGGCAACGTGCCGGACCACGACACGGCCCGGACTCGCGGACCTGCGACCGGGAGCGGTGGCGCGATCACTGCTCGACCGCCGGAACCGCGCCACCCTCGACGACCTCGGGCGCCTCCTCCGGCCGCACCATCTGAGCCAGCGCGGAGAGCCGGTCGGCGAGGTTCTCCAGCTCGGAGTCCGGCACCTCACCCCGGGGCATCCGGTGCGCGGCGTCGTCGAGCGCCCACTGCACCTCCCGCATCCGCAACGCCGCCTGCGCGTTCTGCCCGCTCATCGGGCATTCGCCAGCGGCATCGGCACACCCGCCACGCGGTGCGCCTCGGCGTTGCAGGCATCGCAGGTCGGGTGCAGCCACGCCGCCTCACCGCAGTCGGCGGTCGTCGTCACGCCGCACAGGGACTCGAACCGGGCGCCGTCGCGGGGCATGTCCTGCGTGGTCGCGTGACGAACCCGATCGGCACCGGGTCGCCAGCTGAACGGATGCGGTCGGAACACGATGAGCCCCCAAAGCTACGGTGTGAGCGCAATAACAATCTGTGCCAGTGCCGATAGGCTGGCATCAATTGGCACACCCGGCAATGGCCCGATCGAAGGACGATCGACATCGCGCTACGCCGCGCTCTAGGGTTGCGGGCATGGCTGTCACCGCCACCACCCAAACCAGGGCCCTCGGATTGCGCCTCCGTGAGATCCGCGAATCCGCAGGTCTCAGCACCCGCGCGCTCGCCACACGACTCGGGATAGACCGGTCAACGATCTCCCGCTGGGAGTCCGGTAACCGCGTGCCTGGCACCGCCGAGGTCGCCCGTGCCCTGGATGCCTGCGGTGTCACCGGTGACGCGCGAGACGAAACCCTCAACCTTTCCCGGGGCCAGCACGAACCCCAGTGGCTGGCGGTCTCGGCCGGAGACCGCAGCAGACAGCTGTCCGCACTGATCGACCTGGAACGGAAAGCGCGCCGGATTACTAACGTGTCGCCGTCGCTGATCCCCGGGTTGCTGCAAACCTCCGACTACGCCCGCGCCATCATGCGTGCCGCCGAGGTGCCACCAGGGGAGATCGAAACGCGGGTGGCCACTCGCATCGGCCGTCAGGAGATCATCACCGGACGCCAGCCCGTCGAGCTGCACGCCCTGATTGGCGAGGCCGCACTCTGGCAGCACATCGGCGGCGCTACCGTGCTGGCCGACCAGCTGCGCTCCCTGCTCGATCTAAGCCGATACGAGCACGTCACCGTTCAGGTCATCCCCGCCAAGGCCGGCTGGAACCCAGCCCTTGAGGGCCAGTTCGTGTTCCTCGAATCGTCCCTGTACCCGCCCATGGTGCACATCGAGAACAGGCGTGCAGGGCTGTTTTTCCACGAGGACGCAGATACCGCCGAATATCGATCCGCAGTGGAAACAGTAGAGAAAACGGCGATGAGTCCCGCCGCGTCCGTGGAGCTCATCGCTGGTGTCATCAAGGAACTGGAGACGACAGCATGAGTTTAACGCGGACCCCGACGGGCTGGCGGAAGTCGAGCCGCAGCGCAAACACCGACACGTGCGTCGAGGTCGGCCGCATCGACGACGGCGCTGCCGTGCGCGATACGAAGGACCGCAGCCTGGGCTACTTCACGGCCAGCCGTGAGCAGTGGGCCTCGTTCCTCGACGCAGTCAAGTCGGACCGCTTCGACGGCTGACAGCCGACGCAGAAGCACCCCCTCGGCCTGCCCGGTCGAGGGGGTGCTGCTGTTTCGGCTGGGTCAGCTCTGGATGCCCAGGCCAACCGGGCAGGAGACGCCGGTGCCGCCGAGGCCGCAGTATCCGTTCGGGTTCTTGGCGTCCGAGAGGTACTGCTGGTGGTAGGTCTCGGCGTAGTAGAAGGCCTTGAGCTCGGCGATCTCCGTGGTGATCGGGCCCTTGCCCGCCTCGGCCAGCGCTGCCCCGAACGCGTCGCGGCTCGCCTCGGCCTCGGCCTTCTGCTGCTCGTCCGCGTAGTAGATGGCCGAGCGGTACTGGGTGCCCATGTCGTTGCCCTGGCGCATGCCCTGGGTCGGGTCGTGGTTCTCCCAGAAGGCCTTCAGCACCTGCGAGTAGCTGATCTTCGCCGGGTCGAACACGACCAGCACCGCCTCGGTGTGCCCGGTCAGGCCGGAGCAGACCTCCTCGTAGGTCGGGTTCGGGGTGTACCCGCCCGCGTAGCCGACCGCTGTGCTCCACACGCCCTCGGTCCGCCAGAAGACCCGCTCGGCACCCCAGAAGCAGCCCATGCCCACCACTGCGGTGGCCATGCCCTCGGGGAACGGGCCGACGATGCTGCGATCGGTGAACACCGCGTGCTGCGGGTCCACCGGCATCGGGGTGTCCCGGCCCGGAAGAGCCGACGCCGGGTCGATCATGCTCGTCCTTGCACCGAAAAGCGCCATGTCCGCCACGATACGCCCCGCTCAGCGCGGGTCGTCCCGATTGGGATCCACACCTCGCGGGCGAAACGGCCGGGTCTCCTCGAGGTCCGGCCGCGGCGGGCGCACCGGGCGCTGCGGTCCGCCCGCTTCCCCGGACAGCCGTCTGGTCAGCGGCGATTCCTCCCGTGGGGCCGGACGCCGCGGTGCGGACGGTCGGCGACCCGGCGGAGGCGCCGGGACCTGCCTCGGTGGCGGACGCCATGCCGAACCAGGCGTCGCCTGCGGTTCCGCGGGGCGGGGCGGTCCCACCGGGCGGGGCGGTTCCGCTCGGGAGGGGCGTTCGGGTCGCGGTGGCGGCTCCGCACGAGCGGGACCTCCGGGCGCCGGTGGCGGTTCGACGTGATGGCGTCCCGTGCGCGCGGCGGGCTCCGGATCGGCGTCCTGCTCGGCCTCCGGGGGCGCCGCGGGAGCGGCGGGCTCCGCTGGGGCCACTGGGGCCGGGGTGAGCAGGTGCCGCAGCCGCATCGTCGGGTCCTCGACGTACTTCCACGACAGCGTGCCCAGGACGTAGGCGATGGGAGCGGCGCAGGCCAGCAGCAGCCACTCGTTGCGGATACCGCCCAGCGCCAGCAGCTGCTGCGTTGGGAAACCCCACACGTAGACGCCGTAGCTGCCGTTGACCCACACCCCGGGAACCGTCAGCCGGTCCGGCCAGAAGTGCCCCGCGACCACGACCGCGTAGCCGACCGCGAACGCCATCAGGAACGACGCCGCGATGCTGTTCGGCATCGCAACCAGCACCGCGATCCCGGCGATCGCCGCCAGCGGGGACAGCGGAATCCGGTACAGGTTGAGCACCACGCCCAGCGCGAACGCGACCAGGAACGCCACCAGCGACTCGATCGGCACGCTCAGCAGCGATCCGGCCGACTCGGCGCCCGGCGCCTGCTCCAGGTAGCGGTCCCACACCACCAGCCCGGCCAGCGCGAGCACCGCCAGCCAGCGCCGGTTCTCCTTGGCCGCACCCACTCCGAGCAGCACGAACAGGCCCGCGTAGGCGAGCAGTTCCATCGGAAGCGTCCACAGCGAGCCGTTGACCGCGTCCGGCCACGGGTTGTCGGTGAACACACCCGGCAGTTCGTGCTGCAGACCCAGCAGCCCCGCGTTGTTAACGACGTAGCCCCAGGTGCCGTGCGCGCTGAAGTACTCGCCGGCGGGCAGCTCGCTGATCAGCGGGCCGACGATCAGCGCCATCCCCACCGAAGCGGTCAGCATCGGCGGCCAGAGCCGCAGCACCCGCTTGACCCCGAACCTGCCGAGGTGCGGATCGCGCATCCAGCTCTCGGTGATCTGGAAGCCGCTCATCGCGAAGAAGCCCATCAGCACGCCCTCGTCGGGCTGCACCGGCCACCAGGCCGGGAACAGATCCCCGTGGCCGGACAGCGGCGAGCTGTGCCCGTAGATGACCACCAGCGCGCCGATCATCCGGATCCACGCGAACCCGTGCGCCGGATCGGCGAACAATTCCGGGCGAGCGTGCTCGACGCGCGCTGCCCCCACCCGAATCACCTCGTTACCCGACCCTCGCCATGAACAGGGATAGCCTATCCGCGGCCGGTGATCGTCCGGGGCGCTTTGCCCGAGTCACCGGAAGTCGGCGGGTCGTTTCGACGTGCGGCGGAGTCGCGGTTTCCGGTTCCGGACGGCGCGCTACCCGCGCGGCACCGCGCACCACGCCCTGAATCGGCTCCTGAGGCTGGGCACAGACCTATTTCGTTATCCGGACAGCGCCCCGATCATCCGTGCCGGGGTGCCAGAATGTCGTGGCATCGGGCGATCGCGAACATCCGGAAAGGGCCTATCGGTGACCTGGCAAGACGAGCTGCAGAACCTGGACGCCGAACTCGCGGCGGGACGCATATCCGCCGAGGAGTACCGGCAGCGCCGCGACGCTCTGCTCGCCCGGGACCCGAACGGATTCCCGGAAGAGGACGCGACCAAGACCGCCGAGCCCGCGGTCGGCGAGGAATCGACCACCACCGTGGGGCCCGTCACCGGCGAGGAGTCCACGACGACGGTCGGCCCCGTCACCGGCGAGGAATCGACCAGGGCCGTCGAGCCCGTCGCCGGTGAGGAATCGACCAAGCAGGTCGAGCAGCCCGCGCAGCAGCCTTCGCAGCCCTCCGCGCAGAAGGACCCGTTCCCGCCGGCCTTCAGCTGGAGCGATGCCGCCAAGCAGGGCGTCCAGCAGCCGCAGCAGGGAGCGCAGCCCTCCGGTGCCGGCGAGGAGACCACCCAGGTGGTGCGCCCCGTCGCCCCGCAACCGCCCGCGGACCCCACCGGAGCGCCGGGCAGCAACACCCCGCCCCCGCCGCAGTGGGGACCGCCCCAGCAGCGTCCGCAGGCGCAGTGGCCGCCGATCCACCCGCAGTCGCAGCCCCAGCCGCAGCAACCGCCCTGGGGACCGGTGGAGACCACCGGCACGCCGTGGG
This sequence comes from Saccharopolyspora halophila, assembly GCF_039531955.1. Classification (NCBI taxonomy): domain Bacteria; kingdom Bacillati; phylum Actinomycetota; class Actinomycetes; order Pseudonocardiales; family Pseudonocardiaceae; genus Saccharopolyspora; species Saccharopolyspora halophila. The sequence goes on from NZ_BAAARA010000002.1 coordinate 149,902, forward strand.
GCGATGGCCTGCCCGGCGCGGCCGAAACCGGCGACGCGCCGTGGATGCGGCAGGGCCCGGAGGTCTTCGAGAAGGCGGCCAAGCCCGGCAAGGGCAAGCTCATCGCCGGGCTGTCCATCGGTGGGGCGCTGCTCGTCGCGGTGATCGTCGCGGCGGTGTTCTTCTTCACCAGCCAGAGCGACGACCGGGCGGCCGGGGAGAACCAGACCGCTGCTCCGCCGCCGCCCGCGACCTCGACGTCGAAGCCGCTTCCCGAACCGCCCGCGGCCAAGCCCGCGCCGCCCGGTTCGCGGGAGGCGCTGGTCGCGGTCCCCGGACCGCCGCACCCGTGGGCCGGGTTCCTGGACGTGCCGAGCGTGCAGGGCGAGAAGGCGAACCTGCTGCTGCCCGTCACCGAGACGGCTCTGCAGAACGGCCTGGTGGACGGCTGGTTCAACGGCACCGAGGGCACGAGCCCGAAGAGCACGCTGATCGCGCTGAAGCTGCCCGATCAGCAGGCCGCGAAGACGGTGGTCGAGAAGTACCTCGCCGGCCAGCGCGGTCTGTCGAAGGTGAAGTCGCTGTCCTACCAGGGCGTTCCGGTCGTCTCCACCGATGCCACGTTCCGCACGGCCTACGTGGCGCACAACTACGCCATCATCCTCGACGTCTCCGGCGACCCGGCGGCCGAGCAGGCGCAGCAAGCGGCGCAGGACACGTTCGAGAACCTGCTCGACCAGCAGCTGGCCCAGACCCCGCCCACCGCGCGGGAGTAGCCCCGCAGCACGTCGAACGGCACGTCCCCCGGCCGGAAGCCGGCGGACGTGCCGTTCTCGTCAGTCCCGGTCGAGCTCGGCGAGCAGGTCCTGCAGCGCCGATTTCGAGGCGTCCGGGCCGAATTGCCGCGTCACGGCGGCCTTGCCCGCCGCGGACAGGTTCGTCCAGCTCTCGTCGTCCGAGAGCAGGGTGAGCACGCCGTCCGCGAGGGACTCGGCGTCCGCACCGATCAGCACGTCCTCGCCCGGCCGCAGGTGCATGCCCTCCACCGCCACCGGTGTTCCCACCACGGGCACGCCCAGCGCGAGGCTCTCCCCCACCTTGCCCTTCACGCCCGCGCCGAAGCGCAGCGGCGCCAAGGTGACCCGGGCCGCGGCGTACTCCGGTTCCAGGTCCGGGACCCAGCCGCGCACCCGCACGCCCGGGCCTTCCAGGGCGTTGACCTCCTCGGTGGGGTTGCTCCCGATGACGTGCAGCACCGCTTCCGGGCACTTCCGCCGGACCAGCGGCATGACCTCGCGCGCCGCCCACCGCGCCGCGTCGACGTTCGGCGGGTGGTCGAAACCGCCGACGAACAGCACATCGCGGCGGCCCGACGGGCGCGCCTGCTCATCGGGGATGTGGTGAACATTGGACAGCAACCGGACGTCGGCCTCCGGCACGAGCTCCCGCAGCAGCGCCTGCTCGACCTCCGAGACGACCAGGGTGACGTCGCAGGCCCTGGCCAGGCCGAGCTCCATCTGGCGGGAGGCGAACGCCTTGCGGGTCAGCGCCTTCGCCGTGTCCCGCTCGCCCTGCTGCTCGGCCAGCTCCGCCTCCCGCTCCAGCCGCAGGAAGTGCACGTCGACCGTGTCGAAGGCGATCACGGCCTGCGGGGCGCGGGTGCGCAGCTCCTCCAGCAGGCTCCACGCGACCTGCGGGCGCGACAGCAGCGCCAGCGAGATCTCCGAACCGGCCTCGTGCACGAAGGCCTGCTGCAGCTCGGGCGCGGAAAGCACGGTGACGCCGAGCTGCTGCAACCGCTCGGTGTAGGGCTGCAGCGGAGCGTGGTTGGCGGGCATGAACACCACCCGGCAGCCCAGCTCGACGAGCTGGGCGAGCACCCGCTGGATGCGCACCGAGCCGGAGTCGTAGTCCGGGCGCGGCACCTGGTGGTCCTTGACCAGCACGATCGGCCCGTGGTGCCCGCGCGAACCGCGCTGCCGGGCCAGCCACAGGTTGCGCGGCGAGGCCTCCGGCAGGTGTTCGGCGGCCAGCGTCGCGGACCACTTGTCGACGAAGACCCGCCGGTTGATCTCCTGGTGCCGCTTCACCCCGGAGCTCTCGTCGGTTCCGTTGGACACGCCCTCGTGGTGCACGACCACGGCCTTCGGCTGCACGACGGTGCGGTAGCCGGCGGCGCGGACCGCGAAGGCCAGGTCGGTGTCCTCGTAGTAGGCGGGCGCGAATCGCGAGTCGAAGCCGCCGACCTGCCGGAACACGTCGGCGCGCAGCAGGATCGCCGCACCGGAGCAGTAGTCGACGTCGCGCAGCACGTTGAACTCGGCGCCCGCCGCGTCGCGGTCGCGGCCGTAGTTCCAGCCGGTGCCGTCGGACCACACGATGCCGCCGCACTCCTGCAACCGCCCGTCCGGGTAGACGAGCTTCGCCCCGACCATCCCGATGCGCTCGTCGGAGCGGGCGGTCTCGACCAGGACGTCCAGCCAGGACTCGGTGACCTCGGCGTCGTTGTTCAGGAAGAACAGGTACTCACCGCGCGCGTGCTCGGCACCGAGGTTGCAGGCCCCGATGAAGCCGAGGTTGCGCTCGGCGCGTACCAGCCGAACGCCCTCGCACTCGGCGAGCTTGGCCGCGCTGTCGTCCGGGGACGCGTCGTCGACGACGATCACCTCGAACGGCACGGACACGATGTGCCCGCCCAGCATCCGCAGGCACTGCCGGGTGTAGGGCCACTTCCCGTGCACCGGCACGATCACGCTGACCAGCGGCTTGTCGCTGCGCGGCACGGGCAGCGGTCCGGTCTCGGGCTGCTCGGCGACCTGCGGGACGCCGGGCTCGCGGCCGAGCAGGAGCTCGTAGGCGTCCCGCCTGCCGGTGCCGCGCGGCGCGACCCGCTCCACGACTTCGCGGTACTTGCCGACCGCCCGCTGCACCAGCGCGGAGTTCTGCGCGGCGAGTTCGGCGTTGCGCTCGCCCAGCTCGGAAGCCTGCCGCTCGGCGTCGGCGACGCGGGTCTCCAACCCGGCCACGGTGTCACGCAACCACTCGATGCGCGCCGCGTCCCGTTCCCCGTCCCGCTCGCGCCGTTGCAGCTCATCGGTCAGCCGGGCGAGCTCGCCCGCTGTCTCGTCGGCCCGCTCCTCCGCCGACTTCCGCAGCTCCTCGACCCGGGCGACCGCCGACTTGAGCTCCTCGGACTCGGTGCGACTGCGCTGGTAGAGCTCGTTGAGCCTGGACACGTCGGCCACCGCGGCATCGCGCTCGCTCTCCAGCGAACCCACCTCGGCACCGCGCGCCAGGGTCAGCGCGGCATCGGTGAGCACCGCCGCGGCGGGCAGTTTCGGCAGCTGCCGGTTCGAAGCGATGCCCAGCAAGTAGGTGTGCGGCACGCCCTGCCGCACGGTCCACGAGCCCTCCCCCGGTTCGAGCGTCTGCAGCCGCACGCCCTCGATCGCGGTGTCCGGATCGCCGTGGTCGAACGGCACCAGCAGCGAACCGGCGGTGACGTTCTGCTTGAGCACCGCCACGTGCCGGAAGTTGTCCTCCAGCAGCGAGTGGTACTGCTGCGCGGTGAGTTCCCGCACGTGGAACGGGTTCTCGTTGCCGTGGTCGTGGCTGTAGACGGCGGTGTCCGGGGTGCTGCTGAAGAACAGCCCGTCCTGGGTCAGCTTGGACTTCACCAGCGCGAGCACCGCGTCGTGGTCCTCGACGTGCTCGATGGCCTCGAAGCAGACCACCACGTCGAACGGCGCGGCGTCGGCGAGCAGGTCCGGGTCGGTGATCGAACCGACCCGGAAGTCGGCCCCGGGATAGTTGCGGCGGGCGTGCTCGATGGTGCGCTCGTCGATGTCGATGCCGACGACCTCGGCGCCTTCGGCGGCCAGCAGCGCGGCACCGTAGCCCTCGCCGCAGGCCAGATCGAGGACGCGCTTGCCGCGGACGAAGCGGGCCGCCAGCGCGTACCGGTGGTAGTGCTCGTAGACCACCTGCACGTCATCCGCCCAGGGAACGCAGCGCTCCCCGGTCCAGTCGATCAACCGCTCGTCCATCGAACCCCTCACCGAATCGACAAATCCACCCGCAGGTTAGTCCCCGCCCTGCCCTGATCGGGGCCGGTTCGACCTTTCCGCGCAGAACGGACATCCGGGCGAAGATGAGAATGTTTTCATCCCCCTTTCACACGTGGTTGGCTCGGGCTGAGCAGAGTGGAGACATGCGTTCCGTGCCCAAGGGCGTCCTGGTGCTGGCCGCGCTTGCCCTCCCCGTCGCGGCGGTGCTGATCAGCTTCGCGCTCACCGACTCGCCCCGCGCTCCGCAGGTTCCCGAGAGAGTGCAGATCGGCAGCACTCCGGGACCGGACCCGACCTCACCCACGGTCGAGCCGCCACCCGGTCCCGGATCGGCACCCGCCCCGCCGGCCGATCTGCCGCCGCCAGCGCCCAACGACGACGACGGCGACGACGACCTGGACGACCATGACGACTGAGGCCCCGGCCAATCCCGTCATCAAGATCGCGAACCGCAGGGGCACCCGCGTGCCCGCCCGGGCTCAGATCATGGGCTGGCTGCTGCTGGTGCTCGTGGTCGTGCTGCTGGCGATCGTGCTGATGGTCCGCAACTACCTGCACGACCAGGTCGAAGATCGGGCCACCTCGGCGATGGAGCAGGAGGCCCGGGAATTCGCCAAGTTCGCCGAGCGCGGGCGCGATCCGATGACCGGCAGGCTGATCACCAGCCCGGAACAGCTGCTGCGCACGTACCTGAGCCAGCAGTACCCGAGCGCGGACGAGGCCATGGTCGGCGTCTGGCGCGGTCCCGCCGGGTTGGACGCCGTCTACCAGGAGCAGGGCGAAGCCCTGCGAGCCGCGACGCACGACGAGGCCCGGCTGCGGCAGGTGATCGGCGCACCGTCCGGCTACGGCGAGCTGACCACCGGGTCCGGCCCGGTGCGCTGGCTGAAGGTCCGCGCGGACACCGCGCAGGGCACCTCCGCGTGGCTGGTCGTCGAGCACCACAGCGCGGCGGCCACCGCCGAAGCCGACCGCAGCGTGCGAGTCCTGCTGCTGGTCAGCGCGGTGGGCGTGGTGCTGGCCGCGCTGATCTCGTGGGTGATCGCCGGTCTGATCCTGGCTCCGGTGCGCGCCGTGCGGCAGGCGGCCGCGGAGATCAGCGAGCACGATCTGACCCGGCGCATCCGGGTCGACGGCCGCGACGACGTCGCCGCGCTGGCGGACCAGTTCAACGCGATGCTGGAGCGCCTGGAAGACGCCTTCGGCACCCAGCGGCAGTTCGTCGACGACGCCGGGCACGAGCTGCGCACCCCGATCACCATCGTGCGCGGCAACCTGGAACTGCTCGGTGACGACCCCGCCGAGCGGGAAGAGGTCGTCCGGCTGTGCACCGACGAGCTGGACCGGATGGCCCGCATCGTCGACGACCTGCTGGTGCTGGCCAAGGCCGACCGGCCGGACTTCGTCACCCCGGCCATGACCTCGCTGGCCGAACTGACCAGCGACATCGACGCGAAGGTGCGCTCGCTGGGCGAGCGCCGCTGGGTCCTGGAGGACATCGGGGAGGGCGAGCACCCGCTGGACGCGCAGCGGATCACCCAAGCCGTGGTGCAGCTGGCGCAGAACGCGGTGCAGCACACCGAGGAGGGCTCGACGATCCGGATCGGCTCGTCGGCCGCCGACGGTGTCGTCTCGCTGTGGGTCTCCGACGAGGGCCCGGGAGTGGACCCCGCGGAGATCGAGCAGGTCTTCGCTCGGTTCACGCACGGCAGCGGCCGCAAGGGCGGTGCCGGGCTGGGCCTGGCCATCGTCAAGGCCATCGCCGACGCGCACCGCGGCCAGGTGCGCGTGCTGTCCGAACCCGGCCGGGGAGCGACCTTCCGACTGGAACTGCCCGCGAACGGAGACCGCTGTTGAGCAGGATCCTGATCATCGAGGACGAGCAGCGCATCGCGGCCTTCATCGACAAGGGGCTGCGCGCCAACGGTTTCGCGACCACCGTCGTCGGCGACGGGGATGCCGCGCTGCACGAGCTGCTGACCGGCGAGCACGACCTGGCGGTGCTGGACCTCGGGCTGCCGCGGCAGGACGGTTTCGCGGTGCTGCGCGAGGTCCGCGCCCAGCGCGTGACGGCACCGGTGATCATCCTGACCGCCCGGGACTCCGTGCACGACACGGTCGCGGGCCTGGAGGGCGGCGCCGACGACTACATGACCAAACCGTTCCGCTTCGAGGAGCTGCTGGCCCGGGTCCGCCTGCGCCTGCGCCCGGCCGAGCGCGCCGCGGAGGTCACCGTGCTGCGCTCCGGCGAGGTGTCCCTGGACCTGCGCACCCGGCGCGCCCAGGTTCCCGCAGGAACCGTCGACCTCACCGCGCGCGAGTTCGCCCTGCTGGAGCTGTTCTTGCGCCATCCCGGCCAGGTGCTGAGCCGCGAGCAGATCCTCTCGCACGTGTGGGGCTACGACTTCGATCCCGGTTCCAACGTCGTGGACGTCTACGTCCGGACGCTCCGCCGCAAGCTCGGCGAGGGACACATCGGCACCGTGCGAGGAATGGGCTACCGCCTCGCCAGCTGACCACCGAGGCGCTCTCACCAGCTGTGGATAAGTCTGTCCACAGCTGTGCACAACTCCCCACGGGCGAGCCCCTTTTCGCACGTCACCTGCATGTGGACAACTGCGCCTCACAGGCTGTGGACAACTGGGCGCCCGCGGAGGTGAAAGCCTTCTCACGACTGGTTCACGCCAGGCTCAGCGGAGCCGCCGAGAGTGATCAGCGTGCCGACGACGACCACGGACCACGCGAGCGGCCCACCGCGCCGCACCGCGCCCGCCCGCGAACCGGAAACCGGACAGGGCTGGGCCCTCGGCTTCACCGCCGCCGCGCTCGGACTGCTCGCCGTCCCCGCGGTCCTGACCGTGCCCGCCCAGGCCGGCTCCGGGGAGCTGAGCAGGGACGCGCTGATCACCCTGCTGGTCTTCGCGGGCGCCGTGATCGGCTGGATCGGTAACCGCCTGGACGACACGTTCGTCGCCCTGGTGGCCGCCGCCGCGCTCGTCGCGCTCGGCCCGCTGGAGCCGGCCGAGCTCTTCGCCGCCCTCGGCGGGAACCAGATCTGGCTGCTGGTGGCCGCGTTCATGCTGGCCGCCGGGATCAACCGGACCGGGTTGCCCGCACGGCTGGCCGTGTGCCTGGCCGCCCGCGCGCGGACGCCGCGCGCGCTGTTCCACCTGCTCACGCTCGGGTTGGTGAGCACGGCGCTGCTGATCCCCAGTACCAGCGGCCGCGCCGCGCTCGCCCTACCGCTGCACCGGGGTCTGGCGCACGCCCTCCCGCGCGGCCTGCTGCGCGCCACTGCGCTGCTGCTGCCCGCGGTGGTGCTGCTGTCGGCGATCGCGACCCTGGTCGGCGCGGGCGCGCACCTGATCACCAGCCAGGTGCTGGCAGCGACCCTCGGGCAGGGCATCGGCTTCGGGCAGTGGTTGCTGTGGGGGCTGCCACTGGCCGCGGTCAGCTCGCACCTGGCCGCCGAGCTGGTGCTGCTGCTGTTCACCACCGGTGCGGACCGGCGACGCGCGCTGCGCGTGGACGCGGCGGACCTGCGCGCTCGCTTGGAGGTGCCCGAGCGGATGCGGCCCGCCGAGCACCGCGCGGCCGGACTGCTCGGGGTGGTCGTGCTGCTGTGGAGCACCGAGGCCTGGCACGGCCTGCCGCCCGCGCTGGTCGCGCTGGCCGCCGCGCTGCTGATCACCTCGCCCGGCGCGGGCACCGTCGAACCCGGCGCCGCGATCGCCGAGATCCCCTGGTCGTTGCTGCTGTTCATGGCCGCCACGACCGCTCTCGGCGGCACGCTGACCCACTCCGGCGCGGCGGGCTGGATCGCCGGGCACGCGCTGATCGGCGACCGGCCGGAGTCGCTGCTGATCGCCGTCGTGCTGATCAGCACCGCCGCGCACCTGCTGGTGCAGTCCCGGTCGGCGCGCTCGTCGGTGCTGATCCCGCTGCTGATCCCGGCGGCGCTGGCGGTCGGCGCGAACCCGGTCGCGGTGGCCTTCGCCTCGACCGCGGCAGCCGGGTTCTGCCACACCCTGCCGTCCTCGGCGAAGCCGGTCGCGATGTTCGCCCGTCTCGACGACGGGTTCGAGCCGCGCGACCTGCGCAGGCTCTCGTTGCTGCTCGCCCCCGCGCTGGCCGGGCTCGTCCTGCTGTTCGCCTTCTTCGTCTGGCCGGTCCTCGGCCTCTCGCTCTGAGCACCGAACCACCCACTGTGGAGGAAACCATGCTGCGCATCGCCGTCGCCCCGAGCGGATTCAAGGAATGCCTGGACGCCGAGCAGGTCTCCGATGCCATCCGCACCGGAATCAGCCGGGTCGCCCCGCGAGCCGTGGTCGACAGCGTTCCGCTGATCGACGGCGGCGAGGGCTCGGCACGATTGCTCGCCCGCGCCACCGGCGGGCACCTCGTTCCGGTCTCGGTCACCGGGCCGGTCGGCGAGGCGGTCGCGGCGCACTTCGCGCGGTTCGACGGCACGGCGTTCGTGGAAATGGCCGCCGCGGCCGGGCTTTCGCTGGTCCCGGCGACGCACCGCGACCCGGGCCGCACCACCGGTCGTGGCGTCGGCGAGCTCATCTCCGCCGCGCTGGAGGACGGCGCGCGGCGAATCATCGTGGGCTGCGGGGACTCCGGGATCTGCGACGGCGGCGCCGGCGCGCTGCGCGCCTTGGGCGCCGAGATCCGCGACGAGCGCGACGAGCCGATCGGCGAGGGCGGGATCGAGCTGCTGCGCGCGCGGCGCATCGACGCCACCGGACTGGACCCCCGACTGTCCGATGTGGACCTGGCCGTGGCGGTGAACCCGCGGAACGCGCTCTGCGGGCCGGACGGGGTCGCGCGCCGCTACGGACCGCAGAAGGGCGCGACACCGCACCGGGTCGAACAGCTGGCCGCGGCGATGTCCCACTGGGCCGGGCTGCTCGCCGCGCACAGCGGCGCCGACCCGGCCGCGTTACCGGGAGGCGGCGCGTCCGGCGGACTCGGCGCAGGGCTGGCCGGAGTGCTCGGCGCGCGGCTGGAATCGCGTTTCGACACCTTCCTCGCCAGCACCGATCTGGAGCAGCGGTTGCGCACCGCGGACCTGGTGATCACCGCGGAGGGCGCGATCGACGCCTCCACCGCCCTCGGCAAGATCCCCACCGAGGTGGCGCGGCGGGCGAAGCGGCACGGCAAGCCGGTCATCGCGCTGTGCGGGACCATCGGACCGGGCGCCGACACCAGCTACGAGCACGGCATCGACGCCATCACCGGGATCCTCACCGGCCCGACCGCGCTGCCCGACGCGATCACCCGCGCCCCGGAGCTCATCGCCGATGCCACCGCCCGCACGCTCCGGATGCTCCTGCTCGGCACGACGCTGCGCGCGGCCTGAACGACCCCGCGACCACGCGATCTTCTGCCGCCAAACCCATTTCACCCAGGGCGCCCGAACTCGACCAACCGCGCGGACCGATCAAAAGCGCCGGGGACGCCCCTCGATGAGAGGGATTCCGCGCACCCGGCGCCGCTCACTTGATCGACGCCCGCGAGCTGCCGCTGACCTGCCTGAGCCGCAACGCCGAAGCCGTGCACACGAGCAGCAGCCCGACGATCATCAAGATGAAGTTCAGCGGTTCGGCCTCGAACGAGAGGAACCAAAGATCGCGCGGGCCAGCAAGAATCCCGACCCGACTCCCAGAAGAACGAACTGCGGACCAGACCCTCTGGGGTGCTCGCCTTCCAAGATGCTTCCCCTCGACGAAAGAGATGCTGGTCCACTCGGTCGTTGATCCAACTACCGGAGGCCTCGCCGCGTTCGCGCAGCGAGGCCCGAATTCCTCGACGGCTCTTACGGGTCCTTGCAGAATGCGGTGGAGCCGCTGTTTCAGGTGGGGGACTCAGCCTGCGCCGCCGCGGGTTCTCAGACGTCGTCGGGCGAGGACAGCCGCGGCGCCGCGCAGGTTGCTGCTCAAGGAGCGGATCCCGCAGCTACACGGCGCGTCAGGTTCCGCTCCCGGCACCGCCCCGCAAACCTCGAACTGAAATGTCTCCTTAGCGGCCCGCCGCGTAGCCCTGGGCGCCCCTGGGATTCGCCGCGGCCTTGAGCAGGCCCGATTCCGGATCTCTGGAGACCGCCGAGAGACGGCCCAGCGACCAGGGTCCGGTGTCCTCGACCCGGTGGCCGCGAGCGCGCAGATCGGCGATCGCCTCGGCTCCGATGCGGGATTCGACCTGAGCGCCCGCGGGTTCCCACTCGCGGGGGTAGAACGAGCGCGGGAAAGCGGTGCTGTGCCAGGCCGGGGCGTCGATGGCCTCCTGCAGGTTCAGGCCCGCGTGGACGTGCGCCAGCCAGAAGCACAGCTGCCACTGGTCCTGCTGATCGCCGCCCGGGGTGCCGAAGGCCAGCGCGGGCTGCCCGTCCCGCAGGGCCAGCGACGGGCTCAGCGTGATCCGGGGGCGCTTGCCCGGGGCCAGCGAGTTCGGCAGCCCCTCCTCCAGCCAGAACATCTGCGCGCGGCTGCCCAGGCAGAAGCCCAGTTCCGGGATCGTCGGCGAGGACTGGAGCCAGCCGCCCGAGGGCGTCGCCGAGATCATGTTGCCCCAGCGGTCGACCACGTCGATGTGCACCGTGTCGCCGCGGGTCTCGCCGTCGGAACCGACCGTGGGCTCACCGATGCCGACTCCGCTGGGATCGGCCGCACCGCCCACACCGCGCTCCTCGGCCACGAACGCGGGCAGCTGCGGGGCGCGCCCGCCCGGGTGACCGGGCCGGAGCTCCCGCGAGGCCGTCGCGCCGATGAGATCGCGCCGGTGGGCGGCGTACTCGCGCGAGACGAGATCGTCGAGCACGCCCTCGGCGGCCGAATCCCCGTACCACGCCTCGCGGTCGGCGAAGGAGAGCTTCGCCGACTCCAGGGCCGCGTGCACCGTGTCCGCCGTCGGCACGCCGTCCACGTAGGACACGTCGAACCCGTCGAGCAGCCGGAGCTGCTGGGCGAGCACCGGGCCCTGGGACCAGATGCCGAACTTCGCCAGGCTCCAGCCGCCGGGCAGGTCCACCTCGAGCGGTTCGGCGTAGGTGGTCTCGAACTCGGCCATGTCCTGCGCGGTGAGCACGCCCGCGTGATCGCGCCCGGAGTTGTCCCGGTGCGGCGTGCGCACGAACTTCTCCACCGCCTCGGCCACGAACCCCTGCGACCAGGCGTGGCGAGCGGCGTCCAGCTGCGCCTCGCGGTCGCCGCCCGCCGCCTCCGACTCGGCGAGCAACCGTTCCCAGGTGTCCGCCAGCGCCGGATTGCGCAGCACCGACCCCGGCACGGGCACCCCGCCCGACGCGGTCAGCCACGTGTTCGCCGAACTCGGCCAGTGCTCGGCGAACATGCCGCGCACCATGCCGATGGTGTCGCTGATCCGTCCCACGATCGGATAGCCGCCGCGGGCGTAACCGATCGCGTAGCCGAGCACCTCGCGCAGCGACTTCGTGCCGTGGTCGCGCAGCAGGGTCAGCCAGCCGTCCCACGCGCCGGGCACCGTGGTGGCCAGAAACCCGGTCCCCGGAACGAGTTCCAGGCCCAGCTCGTCGCGGTAGTGCGCGATGGTCGCGCCCGCGGGCGCCTGCCCCTGCCCGCACAGCGCGCGCGGGCGCGGGTCCGCGGCGGTGGCGAACAGCGCGGGCACCTCACCGCCGGGGCCGTTGAGGTGCGGCTCCACGACCTGCAGCACGAATCCGGCCGCGACGGCCGCGTCGAAGGCGTTCCCGTCGTCCTCCAGCACGGCCATACCGGCTGCCGAGGCGAGCCAGTGCGTGGAGGCGACCATCCCGTGGGTTCCGGCGAGTTCCGGGCGCGTGGTGAACACCCGCCCACGATAGGCCGCCGGACATCACCGATCGAGTGCCTCGCGCCACACCGGTGCGAGCGGGATCAGGTCACATCGCCGGGACCGGCATCCGTCCCACGCCCTGCCAGGACAGCCCCGCGCGGCGCAGCACGTCCGGGTCCAGGTGGTTGCGGGTGTCGACCACGGCTCGCCCGGTCAGCACCCCCGCCACCCGGCTCCAGTCCAGGATGCGGAACTCCTGCCACTCGGTGAGCACCACCAGCGCGGCCGATTCCTTCGCCGCCAGGTACGGGTCGTCCACCAGCGTCAGCGCCTCCGGCAGTCCGGGTTCGTCGCCGCGCAGCCCCGGGTCGTAGGCGACCAGCTCGGCGCCCTCGGCGGCCAGCAGGCGGGCCACCTCCAGCGCGGGCGAGTCGCGCAGGTCGTCGGTGCCCGCCTTGAAGGTCAGTCCCAGCACGCCCAGCCGGGTCCCGGCCAGCAACCCGCCGCAGGCCTCCCGGACCTTCTCCACCATCCGCGTGCGCTGGTGCGCGTTCGCCGAGATCGTGGCGTCCAGCAGCGGGAAGTCGAAGGACACCGCGTCGGCCACCTGCAGCAGCGCGGCGGTGTCCTTCGGCAGGCACGACCCGCCCCAGCCGGGGCCGGGTTGCAGGAACGACTGCCCGATCCGGCGGTCGTAGCCCATGCCCTCGGTGACGTCGGTGATGTCGGCGCCCAGCCGCTCGCACAGCTCCGCGATCGCGTTGACGTAGGAGAGCTTGGTGGCCAGGTAGCAGTTCGCCGCGTACTTGACCATCTCGGCGCTGGCCGCGTCGGTGAGCACCGTCGGCGCGCCCAGCCGGGCGTAGAGCGCGGCGACCCGCTCGGCCGCGTCCTGGGTGTCCGAACCGACCACGATCCGGTCCGGGTTGAGGAAGTCGTGCACCGCGGAACCCTCGCGCAGGAACTCCGGGTTGCTGACCGCGGCGACGTCCGCGCGCCCCACCAGCTCGGCCAGCCGCGCGGCGGTGCCCACCGGCACGGTCGACTTGGTGACCAGCACGCAGCCGGTCGGCAGCACCTCGCGGACCTCGTGCGCGACCGACTCGACCACCGCCAGGTCCGCGGCACCTCCCGACCCCATCGGGGTGGGCACGCACAGGAACACCACCTCGGCCTCGGCGACCGCGCCGGCCGAACCGACCACGAATCGCAGGCGTCCGGCGGCGATTCCCTCCTGCACCAGCTCGGCCAGGCCCGGCTCGTGGATGCCGACCTCACCGCGGTTGAGCTGTTCGACCTTGGCGGCGTCGACATCGCTGCACACCACTCGGTGACCCAGCGATGCCAGACACGCGCCGGTGGTCAGTCCCACGTATCCGGTTCCGACGACGACGATTCGGCGGGCGAACACGATCACCACACCCCTTCACCTCGAACGACCTTGCCGGCCGCCACCCCGGAACGGATCGTGGCACGCTTCCGCGCTCGACAGATCCGGCTTCGCCAACTGTTCAATCGCTGTACTTGCCAGGTGACGAGCCGGTATCCCTGCGTTTAGGCTGACCGCCCGTGGAAACACGACGCCTGGGGGAATCCGGTCTGGTGGTCTCTGCGGTCGGTCTCGGCTGCAACAACCTCGGCAGGCCGAACACCGCGACGCAGGACCTGGCCGGAGCGCGCACCGTCATCGACGCGGCGCTGGATTCCGGCATCACCTTCTTCGACGTGGCCGACGCCTACGGCTCGCCGCGCGGGCGCAGCGAGGAGCTGCTCGGCCAGGCGTTGTCCGGCCGCCGCGAGCAAGCGGTGATCGCCACCAAGTTCGGCATGGACATGCAGGGCGGCAACGGCCCCGACTTCGGCGCCCGCGGTTCGCGGCGCTACCTGCGCCGGGCGGTGGAGTCCTCGCTGCGACGGCTGGACACCGACTGGATCGACCTCTACCAGCTGCACCGGCCGGACCCGCTGACGCCGATCGAGGAGACCCTCTCCGCGCTCGACGACCTGGTGCGCGAGGGCAAGATCCGCTACGTCGGGCACTGCAACCTCGCGGGCTGGCAGCTCGCCGACGCCGCCTGGACGGCTCGGTCCGCCGGGCTGACGACGCCGATCTCGGCGCAGAACCACTACTCGCTGCTGGCCCGCGAGGCCGAACGCGAGATCCTGCCCGCTTGCAGGCGGTTCGGGGTCGGGTTGCTGCCGTACTTCCCGCTGGCCAACGGACTGCTGACCGGCAAGTACCGGCAGGGGCAGGCGCCACCGGAGGGCAGCAGGCTGGCCGGGCACGGTCCGGCGTTGTCCGAGGCGCCCTGGGAGCGGATCGAGAAGCTGCGGGTCTTCGCCGAGCAGCGCGGGATGCCGATGTCCTCGGTGGCGCTGGGGTGGCTGGCCTCCCGCGATTCCGTCGGTTCGGTGATCAGCGGGGCCACCACCGCCGAGCAGGTGCGGGCGAACGCGCACGCCGCCGCGTGGCAGCCGAGCGACGAGGAGATCGCGGCGATCGACGCGATCTGCCCGGTCGACTGAGGGGTTTCCGCATCCGGCGGTAGCCGCGTGCGGTGTGCGACTCGGCCCGCACCGCCGCGGGTTCTGACCGTCGTGCGGCGAGCACGGCGACGCCGCGCAGGCCGCCGATCCCGGCAGCCGCGCGGCGCGTCGGGTTCCGCCACCACCCGCACCGCCACCCGAGCCCGAAGCTGAAGTCTCTCCGCGCCCGCTCCTGCATCGCGACAGACACCCAGCGTCAGCGCATGTCGCTCGGACGGGGGTGCTGATCCGCTCGGACAGCCGACGCGCGGAGGGTGTGATGACGACCACGCTCTTGGGCATGGAGCTGATCGGGGTAGCTGCACTGTTCGTCGTACTCGCACTGCTCGCGGCGCTGCCGCTGGTGGTGCTGCTGCACCTGGTGGAGGCGACTTCACCGAGGAAGGTGCCGCGGGATCGCTGATCGCGGCCGCCGGGACCGCTGTTTCGGGTTCAGCGCTGGGCATGTCGGAGCGCGGGTGCTAGACATGCTCGGGTAGCGGCAGTCGAACCCGAAGGATCGGTACATGCAGATCAGCGAGACCGCGGCCATCGTCACCGGCGGGGCTTCCGGCCTCGGCGCGGCCACCGCGCGAGCACTGGCCGGACGCGGCGCGAAGGTGTTCGCGCTGGACCTGCCGGATGCCATCGCCAAGGCGCCCGAGGTCGACGGGGTCACCTACGTCGCCGCCGACGTCACCGACGCCGAGCAGGTGCAGGCCGCCGTCGGGCAAGCCGCCGGTGGTGAGCACCCGCTGCGGATCGTGGTGAACTGCGCCGGAATCGGGCCGTCGGCGCGCATCGCGGGCCGCAAGGGACCGCACGACCTGGAGCTGTTCCGCAAGGTCCTGGAGATCAACCTGCTCGGCACGTTCAACGTGCTGCGGCTGGCCGCCGAGGCCATCGGCAAGACCGAGGCCGACGAGCACGGCCAGCGCGGCGTCGTGATCAACACCGCCTCGGTCGCCGCGCAGGACGGTCAGATCGGTCAGGCCGCCTACGCCGCGTCCAAGGGCGGGGTCGCGAGCCTGACGCTGCCCGCGGCGCGCGACCTGTCCTCGAGCGGGATCCGGGTGATGACCATCGCGCCGGGCATCGTGGACACCCCGATGCTGGCCACCGTGGGCGAGGAGATCCGCCAGAACCTGGCCGACGGCGTTCCGTTCCCGAAGCGCCTGGGCACCCCGGACGACTACGCCCGGCTCGCCCTCGACATCGTCGAGCACGACTACCTCAACGGCGAGGTCATCCGGATGGACGGCGCGCTCCGCATGGCCCCTCGCTAGCCGCGAGCGTGACAGTTTTGCCTAAAACCGTCGCACGATCATGTCCGTTTTGCCCGGACAGTTTTAGGCAAAACTGTCACCACCCGCTAGAGGTCTTCGGCGTGGGGGATTTCTGCCGGAGCTCGGTCGGTCATCCAGTTGCGGATGACCCAGGTCGCCCGGACGTCGTCCTCGTTGTAGGTGAGCAGGCGCTCGCGCTGGGTCTCGTCGATCTCGCCGCCGCCCAGGCCCACCGCGTCGCGGTACCAGCGCATCGAGTTCTCGCCGCTGGCCTCCGGATCGCGCCAGGCGAAGCCCGCGCTGGGAGCGATCACCTTCAGGCCCTTGCCGCGCGGGCACAGGAACTGGTCGCGCACGATCTGGAACAGATCGACCCACTCGGCCGAGGAGATGAACTCGCGGACCTCGGCCACCGTCGGCACCCCGGGCTTGCCCGCGAACCGCTCGGCCGAGGCCAGCATCCAGCGGTTCTCGGCGAGCTCGTTGTAGCAGTACGCGCGGAAGCTCAGGCCGCGCTCGAAGGCGTACCGACGCACCTCGGTGAACCAGGCCCAGAACTCGGCGAACGAGCGGCCCTCGTCGTCCGAGGGCAGCGGGTCCCAGGTCGCGAAGGCCCGGTAGCCCCGCGGCCACCCGATGTCCGCTCCGGACAACCAGCAGCCCCAGAGGTAGGCACCGGCGTCGGCGTAGGACTCCATGTCCACGTCGACCTCGACGTCCCCGCGCGGCACGTCGAGCTCGCGCACCCGCCGCACCAGCGGAACGTCCTGCAACCACGCCTTGGCCTGCAGCACCGCGTCGGTGTTGCGCACGCCGGTCAGGTTCAGCTCGTCAGCCCGGGACAACGGCATCGCGGCCAGCTCGTCGACCGTGGAAACGCCCTGATCGCGGAGCACCGCAGCGTCCTCACCGCGCACCACCAGGCTGACGTCGCGGTTCTCCCGCAGCTGCGCCTCGCAGGTCGGCCACCACGGGCAGCCGCGGCACTCGTTGATCCGGGACGGCTGCGCCAGCGGCTCGGCGCGCTGCGCAGCGGCTTCGGCCACCGCGCGCCGGTCACCGAAGCGGGCCTCGTACTCGGTCAGCGCCGTGCGCCCGCCGGGCCAGTTCGGGTTGCGCAGGTCGTGCCAGACCACCACGTCGGCATCCACCCCGATCGCCCCGCCGTAGCGGTCGCCCGCGTCCATGCCGCAGGCCTGCAGCAGCCGCACCGCGTGCGCGAGCCGCATCTGGTCGCGGGGCTGCGGCCGGACCTTGCGCGTCCGGTCGGTCGCGGCGAACTCCGGCAGCGGCGTCTCGATCGGCGAGACCCGCGCGCCCTGCCCGGGGTCGGTGGTCTTGTGCCGGGCGATCAGCACCGGCACGTAACCGTCCTCGGTGCGCACCAGCAGGTCGATGCCGCCGCGACGCCCGCCGTCGCCGTCATCGGGCAGCTGCGCGGCGGAGATGTAGCGCGCCCCGGAGCGCATCGCCTCCAGCGTCAGCCGCGCGCGGTCGCGCTGGGTACCGGTGCGCGGGATCTCGGTCCATTCGGAGCCGAAGGTCGCGCCGAACCAGTCGGCGATGCTGCGCCGGTGCTCGGCCGCATCAGCGATGCGCTGCTCGATGCCCGGATCCAGCGGAGCCTGCGGCACGTCGCGGGAGTCCGGGTCGTTCTCCAGGTGCACGCGTCGACGACAACGCGTGACGACGCCAGCGTCGAGCAGCACCTTTTCGTTCACGAATCAAGGGTATGTCCTGCTACCGACAGCCGCGTCCATCACCCCGGTGCCATGCGAGCCGCATTCGTCACCGCGCGTGCACGATGGTGTCTCGGTGTGCTCGCCGAGCTCGCTCGCGCGAGACTTGAGGTGATCGCGGACTTGGGAGGTGCGGACACGGTGAGCAGATTCACTGCCCGGAACAAGCGGTGCGGCGAGCACCGCGGGCTGTTCGGCAAGGCCGGGAAGCGCAAGCGTCGCGATTGCGCGCGCAGCAGGCTGGAGGAGGCCGCGGCCAGGCAGCGGATCGCGGACGCCCCGGAGGCCGGCGCAGCGGTACCGGTGGACAAGAAGACGGCCAAGGCGCTGAAGAAGGCCGACAAGAAGACCGCGAAGGCGATCAGCAAGGGCGAGCACGGCCGGATCACGCCGAGCAACGCCAAGAAGGCCATCGGCATCGCCAAGATCGCCGGTCCCGTGCTGGCCCCCTTCGCGCTGAAGGCGGCGCGGTCCGCGCGCGAGCGCGTGGACCGGTCCCGGGCCCGCAAGCTGGGCGTGCCGGTCGAGGAGCTGGGGCGCTACACCGGCAGGGGCGCGGCGCTGCACGCCCGGATCGCCGGTGACACCAACGCCCTGCAGGACCTCCGCGATCAGGCGCCGGACAGCGAGACCCAGCTCATCGCCGAGCGCTACGCGAAGAAGACCGAGCAGCGCCTGACCCAGCTGACCAGCGCGGTCCGCGCGGCCGAGCGGATGCCCGCGCAGCGCCGGAAGTCCACGCACCGCTCGGTGGACAACGAGCTCGACCACATCGAGTCCGAACTGCTGGACAAGTTCGGCGTGACCGCCCGCTGACGCGAGAGCGCCCCCGGCCGAGACCGGGGGCGCTGCGCCGGAACGGCTGATCCGGACGTCACTTGCCCGGAATCGTCACCAGGCCTTCCTCGGCCATCCAGTCCCTGGCGACGTCGGCCGGGTCGCGACCGTCCACGTCGACCTGGGCGTTCATCCGCATCAGGTCCTGGTTGTCCAGCTTCGCCGAGACCTTCTCGAAGATGCCGGTCAGCTGCGGGTAGCGCTTCAACAGCTCGTCCCGCGTGGTCAGACCGATGTTGTACCGGGGGAAGAACTTCTTGTCGTCCTCCAGGACGTGCAGGTCCAGCGCCTCGATCCGGCCGTCGGTGGTGAACACCTCGCCGAAGGTGCAGGTGCCGTCCGCGGTCGCCTGGTAGATCGAGCCGTCGCTGAGGACCTTGACCTTGGACGGATCGGCCTTGAACCCGTAGGTCTCCTCCACGCCGGGCAGACCGTCGTTGCGCGTGGCGAACTCGGTCTCGACGCAGAACGTGCCCTCCTCCGGGCGCTCGGCGAGCACCTTCGGGATCTCGGACACCTTGTCGATGCCGAGCCGCTGGGCCGCTTGCCGGTTGACCGCGAAGGCGTAGGTGTTGTCCACCTGGTAGTCGATCGCGGTCCAGGCGACGCCGTTGCGCTGCAGGTCCTGCTTCTTGACCGCCTGGAACTGCTGCTGGGCGTCCGGGATCGGCTCCGCGTTGCCGTTGTAGGCGATCCAGGAGGTCCCCGTGTAGTCCCACAGCACGTCGATCTGGTCGCTGACCAGGGCGTTGCGCGCCGTCGACGACCCGACGATCGAGGTGAGGTCGCGGACGTCGGCACCGGCGGCCGCCAGGGTGAACTCGGCGATGTAGCCGAGCACGATCTGCTCGGTGAAGGCCTTCGAGCCCACCGTGAACGTCTCGCCCTGCAGCTCCGGGACCGGCTTGATCGCGCCCGGCGCCACCTCGAGCGGCACCGGGCTGCCGGAGCTCAGCCCGCAGCCGGCCAGGAGGGTGCCAGCCAGCGCCAGCGAGGCCGCCTTCACCGCGTTCCTGCGCGTGCGCAGCTTCATCGCAACCCCCTCGGCGACAGGTACGTCTCGGCCAGCGCGCCCAGCCAGTCGACCAGCAGCGCGAGGGCCATCGCCAGGACGGAGCCGACGATCATGACCGTGTAGTCGTTCAGCTTGTAGCCGGTGTCGATGAGCTCGCCAAGACCACCGGCACCGACGAACAGCGCGAGGGTGGCGGTGCCCACCGCCAGCACCAGCGCGGTGCGCAAGCCGGCCAGGATGTAGGGCACCGCCAGCGGCAGCTCGATGCGCAGCAGCACGCCGGTGCCGGACATCCCGACGCCGCGACCGGCGTCGATCAGCGACCGGTCCACCTGCTGCAACCCGACGATGGTGTTGCGCAGCACCGGCAGCAGGGCGTAGAAGGCGATCGGTCCCGCCGCGACCCAGAAACCGGTCTTGCCGCCGGTGAACAGGAAGAACAGCACCAGCAGACCCACTGCGGGCGCGGCCTGGCCGATGTTGGCCACCCCGATCACCAACGGCGCGATCTTGCCGGCCCAGCTGCGGCTGAGCAGCACGCCCAGCGGCACTGCCACCAGCACCACGATCAGCGCGACCGCGAGGCTGATCAGGAAGTGCGTCCAGGTCAGCTGCGCGATGTTGGGCAGGTTCAGGCTGCGGAGCGTGACCTCGTCGTTGTTCCGGCTGAACGCCCAGACCAGCACGGAGACGACCAGCACCAGCACCAGCAGCGGCTGGACCAGGATCCGCAGCCGCTCGGCTCCCCCGGAGCCGGAGTCCGATGCGAACTGGCTGCTCATGAGGCATCACCGGCGGAGTCGGCGGTGTCGTCGGAGTGCTCTTCCTGCAAGCTCTTGATCGTGTTCATCACGGTGTCGATGTCCACGATGCCCTCGTACTGACCCCGCGAGCCGGTGACCACGGCGACGCCGTCGTCATCGGTGAGGATCGCTTCGAGGGCGTCCTGCAGCGTGGAGGCGGGCGAGACCGAGTCCTCCACCGGGCGACCGGCGCGGGAGAGATCGGAGACCGAACCGGCCTCGCGGGCGGTGGCCCAGCGCAGCGGGCGGTTTCGCTTGTCGAGCACCAAACCGATCGCGCCGCGGCGGGTGCCCAGCTTCTCCACCAGCACCGACGGGGCGTCGTCGGCCTTGGCCGTCGGCACCTCGCCGACCTCGATCTCGCGCACGCGCCGAAGCGTGAGCTGCTTGAGCGCGGCACCGGCTCCGACGAACCCGGCCACCGTGTCGTCGGCCGGGTTGGCAAGGATCGCGTCCGGCGTGTCGTACTGCAGGATCTTCGAGCGCTCGCCCAGCACGGCGATCCGGTCGCCGAGCTTGACCGCTTCGTCGAAGTCGTGCGTGACGAACACGATCGTCTTGCCCAGGTCCTCCTGCAGGCGCATCAGCTCGTCCTGCAGCACACCGCGGGTGATCGGGTCGACCGCGCCGAAGGGCTCGTCCATCAGCAGCACCGGCGGGTTGGCCGCCAGCGCGCGGGCCACGCCGACCCGCTGCTGCTGACCACCGGAGAGCTGCCGCGGGTAGCGGTTCCGGTAGATGTGCGGCTCCAGGTTGACCAGCTCGAGCATCTCGTCGATCCGGTCGCTGGTGCGCTTCTTGTCCCAGCCCACCAGTCCGGGCACCAGGCCGACGTTCTCGCCGACGGTCATGTGCGGGAACAGGCCGGCCTGCTGGATCGAGTAGCCGATCTCGCGGCGCAGCTTGTCCGGGTCGAGCCCGAGCACGTCCTGCCCACCGATGCTGATCTTGCCGCTGGTCGGCTCGATCAGGCGGTTGATCATCCGCATGGTGGTGGTCTTGCCGCTGCCGGACGGGCCGACCAGGCAGACCGTCTCGCCCGCGGGAATGGTCATGGTCACCGACTCCACCGCGGCCTGCTTCGAGCCCGGGTAGCGCTTGGAGACCTCTTCCAGCTTGATTTCCACGCCGTGCCCGTTGGTCGGGCCGGTCTTGTCCTCGTCAGCCACGGATACCCCTCGAAGTCGTCAACCGGCCGAACAGCACGAACAGGGCGTCCAGCAGCAGCGCCAGGATGATCACACCCACGGTTCCCGCCAGCGCCATGTTCAGCGCGTTCGCGCCACCCAGCTGTCCCAGCCCGCTGAAGATCAGGTTCCCGAGACCGGGTCCCTTGGCGTACGCGGCGATGGCCGCGATGCCCATCAGCATCTGGGTGCTGACCCGCATACCGGCCAAAATGGCCGGCCAGGCCATGCGCAGCTCGACGCGGGTGAGCACGCCGAACCGGCTCATGCCGATACCGCGCGCCGCGTCCAGGATCGGTTGATCGACCGTGGACAGACCTACGATCGTGTTTCGCACGATCGGCAGCAGCGCGTACAGCACCAGGGTCACCACCGACGGCGCCACACCCAGCCCGAGAACCGGGATGAGCAGGCCGAACAGGGCGAACGAAGGAACTGTCAGGACCGCGCTGGAAAGTGCGGTGGCGATCGCCGCTCCAGCGGGGCTGCGGTAGACCGCAACCCCGACCAGAACGCCGACGATCGTTGCCAGCACGATGCACTGCACCACCATGCTGACGTGCTGGTACGAGTTCACCAGCAACGACTGCCACCTGGATACGACGTAATCCAGGAGATTCACTAGTTACTCTTTCTTGTCAGCTTGCGCAGCGACATCCGCTGATCCGTCGCCACCGCCCTCGTCGGCGGCGATCCCGGCCTCGTCGTTCTCGGCCGGCGGCGTGGCCACGTCGCTCTCGGCGGGCGCGGCCTCCTCGTTCTCGGCGGGCGTGGTGACCAGCTGGAACTCACCGTCGTGCTCCTCGGTACCGACGATGACCGCCTGCTCGAGAACCTCGGCACCCTTCTGATCGCGCAGCGTCATCGGGTCCGTGCGCAAGTCCTTCAGCATCGCGACGCACATCAGCACCATCACGATGGCGAACGGCAGCGCGCCGAGGAACGTGAGGTTCTGGATCCCCTCCAGCGCCTTGTCCTTACCACCGCCGATGACCAGCATCACGGCGGCCACGGCACCGGTGGCGGCACCCCAGAAGATGACCACCCAGCGGCTGGGCTCGATGGCACCGCGCTGGGAGAGCGCGCCCATCACGATGGAGGCGGCGTCCGCGCCCGAGACGAAGAAGATCGCCACCAGGACCATCACCAGCACCGCGGTGACCAGCGGCAGCGGCAGGTTCTCGAACAGCGCGAAGGTCTGCGCCTCCGCGGAACCACCCGCGTAGACGTCCGTGCCGCCCTTCTGGGTGTGGATGGCGGCACCGCCGAAGATCGCGAACCAGACCAGGCTCACCACGCTGGGCACCATCAGCACGCCGCCGATGAACTGGCGGATCGTGCGGCCGCGGCTGATCCGGGCGATGAACATGCCCACGAAGGGCGTCCAGGAGATCCACCAGGCCCAGTAGAAGATCGTCCAGCTGGCGAGCCAGGACTGCATCTCGGAGCCGCCGGTGGCGCCGGCGCGCGAAGCCATCTCGCCGAACTGGCTCATGTACGAGCCGATGGCGGTCGGCAGCAGGTCCAGGATGAACACCGTCGGACCCAGCACGAACACGAACACCGCCAGCAGCGCGGCCAGCACCATGTTGATGTTGGACAGCCACTGGATGCCCCGGGCGACACCGGACACGGCAGAGACGATGAAGCACACCGTCAGCACGGCGATGATCGCCACCAGGATGTCGGTGCCCGCCTCGCCGATCGGCCAGCCCGCGGCCTGCATACCGCTGCGGATCTGCAGCGTGCCGATGCCCAGCGAAGCCGCGGAGCCGAACAGCGTCGCGAACAGCGCGAGGATGTCGATCAGCTTGCCCAGCGGGCCCTCGGCGTTGCGCTTGCCGATCAGCGGGACGAACACGCCGCTGATGGTCTGCTTGCGTCCCCTCCGGAAGCTGGAGTACGCGATCGCCAGACCGGCCACCGCGTAGATGGCCCACGGGTGCAGCGTCCAGTGGAACAGCGAGGTGGACATGGCCACCGTGATCGCCGCCTCGCTCTCACCGGGAACGGTGCCCGGGGGCGGGGAGACGAAGTGGCTCAGCGGCTCGCTGACGCCGAAGAACATCAGGCCGATGCCCATACCGGCGGAGAACATCATCGCGATCCAGGACACGGTGCGGAACTCGGGTCCCTCGTCGTCCTGTCCGAGCGGGATGCGGCCGTACCTGCTGAAGGCGAGGTACAGGGCGAAGATGACGAAGCCGGTGGCCGCGAGCACGAAGCCCCAGCCGGTGTTGGTGAGCAACCAGTCGAGCGCCGCGCCGGAGGCGGAGCTCAACGAATCGGTCCCCAAGCCACCCCAGGCGACCACACCGAACATGATCAGTGCGGTGATGCCGAACACGATCCAGTCGGTGCGCGGTTTATCCAGAAAGGCCGCTTCGTTCGGTTCTACGATTTGGTGACCCGGTGGGCCACCGCTTTGTTCAGTTTCGGTCGACACAGGTTTCGGCGTCACTTTGGGCGACGCCCCCTCCTCTCCGTCGTCAGTTACGACGGACCGGAAAGAATCCGTCGGATTCCCAGGTCCGGGCCGCTGCAACCAGTAAACCGTGACCCAAATGGGTGACTAAGGCAAGCTCACCCACCGTTATCGTGGCCGAGCCGACACCTAGACTGCTCTGCGTGACGGCCCGCCCAGCACCCACGCGAGGCGCACTGCGCGTCCTGCGCGGCGGCGGCTTGGCCTGCACGTCGGCATCACTTTCGGTAGCCGCGCACACCGCCGCAGGCGGCCCGGTGCCCGCCGCCGGAATGACCGCATTCGTCACCTTCCTGCTGGCCGGCTCCGGGATCGCGCTGGCCGATCGGCAGCGCGGGCCGTTGGGCATTCTAGGGGCTCTGGGTGCCAGTCAACTGGCACTTCACGCTTTCCTCGAGATCATGTCGGGCAACCACCCGGCAGCCGGAGCGCACGCCATGCATCTCCCGGCGCCGACCATGGCGCTGGGACACGTCGCAGTGGTGCTCTTCACCGGACTGGTGATGACCCACGCGGAGCGCGCACTCTTCGTAGTGGCACGTCTCCTCCGGGCCATCCTGCCGCGCAAGACCGGCCCGCTGCCGGTGCTGACGCCGCCGCCCGCGGTCTGCATTCCGGCACCGATCGCCAGGACCCTCGCGCAACTGATTCACCAGCGAATCCACGCGCAGCGCGGACCCCCGAAATCTCCATTCCACAACATTCCGGTGCGACCAAACACCGTTCTGTTGAATTTCAATCTTCGAACGCCTACACGCGCGTGAGTAACAAGATCTTCAGGAGATTTCAAGCACTATGTCGACAAAGCGATTCGTGGCCCGCTCCGCGGCGGGGGCGGCCGCAGGCGGGATCCTGCTGGCCCTGAGCGCCGCACCCGCCCACGCCCACGTCAGCGCTAATCCGGAAACCGCAGAGCAGGGCGGCTACGCGAAGATCGCCTTCCGGGTTCCCAACGAGCGGGACAACGCCTCCACGGTCTCGGTCAAGGTGACCCTGCCGGAGCAGTATCCGCTGAGCTCGGTGCGCGTGAAGCCGATGCCGGGCTGGCACGCCGAGCTGGAGAAGGTCCAGATCCCGCCGACCGAGGTCGCCGGCTCCGAGGTCACCGAGACGGTCCGCAGCATCACCTGGACCGCGCAGCCGGGCAAGGCCATCGCGCCCGACCGGTTCGAGGAGTTCGAGGCCTCGCTCGGGGCGCTGCCGGAGAAGACGGACGAGCTGCAGCTGCCCACCACCCAGACCTACGACAACGGCGAGGTCGTGAAGTGGGACCAGCCGACCCCGCCGAACGGCGAGGAACCCGAGCACCCCGCGCCCACCTTGCAGCTGGTGCCCGCCGAGGGCGGTCACCACGGCGGCGGCTCGACGCAGCCGACCGACCAGCACAGCGGACAGGAAGCCGCGCACGCCTCCGACGAGACCGCGCGGTACCTGGGCGGCGCCGGACTGCTCGTCGGTGCCCTGGGCATCGGCGTCGGCGCCGGAGCGCTCGCCCGCAGCCGCCGGTCCGGCGGGAGCGACTCATGAGGCGGCTGATCACCGCGGGCGCGCTCGCGCTGGTCGCGCTCATCGGCACCGCTTCGCCCGCGCTCGCGCACAACGTGCTCGTCGGCAGCGACCCCGCGGACGGCGCGCAGGTGCGGACCGGGCCGAAGGAGGTCCGCCTGAACTTCGACCAGCCGGTCAAGGCGGGCGACGAGTACAACGCGGTCACCGTGATCGGGCCGAACGGCGGGCACTGGACCGCGGGACCGGCGCGGGTGGAGAGCAACGCGGTGATCGCGCCGGTGCGCGATCTGGGACCCGCGGGCTCCTACACCGTGGGCTATCGCGTGCTGTCCAACGACGGTCACCCGGTGTCCGGGAAGGTCGGCTTCACGCTGACCGCGGCGGGCAGCGGCACGCCGGGGCAGCAGCCCTCGGCGACCGCATCGCCGGAGCAGTCGGAGTCCGGCTCCTCCGGGATGCCGGTGTGGCCCTGGATCGCCGGAGCCGCGGTGCTCGTGCTCCTCGGGCTCGGGCTCGCGCTGCGGCTGGGCAAGCCGAAGAGCTGACCTGCGCGGGGACGTCCCGGGACTCGGTGCCGGGACGTCCCCGCAGCAGCACGTCGCGCCTACTTGTTCCGGATCCGGACGCGCTCGAAGACGACCGGGTCCAGCTCCCGGCCGCGCACGGCGTGCGGCGGAGCCATGAACCACGGCTGGATGACATCGGTGCCCGCGTCGGCGGGCGACCACACCGGGACGAAGCCCTGGTGCACCAGGGAGACCGCGAAGTCGACCGAGACCTCGTGGTTGTCGCCCAGCGCGGCCGTGCCGTGCCAGGGCATCACCGCCGCACCACCGAGCGGGACGAACCGCAGGCGGCCCGGAACGGGTCGCAACGACAGGCTCATCCGCACGCTGCCGCGCCACAGCGCCGAGTAGTCCAGCTCGGCGTCGACGTGCTTGTTGGCGAGGTAGGTGATCGTCTCCCGCCACGTCTGCCGCAACAGCTCCCGGCGCGGTTCGCGCAGCTCGCCGCGCAGGTCGAAGGGATCGGCGTAGACGCCCCGCGCGTGGGCCAACGGGTCGCCGCCGGGATGCGGCAGGTCGACCGCGTGCAGCACCGAGCGGAACAGCTCCACGAACCGCGGCTGTCCGGGCAGCGCCGGATCCCGCTCATCGGCGGCGGCCAGCGCGGCGAACGGGTCCTCGCCCGCGTCCAGACCGGCCAGCGCCGTCTCGTAGCGGTCGCGGTGGAACTCCAGCAGCTCGGGACGCCGGTGGTGCTCGCACCCCACCTCGGTGGCGGCCTCGTCGATGTTGCGCACCCGCACGAGCTCGTCCGCCCCGGTCTCGGCCAGCATCCGCTCGAAGTCCGCGTGGTAGCCGCCGTAGCGATCGGCCGAGCGATAGCGGAAGTGGCTCGGATCGGCCAGCGCGGTCACCCGGATGCCCGGCGGGTGCACCACGCGGACCGCGGCGTCGAGCTGCAGCAGCCGGACGAGCATCGCCAGCTCGCCCAGGTCGGGACGGCCGCCGAGCGCCTTGAGCCGCGAACCGTCCTGCTTGGTGGGCGGCCCGAGCAGCACGAACGGCACCGGGAGCCCGTCGCGCACCACCGGCCGGAGATCCCGCTCGGCGTGCTCGGGCGGGTACGCCGGGCGGGAGGCGCCGAACGGCTTGGCCACCAGCACCCGCCAGATCGCCGACTCGCCACCGTCACCGGTGTCGCGGACCCGCTCGCCCAACCGCCTGCCGGCCTCCAGCGCGTTGCCGCGCAGCGCCCGGACGATCGCGGCGCGCTGCTCGGCGGTGAGCTGGACGCCGTTGCTCCACCAGGTCGGCCGCGTGCTGAACTCGCCGACCCGCAGCCGGGCCGGCGAGCTCGCGTGCGACAGCTGCGGCCGCGTCGCGTGGCCGCGTCCCAGCGGCATCGGCTGCGGCAGGACCTCGAAGGTGCCGATGGCACCGGGCTCGTCGACCCCGGTGAACTCCGGGGCGGCGACCGGCACCACCAGCGCCTCCGGGAACCCCGCGCGCAACGCCGCGAGGTTGTCCGCCTCGTCGTCGAAGGCGGCGATCGGCTCGCCCGGCATCTCCCGCAGCGCGGCGACCTTCTGCGCCGCGACGTCCGAGCGCTCCTCGGTGGTGCGCAGTGGCAGGTGGCCGAGACCGTGCCTGGCGAGCAGTTCCGAGGTGGCCGCGCGCATCCGGTGCCTGCGCCCGGTCACCAGCACGACCTGCCCGCCCGCGTCCTCGACGTCGCGGACGAAGCTGCGCACACCGGGTGCGGGCTCGTCGGTCAGCAGATCGTCCCGCTCCCAGCCGATCGCGGAGCGGAACTCGGGGTAGAGGTCGTCGTCGGGCAGCCCGAGGTGTTCCAGGAACGGGCGCCAGCCCGCCTCGTACAGGCCCGGCAACAGCGACAGGTCGAAGGCGAAGTCCAGGACGCCGTGCCTGCGCGAGACCTCCTCCAGCGCCGCGCGCACCCGCTCGCGCGGGTGCAGCGCGCAGAAGTCCAGGTCCAGGGCGACCAGCGGGACCGGGATCGAGGGGTCCTTGCGACGCGCCGCGGCGCGGTCCCGGATCAGCCGCAGCACCCGCTGCAGCAGTTCTTGCTGGTGCTCGGGGACGCCGTGCACGAACGGCCGCCAGGGGTGGTGCCCGGTCAGCGCGCTCAGCAGCCGGTCGGACAGGTCGCACAGCTCCTCGGCGAGCACCCGCTCGAGGTCGTCGAGCTCGCCGCCCGCGGACTCGATCAGCTTGGACAGCAGTTCGTGCAGCTCGACGATCAGCTGCGGGCAGCGGTGCGGGTCGGCCGGTTCCAGACCGCTCAGCACGACCATCCCGTCGCGGGGACGCACCCGCAGCTCGCCGGCGGGCAGCCAGTCCAGCGCGAGCAGCCCGCGCACGGTGATCACCACCGGCCGGATCAGGAACTCCAGCACGTAGCCCGGCTCGGACCAGCCGTCCGGGCGGGAGGCCAGCAGCTGCTTCAGCGGCCGTTCGTCGTCGTCGAAGTCCTCGACGAGGAGACTTCTCAGCTCGACGCCGCTCGACGTCGAGCCCGCCACCCGGCAGTACCGCGGAAGCAGGGGGTCGCGCGCGATGATCTCGCGCGCGGTGGCCGGCAGCAGGCCGGAACCGTTCACCGCATCTCCTCAAAGCCTGGTGGGCCTCGCGGAGGGGCGAACCATCGGCGAAACGCGATGCGCAGCGGTACTTCACCCGGGCCGATCCCGGGCCCTACCGATCAGCGAAACCGCAGCTCACAACGGCGAAATCGCGATGCGCGCGGGCCGGAACCCGTTCCCGGCGCCGAGTTCGGCGCAAGTCGCCGAGCGGTCATTCACCGTCGACGAGTTGCACCGGCGCGGGCCCCCGGGGAGTCTCCTGGGCGCGAATCGTGGCCTTGCAACGTCGCTGCAGCTCCCGGCGCGAGATCCAGCCCCTGGCGTAGTGCCGGTAGGACTGCCCCAGCCACACCAACCCGGCGAGGTGGTCCGCGTGCCGCCCGCGCTTTTCCGGCGGCAGCAGCGGCATCGTCGCCAGCTGGGAGTCCACGACCTCGTCGAGCAGCTGAGCCGAGACCAGCGCACGCGACCGCGCGCCCGGCAGAAAGTCAGCGATCCTCATGAAAGCCCATCCGCTAGCACAGATCGGTGCACCGATTCGCTCGTATGGTCTACCCCTCCAGACCCAACGAAGTCACCATGGATAACCAGAATTTCCCGCAAAAGGCCCCAATATCGCCCGTTCGGCGGCAGTGCCGGCCTCAGCTGCGGGACGCCCGGCGGGCGTGTGATCAGGAGCCCCCGAATCAGCTGTACGGGGCCCACTGGGTGTCCAGATCGCCTTCCCGGATCGTCCGCAACCGCCACTGCAGCTGCTCGCGGACGCTCGGATTGCTGTGCACGATGGGCAGCACTCCGGTGGTGATCTTGAGTTCGCGCAGCTCGCGCAGGACTCCGAAGCCCTCCCACGAGGTGATGTCGAAGCCGTAGGCCTCGGCCAGTTCCTCGTGCCAGGACGACGGGAAGCCCATCCGCAGGCTGCCGACCGCGATCGGCGTCAGGTCCCACTCCGGCTGCCCGACGCACAACGAGTCGAGGTCGCACAGCAGCGGGCCGTCCGCGCCGCCGATCACGTTGCCCAGATGCGCGTCCGCGTGAATGATCGAGGGCGGCAACGGGAACTCCAGCTCCTCCAGCCGTTGCTCCAGGTAGTCGCAACGTTGCTGGAGAAATCTGTGGTCTGCCGGGTCGAGGTCCACCGCGTCGTCCAGCCTGCGCCGGATGTCGGCCATCGGCCGCCACTCGGGGAAGGTGTCCGACAACGGCTGGGCGTGCATCTGCCGCAGCAGCGAGCCCAGATCGGCACTGCCCGGGGTGGGCCCGTCCTCCGGGACGAACTGCCAGAGCGTCGCGCAGTGCGGACCCACGTTGACCGGCTGTTCCACGCCGGGAAGCAGGCGCACCGCGGGGACTCCGTGCATCGCCAGCCAGTGCGCGGCCTCCACCGCCGTGCGCGCGCGGTGCGCGAACGACGGGGAGAGCACCACGCGGACGATGACCGGATCGTCGCGGAGCAGGAAAACGCCGTTGTTGATGAATCGAAGGAGCCGCGCACCACGCGGGTTCAGGCCGACGGATGCGCAGATCTCGGTCAGTGCCAGTTCGAGCTCAGGCGGGATGCACTGACCCTGTTGAACCTGGTATGTCGTCATGCTCATGTTCTCAAACCGGGAATCACCGGCTCGGTCGACGAAGGTCGACCTCACGCCTGACGGAACTTCCGGACTTCCTCGAAGAGGTCACGGGCGTCGGAATTCGCCCGGTGCTTACTCGCTTCCAGCTCGAGCGGCTTGAGCCGGTCGGCGACCCGTGCGGACTTGACGCGCTCGCCGAACTGGAGTGCTCGGAGCCCGACCTTGAGTCCTTCCTGCACGTCGCCTGCGCGGAAGTGGTTGGTGGCCTGCAGGCTCAGCCCGAACACGTGGGTTCGCTGCATGTCCGCGCCGTAGGCCTCGTTGCACTTGATGGTCTCGGCGACCGCGATCGACGCGTGCTTCTTCGGATCGAACACCGACAGCGCGTCGTGCGCGGAACCGATCATCCCGTGCAGATCGTTCTCGGTGAAGAAGCGGACCCAGTCCGGTGCCTCGTGCACGTTGGCACGGGCGAACTCGTCCCTGGTACGACCCACCATCTTCTGCACCTGGTCCGGCTTGTTGAGCATCCCGTAGGCCCACGCCTCGTTGGCGCACAGCACGGCCACGGTCAGCGCCGAACCCGATTCCTGGGCAGCGATCTGCCCCAGCTGGAAGAGCTTCAACGCCTCGTTGGGCTCCTGGTAGTGCAGGTAGACCCGGCCCATCCGGTAGAGCACGCTGGCCACCAGGCTGTCGTCGTCGGCCTGCTTGGCGAACTCCAGGGCCCGGCCGAAGTGGCCGCGCGCCGGGTCCAGCAGGCCCACGTCGAAGGACGTCCAGCCGGCCAGGCTGTGCATGTCGGCGAGGGCCATGAACAGGTGCTTGCGGACCCCTTCGCTGGAGGTCGAATCAAGCAGCTGCTGGGCCCACGACAGCTGGGCGACGACGGCGTCCCGGCACGTGCCCCCGCCGTAGCGGTAGTCCAGGTCGCGCAGCGCCTTGGTGGCCGCCTGGATCTGCTGGACGTCGGACATGCCTATTCGGGACGGGGCTGGCGTCTGGGCGCTGGCCGGCGCCCAAGCGCTGTCCTCGGCGCCGAAGACCGCGGCACCCATGGTCACCGCGGCGGCGTGGGACAGGAACTTCCGCCGCTTCACCGATTCGTCCTCCTCAGCCTCCAGGACGTCGTCCGACTGCTTGACGCGCAGTTCGGTCGTCCCGTCGTAAGCGAGGCCCATGAAGCCCCGCGGGATGCAGAGCCCATCGGCTATTCGGGCCAGCACGTCATAGGCCATGACCTGCCTGCCCTTGAGGATCTCCGACACCTCGGACTGGGATTGTCCGGTCGACGCAGCGATCTGCCGCTGCGAGACACCATGCTTGCGCAGGTGCCGGTACACCTCGCTGACGTTGCGTCGGGCCAGCGCATCCCGCATCTCCCGCTCATTCCAGACGTCGGGAGCGACGGGCGAGCCGCCAGATCCGATGTTGTTCACTTAGACCCCCTGACGCTCTGAACGGGCGTTGCTCGCAGAGTAAGCGCACTACGGCAACCCGGTGAAGCCCGTATCGGTAGAGGTGATCGGTTGCGGTGAAGTCCGGTTACCGCTTATCGCGGCCGTTGGCCCGGTCGTCGCCCTCCATCTAGGCGAACCCGCCCCGCAAGCCCCAATGTAGTCATCGGCAAACAACGGAGCACGGATGGGACGGGCAATCGACGTGGACACGCCAGCAACGGAGAACCGGTGGCACGGCCCCGGATTCGGCCGCCAGGCCGAGCCGGCGCCGGGCGATCGCCGTCGCTGGTGGCACATCGACTGCCGCGATGTGGCCAACGCGCATCGCGACCTGACCGTGCTCGTCAATCGGGACAAGGTCGTTCTCGTCGGAGAACCTGACCACACCGCGGAGCTGAGCAAGCGCGGTGCCGGTCAGTTGGCGATGGCGCTGCGGGATGCCGCGGCGCAGGCCAGAAAGTGACGGTGAGGAGTTCTCATGGACGCGATTCTGGGGACGGTGTTGCGCAGCGCGGTGCGTGAGCGGCTCGATGTTCTCTCCGAGCTCGCCAACCGCGGAGATGCCGCCTCCCTGCTGTCCGTGGCACGAACCGAGATCCCCCGGCTCATCGAGGGCTGGCGGACGCTCCTGACCGCGCACGAGGCCGACGAGAAGGGCAACTGCCCGGAGTGCTCCGGTCGTCGGAGTCCGCAAGCAGCACCCTGCGCGGTGTGGCGGTCCGCCTACGACCACCTGGTGGCGGGAGCACTCGCACCTAGTCCCGCCCGGCACCAGCTATCGGCGCAGGAGCTGCGCCCGGAGCTGGTGCCGTAGGCCGGCGGACTCGGCCCCGGAAAGCAGCAGCTCCTCCCCCGGCCGGGAGGCCGAGTTACCGCCCTGGGTGGCGGCCGATGATTTCGGCCGAGTTTTCCCCGACCCCGACCGAGCGCATCGGCCGCCACCACCCCGAACCACAACTTCATAGGAAGCTCCGCAGTGGTCGACCCCCGACCGGCCACTGCGGACGCAAGCTCCGCGGGTCGGTGCTGATGCACTCCCCTCCCCCGACCGGTACCGGCCCGCGGACACCAACCACTCCGGCACCGTTTCCCCGGACGGCCCGGAGCTGGAAAGGCCCTGGAGCTCGAATTCCCCGACCCGAGCCCCAGGGCCTTTCAACGTCTCGAGCACCGCTCACTTGCGCCGGAGGCGGGCCTTGGCCGCGAACCCCTCGTCCAACCGCACGCCGGAGGAAACCGGTCCGCCGCGGGGCGCCGGTAGCGAGTCCTGCTCCGGGAGGTGGGTCTGGCTCGCGGGCACCATCGCCCACGGCTGCCGCGGCCCGAGCAGCGGCGAGTAGACCGGGACGAAGCCCTGGTCCAGCAGCGAGACCGCGAAGTCCACCGCGACGTGCCCCCTGGGGTCCAGGACCCCGGTGCCCTGCCAGGGGAGGACACCGGAACCGCCGAGGTAGGTGAAGCCGAGGCAGCCCTCGCGGACCGCGCTCAGCGTCAGCCGGATCCGGTTCGGGATCAGGCCCTCGTAGTCGAACTCGGCGTCCACCTGCATCGTGGCCATGTACTGCAGGACGATGTGCCAGGTGCGGCGCAGCGCCGCGGCGCGGGCCTGGCGGACCTCGGCGCGGGTGGCGGGATCGGTGAGGTTGTAGATGTCGGCGTAGACCGCGCGGGACCACTCCATCCGGTCGGTGCGCGGCGGGACCGTCACCGGAACCGAGTACACCAGGGACATGAAGATCTCCCGGAACAACCCGATGACCTGCGGGGCGAACTCGTCCGCCCGCAGCGTCCACTCGTGCACCCGCTCCAGGGTGCGCAGCGGGTTGTCGGTGATGTCGTAGTCCCGCAGCCGGTCGGCGAGCAGCCTGCTGTACGCGGCGACCCGCCTGGCGCGCTCGGCCGGGAGCCCCGGACCGAAGCGCTGCTCGGCCAGCGCGTCGATCTCCCGCACCGCGGTCCGGTCGCCGATGCCCGCGATGTCCACGTACTCGCGGAGCTTTCGCTGGTAGGCGTCGGTGATGGAGGCCGGCCGGGTCCGGAAGTGCCTGCCGTCGGTGAGGATGTTGAACCGCAGCCCCGGCGGGTGCACCGCCGCGACGGCGCGGTGCATCTCGCGCAGCCGCGCCATCGCCCCGAGCTCGGCCAAGTCCGGCAGCGGACCGGCCGCCTTGAGCCGGTTCAGGCACTGCTTGACCGGGAATCCCAGCAGCACCACGTCGATCGGTTCCCCGGCCCGCACCGCCGCCTCAGCGTCGCGGCGCAGGTCGGCGGGCTGGTAGTTCGCCCGCGAGCCCTTGATGAACTGCTTGCGGGTCAGCACGTGGTGCAACGCGTCCAGCACGCGCTCGGTGTCGCTGGGCCGATCGTCGTGCAACCCGAACTTGGTCGCGGCCGCGCGTCCGGTCCGCCGGGCCGATCTGTCCACGTCGCCCAGGATCGAGTCCACGACGGACCAGGTCTGCTCCTCGGTGAGGTGCACGGCCCACCGGCGCGCCAACGGGTTTCGGCGCATCGCGCCGATCTGCAGCTCCTCGAGCGAGTGCGTGTTGGACAAGCGCGGGCCGAGACTTCCCGATCGGGGCCGCGTTTCGAACGTGGCGACCACCGCGGCGTCATCGCCCGGCGACGTCTCGGCCGGACGTTCCGCGGCCAGCCCCGGGATCTCCACCGCCACCGGCAGCGCGTCCTCGAACTCGGCCGCGACCGCTCGCCGGTTGGCCAGTTCGTCGTCGAAGACCGCGACCACGTCGACCCCGAGCCGCCGCAGCTGCTCCGCCTTGGCCTCGGCGATCGGGCGCGTGCCGTCCTCCGGCGCGAACAGCAGCGTCGCGTCCGGCACCCCGGCATCGGCCAGGGCCTGCTCGGTGACCTCCCGGAACCGCTCGCGCCGTCCGGTGCAGAACACCACCCGGCCACCGGCATCGCGCACGTCCCAGACGAACCGGCCCAGCCCGGCGTTGACCCGGTCGGTGGGCAACTGCTCCCTCGGCCGGGATTGGAAGGCGCGCAGGAACTCCCCGCGCAGCCGCTCGAAGTCCACTCCCGGGTAGCGCTCGCCGAGGCCGCTGCGGCGCACGAACTCCCACCAGGATCCGGGCGCGTGGGTCGGCAGCACCGGCAGCGTGCCGGGCCCGGCCAGTTCCAGGATGCCGTCCGGCGCCCCGTCCCGGGGACCGGAGATGGCGCGGGCCGCGTCCATGATCCGCTGCAACGGCACCAGGCCGCAGAGATCGACATCGATGACCACGGCCGGTTCCGGCCCGCTCGGGTGAAACCGCCTCCTGCGGGTGGCCAGCTGGACCTTCTCCAGCACCGATTTGAGCACCGCGTCCTGCGCGGCAGGCACCGTGTGCGCGTAGTTCTGCAGCGGCTGTTCGCCGGAGAGCAGCTCGGCGGTGTGCGGGGCGAGGTAGCGCAGCTCCTCGGTGACCACCCGGCCCACCTCGTCGCGGACACGTGCCCTGCCGTCCTCCGGCCGGAGCTCGGCGAAACCGTCGCCGAGCTTGTCCAGCGTGCTCACCAGAGCCCGCACCCCGGCGGTCACCTCGGCGCGGGTGGGTCCTCGGGTGATCCGGTCGTGATCGGTGATCACGACCCGTCCGGTGGCCTGCAGCTCCGGCGACAGCTCGAAGGCGAAACCGCCCTCGTCCAGCGCGAGCAGCCCGAGGTCGTGGGCGTCCAGGGCCATCCGGAACACCCGCAGCAACGGCCGCACGAAGTGCTCCAGGAAGTGCTCGAGCTCGTCCTCGTGCCGCTCGAACCGGTTGTCCAGCACGACCCGCAGCAGCCCGGGCGCGCCGTCGGCCGGGCGCAGCAGCGCGCTCAGCCCCGCGGCGATGGTGCCGCCGGGATGCGTCGGGTGCGCGGGAGCGGGCTCGGCGGTCCGCAGCACCGCGGCCGCACCGGTCGCGGTGTCCACCACCGCGCCCGGGATGGACTGCGTCGCGCAGTGCATCCGCAGGTCCGGGTCCGATTCCACGACACCGGCCAGGAGCTCCGCGCGGTCGAGCCGGTGCATCGCGCTGTCCCGGGACTCGACGCGCTGCAACCCGACCGCACCGCTGCGCCGTCCCACGGTGGTCCGCTCGACCGGGAACGGCACGCCGCGCCCGGTCGCGGTCAGCACGGACAGCGATCTGCGGGCGCGCTCCCGGTCGCTGCCGTCGAGCAGTTCGATTCGGTCGACGGACACCCGGTGACAACCGTCCGGGTGCTCGCCCAGGTCGGCTCCCACCGCGCCGCTCAGCCGCTGCAGCCACGCCCCGTCGAAGCTGCGCCGGGTGCGGCGCAGCCGGACCAGCGCCCGGTACAGGTCAGCCCAGGTGGGGGCGGCGCCTAGCGGCAGCCCGCTGCCGATCCCGGCGAGCCGCAACGCGCCGTCCGCACCGCGTTCCACCCACAGCCCGTAGCCGCCCGCGGCGAGCAGCGCGTTCGACTCCGCGATGGTGATCTTCTGCCACAGTCCCGGCGGTGGGATCTCCTCGTCCGCGGGACACCGGTGCTGCGGCGTCTCCTGCGGGGCCGGCGAGGTCTGGGCCTCCCGGGCCGTCACGATGCCGCGGTACACGTCGCGCGCCCTCGCACCGAACGGGCTCTGGGCACCGAGAGGGCGCAGACGTCGGCAGACCAGCCCCGTTCGTACATTTCACCCGAGCGGGCGATCTCTCGGGCGCCGGAAAGCGGGAGGGCAGCCGCGCAGTAACCCACAATGACCTTTCTGTCACGGAGAATGACGACTCTCGTCACACTAGATAGGGCCCCTGCGCGTTGACAACATGACTCACTGCATACCGAATAGGTGTAACGCTCGAGGGGCGCTGGAGCGAATAGGTTTTTCACTCGCTTGAGCTGTAACACCGGCCGTTGGTCAAGTTCCGGCAGGCGAATTCACTCGTCCGAACGACGTCGAACACTGCGTGTCCGGAACTACGACGCCGCGCAGCACCCCAAACTGGGCACCGACTGCAATACCAGGCTTCCGTTCGCCGAACTCCGGTCGACCGCGCGTGCTCGTAAGTACACCGGGCGCGCCGGTTGCTTCCGGAGGTGGTCGGCGAACTCGATCCGAGGAGTTGCATTGCCAGCAGGAATCGCCCCGCTGCGGCGAAAGCCCGTACAGCAGCGAAGTACTCGGCGCGTCGAGAAGATGCTCACGGCGACCGCCGAGCTCATCGACGAGGTCGGCTACGACGGGTTAACGACCACGCTGATCGCGGAGCGGGCCGGCGTGGCGGTCGGCTCGCTGTACCAGTTCTTCCCGGACAAGCGCGCGGTCGTGCAGGAACTGGCGTTGCGCAACCTCGAGCGCTTCGTGCAGACGATCTCGGAGCGGTTCGAGACCGAACGGCACGCGCACTGGTGGCAGGCCGTGGACACGGTCTTCGACACCTACCTCGCGATGTACCGGGAGGTGCCCGCCTTCAGCAGGCTGCACTTCGGCGATGTCGTCGATCTGCGGCTGCTGGACCCCGGCAGGGAGAACAACGCGGTGATCGCCGAGAAGCTCACCGAGCTGATCAGCACCGAGTTCGACCTGGATCCGGCCGATCTGCTGCTGCCGCTGACCGTCGCGGTGGAGGCGGCAGACGCGGTTCTGCACCTGGCGTTCCGGCGCGACGGGCCGGAGGGCGACCGGTGCATGATCTCCGAGGCCAAGGATCTGGTGCGGGGGTACCTGTCCACCCGGATCCCGGAGGGCGCTGAGGGCCCACCGGCGCCGAAACCGGCCGCGGCGCCGGCAGGCAAGAGATCCGCCAACTACCCGAACGACCTGCCCTCACCGCGATAGGTCGGCACCTGTCGCACGGTCGACGCCGCGGTGTCGACCAGGTGGTAGTGCTCGAACCGCTCGGCGAGCTCACCGGCCTTGGCGTGCCGGAACCAGACCCGGTCTCCGATCGCCAAGTGCCGGGCCGCCGCACCGGTCACGGGAGTCTGCACTTCGCCCGCTCCCTCGGCGCCGAGCAGCGCGAGCCCCTCGGGCCAGTGCGGCACCGGCACGCGATCGGCACCCGCGACCCCGGAGGCGATGTAGCCGCCGCCGAACACGGTCGCGATCCGCTTCGCGGGCCGGTGCACCACCGGCAGCGCGAACAGCGCGGCGGGGCGCGGCCGGAAGGCGCGGTAGGCGTCGAACAACGTCGGGCCGATCAGGCCCGAACCGGCCGCGATCTCGGAGACCACGCCTTCGGCCGCAGTGCGCTCGAGACTGCCGGTACCACCGCCGTTGACGAACTCCAGCTCGGCCACCTCGCGCACGTCCGCGACCACGGCAGCGCGGCGCTCGGCGAGTTCGGCCGCGCTGCGCCGCTGGATCCAGCGCAGCGCAGCACCGCGCAGCGGGCGTCCGGCGGGCGCGTCGCCGAGCCCGGCGATCTGGCCCTCGTAGGCCATCAGCCCGACGAGCCGGAACCCCTCGCGACGCACCACCTCCTCGGCGAAGCCGCGGACCTGCGAGCGGGTGTGCAACGGCGACCGGCGAGTGCCCAGGTGCACGCCTGGCAGCGGTTTCCAGGAGGCGTCGACCTCGGCGCACACCCGGATCGGCGGGCGGTTCGGGCCGAGCGCGGCGTCGACGAGGTCCAGGTGCTCCGCGGAATCGACCATGATGGTGATGGCAGCGGCCGCCGCCGGGTCGGCGGCGAGTCGCCGCAGCGCGGCGCGGTCGGCCGTCGGATAGGCGACCAGCAGGTCGTCGCCGAGTCCCTCGGCGTGCAACCACAGCGCTTCGGCCAGCGTGTAGCACATCAGGCCCGCGCAGCCGGGCTTGTCCAGGGCGCGGCGGATCAGCTCGCGGCATCGCACGGACTTGGTGGCGATTCGAATCGGGTACCCGGCGGCGCGACGCACCAGGTCATCGGCGTTGTGGTCGAAGGCCGCCAGGTCCACGGCGGCCAACGGCGGGTCCAAATCGCGGGTGATCTCGTCGATCCTGCGCACGGCTCAACACTAAGCCCCACCCCTTGTTAAGTGAGAGAGTTTCACATAACTTCAGCCCTCCGTGCCGCCCAGCACCACCCGGACGGCCCAGCGCGACTGGCAGCTCAGTACGACGCGAAATTCACTCGCAGTTCTGGGAGTTCTTCGGCATGCAGCGATGGAGCAACTGGGGACGAACGGCGGCCGCGACCCCGAGCTCGGTGGTGACCCCGCGGGACACCACCGAACTCGCCGCCGCGATCGAGCGGGCCCGCCAGGAGGGCCGCACCGTGCGCGCCCTCGGAGCAGGGCACTCCTTCTCCGCGATCGGCTCCCCGGATGCCGGCTGTGCGCTGGACCTTTCGCAGCTCTCCGGGATCATCCACGCCGACCCGGACACCGGACTGGTCACGGCGCACGCGGGCACCCCGCTGCACCGGCTCAACGCCGAGCTGGACGGGCTCGGCCTGGCCATGCCCAACCTCGGCGACATCGACCGGCAGACCATCGCGGGCGCGATCTCCACCGGCACGCACGGCACCGGCGCCGACCTCGGCGGGCTGGCCACCCAGGTCGAATCGCTGGAGCTGATGCTCGCCGACGGCACCGAGACGAGCTGCTCGGCCGAGCGGAACCCGGAGCTGTTCGCCGCCGCCCGGATCGGGCTCGGCGCTCTGGGCGTGATCACCGCCGTCACGCTGCGCTGCGTCCGCTCGTTCACGCTGGCCGCCGAGGAGCACCGGGCGCAGCTCGCCGAGGTGCTGGACGGGTTCGCCGAACTCGCCGCCGGGAACGACCACTTCGAGTTCCACTGGTTCCCGCACAGCGAGAAGGCGCTGGTCAAGCGGAACAACCGCTGCGCGGGACCGCCGCGACCGCTGAACCCGGTGCGGCACTTCGTGGAGTACGAGCTGCTGGAGAACAGCCTGTTCGGCGCCGTGTGCGGGCTCGGCCGCGCGGCGAAACCGCTGGTGCGGCCGCTGAACCGGGTATGCGCCGCGGCCTGGTCGGCCCGCTCGTACCGGGACCGCTCGTACCGGGTGTTCACCACGCCGCGCCGGATCCGCTTCGTGGAGAGCGAGTACGCGTTGCCGCGCGAACTGCTCCCCGAGGTGCTGCGGGAACTGCGCGGCGTGGCCACCCGGCTCTCGGATCCGGTGATGTTCCCGGTCGAGGTGCGGGTCGCCGCGCCCGACGACGTGTGGCTGTCCACCGCGTACCGGCGTCCGACCGCCTACATCGCGGTGCACCAGTCCATCGGGATGCCGCATCGCGAGTGGTTCGACGCCTTCGAGGACATCGCCGGGGCGGCGGGCGGCAGGCCGCACTGGGGCAAGATGCACCGCTTGGACGCGGCGGCGCTGCGCGAGCGGTACCCGCGCTTCGACGACTTCCGCCGGATCCGCGCGGCGGTCGACCCCGATGGAGTGTTCGCGAACCCGCACCTCAACCACGTGCTGGGGCCTGTGGATAACTCGATCTGATTACTCCACGGCGGCACCCACCGCCTCGGTCACCGGAACGTCCCCGTTCACCAATTCGAGAGCCATGCCCGCGGTGCGCCGCTCAGCCAGCAGAGCCGCGAGCACCTCGGCCACGTCGGCTCGGGTGACCGCATCCCTGGCGACCTCGGTACCGAGCATCACCCGCCCGGTCGGCGGGTCGTCGGTGAGCCTCCCCGGCCGCAGGATCGTCCAATCCAGATCCCGCTCCCGCAGGTCCTGCTCGGCGGCGCGCTTGGCGTCCAGGTAGGCACCGAAGACCGGGTCCACATCGGGCGGATTGGGGCTGCGGGTGCCCATCGAGCTCACCTGCACGAAGCGCCGAATTCCCGCCTGCTGACAGGCTTCTGCCAGCAGCACGGAGGCGCCGCGGTCCACTGTGTCCTTGCGCTCCGCGCCGCTGCCCGGACCGGCTCCCGCGGCGAACACGGCGGCGTCCACACCGGACAACCGATCGGCCAGCCGGGAGGCGTCGGCGGCTTCCAGCTCGGCCACCTCCGCGGTCACGCCGAGGTGGCCGAGCTCGGTGACGTGGTCCGGGTTCCGGACCAGTCCGAGCACCGAGTCACCGCGCTGCGTCAGCAGCACGCCGAGCTGTCGAGCGATCTTTCCGCGGGCTCCGGCAATCGCGATTCGCATGCCCACATGGTATGCCGAAAACCCGAGCTCGACCGATCCAGCAGCCCACACACCCGACCTGTGGACAACTCAAAATCCCTGTGGATAACTCCCAGGGGGTTCCCCACCCAACTCACCCGCCCGCAAGCGGCACCCGAGCAGCAGCGGTGACAGTTTTGCCTAAAACTGTGAGGACCCGGCGCCCGAAATGTCCGGACAGTTTTAGGCAAAACTGTCACCGCACCAACACGAGGTGAGCCGACGAGCGCGCAGGAGCGCTGGATCCCAGCCCTCCGCGGACGGACTCGCTTCTGGCGCGGGTCGAGTCCGTCCGCCTTCTCCCCCTCAGCAGGCGCACACCCCCGCCCACCGAAGTCCCAGCGCGGCCGGGTGCCGCGGGTCAGCTGCGCGAGGGCGTGGGCGCCTCTGCGGCCAGCAGCTGCTCATAAACGATCTCGTTGACCCACCGGGAGATCGCGGTGTGCTCCATCGGAGGGGCGTCGTCGAAGCCGTGCCCGTCCATCTCGACGCGGATGTCGTCACCGTCGGCGCTGAGCACGCCGATGCCGAACTGGCGGGCGCGGATCAGGCAGGTCTCGGCGAAATCGGGGGCCACGGCCACGTTGCGCGGCACCACGATGGCGGCGTTGGCGAAGCGGGCGAACGGCACGGCGGCGGTCAGCGCGGTGCGCCAGTGCCGCGCCGGGGCGAGGATCCCGGTGATGCGGGCGGCGGGTGGCGGCACCCGGCCGTCCATCTCCGGCCACACCCAAGTGGCGATCTCGGCGCGGTCGGCGACCGGCCCGCTGCCGAAGACGAGCCGCTCGGCGTGCGCGTCCGGGATCAGTTCGGCGGTGGCGATGATCTGCCTGCCGAGGAGCTTCACCGGCGGCAGCACGCTGCCGGTCCAGCCCAAGGTGTCCACCGCCCGCTGCGACAGCCGTCCCATCGAGGCGGTCGATCCCAACGGCGATCGGACCTGCGTCGTCGAACAGACCTTGAGCTCGTCTTCGGACCAGGCATGTCCCGGCATTCCGGTCACAGCTTCTCCGCCTCCCTCAAGCAGGCATGCACTCCAACGGCTGTTTTCCCCAGACCCGCGTCGCGGGGCTGACTCCGACTAAAACAGCTTTGGAGGGTTTTTGCGCTGCTCATCCGGGGTCGCTGCGATCGGCGGCGGTTAGCGGTCGGTGACCGGTCGACGAGTGACATCGGCGCTTCAGCCCGGCGATGCGGCCATTCAGGTGAGCTGGCGCCGACACTCGTACGACGACGCGATGCATCCCGCATTCCAACTTCGGAAAATCACTGCACAACAGCAGGTGGAAGCACCAGACCTGCGCTAACGTACATTCGTTCGATTAATCGACGAACGTTCAGCGGAATATTCACTCTTGCCAGCGACCCACTCCGGCGCTATGGCGACGGCGCTCGAGCCGGGCCTTCGGCGAACGACCGCGAACCGGAAACCGAACCTCCGCCGCGCCGGCTCAGCGCGGTAGCGAAGCCGTCCCGGCGCGCTCCTGCTCGGCGAGGCGCTGGGTGATCCCCTCGGCCGCGGGCAGCAGCGGTTTGACGAGCTTAGCGACCTCGGCTCGGGCGCTGTGCGTGACCACGCCGAGCGCGGCGACGACGGCGCCGTCCGGAGCGCGCACGGGGACGGCCACCGAGCAGTTCCCGAGGGTCATCTCCTCGTTGGCCTGGGCGAAGCCGCGGGTCGGCACGGACTGCAACTCGCGCCCCAGCCGTCCGGGCTCGGTGATCGTGTAGGGCGTGTGCCGCGACAGGCCCCGCTCGCAGCACTCGTGCAGCACGGCGGCGGGCGCGTGCGCCAGCAGCACCTTGCCGACGCCGGTCGCGTGCAGCGGTAATCGTCCACCCGCGCGCGAGACGATGGACACGGCGCGCGGCGTGGTGAGCTTCTCCACGTAGACCGCGTCCGCTCCGGCCCGCACGGCCAGGTGGACGTTGTCGTGCGTGTTGCGGCACAGCTCCTGCATGTGCGGCAGCGCGGCCTCGCGCAGCCTGCTGTTCACCGGGGCCAGCAGCCCGATCTCCCACAGCCGCATGCCGACGGTGTAGTGCCCGTCGGAATCGCGCTCCAGCGCACCCCACATCTCCAGCTCGCGCACCAGCCGGTGCGCGGTGGCCAGCGGTATGTCCGCGCGGCGGGCGATCGCGGTCAACGTCATCCGCCCGTGCTCCGCGTCGAACGCGGTCAGCACGCTCAGCGCGCGACCCGTCACCGAACGCCCCGGATCTCGACTGTTCCCGGCCACGGCCACCTCCGACACCAACCCCCAGCCGGACAACAAGGCCCAACCCCAGCACAAGGAACCGGCGTCGCCAACCCTCGAAGCCGGACGACCTCCCGCGACCCCGCTCTGACCCGCGAGAACGAGCAGACAACCGGAAGGGGCAGGCACGTCACCAGAACCGGCGAATCTCCCCGCCGACCGGAGCGGCACCGCCGGGGCAAATTTCGCTTGTGTGAGCATGTGATCCGTTTGAATCTTTTGTCTGTTTCGGGGAGAAGGAATGGCGAGATCTGGGGCGTCGGGCATCGAGACCGAGAACGGGGTGATACCGGATCCGACCGAGGAGCGCGCGGAGCTCGGCGCGCATCAGCGATCCCGCGTGCGGCCCTTCCGGGACGCGAGCGCCTGGCTGATCGGCGGCCTGTCGCTGCTGGTGACCGGCCTGTTCATGGTGGTGAGCCTGGCCTACAACCAGTGGAACTTCATCCCGCCGCTGGACGACGTCTACATCCACCTGCAGTACGCGAGCAAGCTCGGCGCCGGGCACTTCCTGCAGTACAACACCGGTGATCCGATGAGCACCGGCGCGAGCAGCCTGCTCTACGTCGTGATCCTCGGCGCCTTCTACCTGCTCGGCGTGCACGGCACGGCGCTGCTACCCGCCGCGATGGTGTTCGGCGCGCTGTGCATGGCGCTGACCGCCGCGATGACCTACCTGCTCGGCACCCGTCTGGCCGGCCGTCCGGTGGGCATCAGCGCCGGTCTGCTGATCGCGCTGAGCGGACCGCTGGCCTGGGGGGCCACCAGCGGCATGGAGATCGCGTTCACCGCTTTCCTGCTCGTGGCGCTGCTCCTCGCGTTCACCTCGGAACGCGCCGCCGGCCGGTTCTGGTGGACACCGCTGCTCGCGGTGGCCGCCGCGCTGACCAGGACCGAGGCGTTGGTGTTCGCCGCGGTGCTGAGCGTGGCGATGATCTGGCACCTGCTGGTGCACGCGCGCGGCACCGCCATCTCGCGGCCCCGGTTGATCGGGCGGATCGCCTGGATCGGCCTGCCCGCCTACACCGCCGCGGCGCAGTACTTCTTCTACTGGGCGATGACCGGTTCGGCGGAGCAGAACGGCGTGCTCGCCAAGTCGCTGCTGCACACGCCGATGGTGTACCCGCTGGAGGTCGCCGACGAGACGCTGACCAAC
The DNA here is from genome assembly GCF_039531955.1 of Saccharopolyspora halophila. Taxonomy (NCBI): domain Bacteria; kingdom Bacillati; phylum Actinomycetota; class Actinomycetes; order Pseudonocardiales; family Pseudonocardiaceae; genus Saccharopolyspora; species Saccharopolyspora halophila. The sequence continues at coordinate 193,763 of NZ_BAAARA010000002.1, forward strand.
TTCCGCGACTTCCTCACCGCCTTCAGCGGCCTGTCCACCTGGGACTACGTGTTCCCCGGGGCGCTGCTGCTCGCGGTGGTGGGCGCGGTCGGCCTGTTCCGGCGCGCCCCGCAGTGGCGCGGCCTCGCGCTGGCCACCGGCATCGGCGTGATCCTGGTAATGGGGTCGGTGGCGACAATGATCTTCTCGGACTCCCACCACCTGCGCTACGTGCAACCGCTGCTGCCGATCGTGCTGCTGTTCGCCGTGCTCGGGATCCACTGGATCGGCCAGCTGTTCAGCGGCGGCGCGCAGAAGTCGGTGTTCACCGGCGGGATCGTGCTCGCGCTGCTGTTCAGCGCCTCGCAGCTGCCCGCGTGGGGCCTGCGGCAGGGCGAGCAGGCCGCGGGCATCCGCGACCAGCAGGTGACCATCGCCAACTGGATCAAGGGAAACCTCCCCGAGGACGCCAACGTCGCGATCAACGACGCGGGGGCTCTCGCCTACTTCTCCGACCGGCACGTCGTCGACCTGATCGGGCTGACCACCAACGGCTTCGCCACCGCGAACCTGCACGGCGCCGGAAGCCTCTACGAGGAGCTGCGGCGGATGCCCGAGCAGCGGCGGCCGGACCACTTCGCGATCTTCAACTCGTGGAGCGTGCACGACCTCGAGCAGGCCGGGGTGTTCGGCGAGCAGCTGGCCTCCTTCGGGCTGACCTCGCCGACGTTCTCGCACGTCACGATCGGCGGAGGCTCCGCTTGCCAAGCGGCTCGGAACTGCAACAGGGTCACGATCTACGAGGCCGACTGGAGCGGGCTGGGCAGCGGGGATGAACCGCTGCGGCCGTTGCAGGGCCGGTTGCGGGACCGGATCAACGTCTCCGATCTGCAGGACGAGCAGCGCCACGACTACGAGGTCCTCCCGGCGCACCAGGGATTCCAGCCCTACACGCACCTCAAGACGGTGACCGAGCCGGCTGGCGAGGTCACCGACAGCGGACGGCACGTGGTCGGCGGGGAACGGTTCACCATCGGCGGCCTCGCACCGGGGCGGTCCGCGACGATCACCAGCCGGGTCGATGTGACCGATGCCGCCTCCACCGACAAGGTGCGGGTGCGCGTGAACGGAGCCCCGGCCGGAACCTGGACGTTCCCGGACGATCCGCGCGGCTGGTCGGAAACCACGTTCACCATCCCGGCCGATCTGGTCACCGACCCGACAGCGACCGTCGAGCTCGTGCCCACGCAGGAATTCCTGGGCCCGTACCCCGACTACAACTCGTACCCCTACTGGATCACCCAGTAGGAACTGCGGAAAAAGGACAGAACGACAGCGGGGCGCTCGGCGAACACCGAGCGCCCCGCTTGTTCACCGAAAGCAAATCCGCCGAAGTGACACACCCCACGCCGGCGAGAACCCGCCGTCCTCACGGATCCCGCGCACCACCTGACCAGGGGAAACGCACCGCACCGCAGGGGTTCCGGGGAAGTCGCTCCCCGGAGCAGCACAACGAAAAAATCCCCCCGGCGAAGTGCGCCGGGGGGATTTTCGAGTGGGCGAGGAGGGAGTTGAACCCTCACGTCCTTTCGGACACACGGACCTGAACCGTGCGCGTCTGCCATTCCGCCACTCGCCCGTGGCTGGTTGGAAGCCTATCTTGCTCGCTTCCTGGCCTGGGAACCGGGGGTCGCTTGCGCTTTCCCCTGCTGCCCTGTGGACGAGAAAAAGATTAGCACGGGGTTCGGAGGGGGCTTCGCAGGGGGGTCGAAGAAGTTGGGAACTGGGCGATGTCCGGACCCGTTGACCCAGATACGATGGTCAGCAGGTGTCGTACGCGTGAAGGGATTTTGCCGTGGGCCTCGTTCAGCGCTTCGAGCGCCGACTCGAAGGCATCGTCGGTAATGGCTTTGCGCGCGTGTTCGGCGGCAACGTGGTTCCCCAGGAGGTCGCCCAAGGCCTCCAGCGGGATGCCGAGCTGCACGTCCGCGAGCTTGCCGGTGGACGGATGCTGGCTTGTAACCGCTACGTTGTTCAATTGAGCCCGTCGGACCACGATCGACTCACCGGCGATGAGGCCCGGGTGACCGACCTCCTCGCCGACTGCGTTCAGGAGCATCTCACCGAACAGGGGTGGGACACATATGGTGACGTCGTAGTCTCCCTGGAGCGCTCTGAGACGCTGCACACGGGACAGTTTCGAATCAGTTCGGCCGTCGACCCCGACGTAACCCGACGGCCGGCACAACCGCGTACCGCAGGAGACCGACCCATGAGCCAGCCACCAGGCCATTACCCCCAGGGAGATCCGTACAACCAGCAGGGCCAGTACGGCTACGACCAGGGCTACGGCCAGGACCCCAACTACGCCTACGGCCAGCCGGGTTATGACCAGGGCTACGGCCAGCCCCCGCAGGGCTACCCGCAGCAGCCCGGCTACGACCAGGGTTACGGTCAGCCGCCGCAGGGCTACGACCCCGGTTACGGCCAGCCCCCGCAGGGCTACGGCCAGCCCCAGCCCGGTTACGACCCCGGCTACGGCCAGCCGCCGCAGGGCTTCGACCAGGGCTACCCGCAGCAGCCCCCCTACGACCAGGGCTACGGCCAGCCCCAGCCGGGTTACGACCCCGGCTACGGCCAGCCGCCGCAGGGCTACGGTCAGCCGCCGCAGGGTTATGACCAGGGCTACGGTCAGCCGCCGCAGGGCTACGACCCCGGTTACGGCCAGCCCCCGCAGGGCTTCGACCCGGGCTACGGCCAGCCGGGCGGTGCGTACCCGCAGAGCGCTCCTGGCGGATTCCCGGACCAGGGCTACGGTCAGCCGCAGCCCGGCGGCGCGTACCCGCAGAGCGCGCCCGGTGGCTACCCGGCAGGTGCCCCGCGCGGCCAGATGACCGCCACCCTGCTCCTGGACGACGGTTCGAACCGCTCGTACACGCTGCAGCACGGCTCGAACGTCATCGGCCGCGGCCAGGAAGGCCAGTTCCGGCTGCCCGACACCGGGGTCTCGCGCAAGCACATCGAGATCACCTGGGACGGTCAGTCCGCCATGTTGGCCGATCTCGGTTCGACAAACGGCACCACGGTGAACGGCACTCCGGTGCAGACTTGGCAGTTGGCAGACGGCGACGTGATCAGGGTCGGGCACTCCTCCCTGGTCTTCCGCGCTCAGGCCTGAGCGCGGACGCCAACCCGCGGATACGAGTAGGAGCGTTCACAACAAGTGCCGGAGCTGGTGATTCAGCTGACCAGAGCAGGGTTCCTGGCCCTGCTCTGGTTGTTCGTACTGGCTGCGCTTCGCGTGGTTCGTTCGGATCTCTACTCGGCCTCGGGCATGCGAGTCCCGATGCCAGGTGCGAGTCGGTCCCCGGGCAAGGCCCGGGGCAAGAGCAAGGTGCCCCGCCAGATGGTGGTGACGCACGGCGCTCTCGCCGGCACGCGCATTTCCCTGGACGGCCGGCCGATCCTGATCGGTCGCGCCGATGACTCCACGTTGGTGCTCGACGACGACTACGCGTCCACGCGGCACGCTCGGTTGTCACTTCGCGGCTCCGATTGGTACGTGGAGGATCTAGGCTCCACGAATGGCACATACCTCGATCGGGCGAAGGTCTCGGGGCCGACCAAGGTTCCGCTCGGCGTTCCGATCAGAATCGGCAAGACGGTGATCGAGCTGCGCTCATGACCCTCGTCCTTCACTACGCAGCCCGCAGCGACCGCGGCCTGGTTCGTTCCAACAACCAGGATTCGGTCTATGCCGGCCCACGACTACTCGCCCTCGCGGACGGCATGGGTGGACATGCCGCCGGCGAGGTCGCCAGCAAGGTCGTCATCGCGGCGCTCGCGCCGTTGGACGACGACGAACCAGGCGACGACCTGCTCGGCCAGCTCCGCGGTGCGGTGATGGAGGGCAACAGCGCCATCTCCGAGCTGGTGGCCGACGACCCGGACCTCGACGGGATGGGCACCACCCTGACCGCTGTGCTGTTCGCAGGCAGCAAGCTGGGGCTGGTGCACGTCGGCGACTCGCGCGCCTACCTGGTCCGCGACGGCGAGCTGACCCAGATAACCCACGACGACACCTTCGTGCAGTCGCTGATCGACGAAGGCCGGATCACCGAGGAGGAGGCCGCCAACCATCCGCAGCGCTCGCTGCTGCTGCACGCGTTGACCGGTCACGAGGTGGAACCGAGCCTGGCGATCCGCGAGGCGCGAGCGGGAGATCGCTACCTGCTCTGCTCGGACGGGCTGACCGGACCGGTCAGTCCCGAGACGATGGCGGAGGCGCTGCGCATCCCGGATCCGCAGGCTTGTGCGGACCGGATGATCGAGCTGGCGCTCAAGGGCGGCGGTCCGGACAACGTAACCGTGATCATCGCCGACGTCGTCGACGTCGAGTTCGGTGACGACGCCCCCATCGTCGGGGGTGCGGCGGGAAATGGCGATGAGCATCCGCAACCCGATTCGTCTGCGGCGCGCGCTTCCGCGGTGACCATGCCGCGGCAGCAGCCGCAGCGTTTCGAGCCCACCTCACCACCCGCGAGCAAGCAGTCGCGCAAACCGCGCTGGCTGCTCTCGCTGGCGGTGACCAGCGGCGTGCTCATCGCATTGGCGGCAATCGCACTGGTTGGGCGTTGGTGGGTGCTCAACCAGTACTACCTCGCGACCAACGAGTCCGACGAGGTGGTGATCTTCCAGGGGGTGCAGGGCAATGTGCTCGGTGTCTCGCTGAACTGGCAGGTCGAGGGCTCGTGCCCGGAGGGTTCCGCGGCGGGCTGCAAGCCGATCAAGATCACGGATCTGCAGGAGGCGCAGCGTCCCGACGTGCGCAACGGCATCACCGAGGTCAGCGGTTTGGACGAGGCTCGCGAGGCGATGCGGCGGCTGCGCATGACCGCGCTGCTCCCGGAGTGCCAGGAGCCCAAGCCCGCTCCGCCGACCCAGCCGCCGAACACGCCACCCCCTCCCGGGCAACCGCTCCCGGGACAGCCCAGCGGCCAACCGTCTCCCGGGCAGACCTCCCCGGAGCAACCCGACCCGAACACGGAGACCTCGGCCGCGGACGCGACCCCGCTGCAACCAGAGGAGCCTAAGCCGGGCGTGAACTGCCGGACGGTGAGTTGATGTCGGATCCGGCCATCGCGACCGGAGCAGCAGGCGGAGCCCCCCGAGTGACAACTCGGCGGGGCACCGAACTGTTCATGCTGGTTTTCACCGCGATCATCATCACCTCGGCGCTGACCGTGGTCGAGCTGTCCCAGGAGCAGACGGTCACTCGGGAGCTGCTCTTCTACGGGCTCGCGTTCCTGGTGCTCTACGGTGCGGCGCACTTCGCGGTGCGCTACTTCGCGCCGTACGCCGACCCGCTGATCCTGCCGCTGGTGGCGCTGATCAACGGCGTGGGACTGGTGATGCTGCACCGGCTCGACCTGGCGCCGGTGGTCGGCGCCCCGTACACGCCGAAGCAGATCCTTTTCACCACGCTGGGCGTGATCATGTTCGGCCTGGTGCTGTGGCTGATCAAGGATCACCGCACGCTGTCGCAGTACGGCTACACCTGCGGGTTCGTCGGGATCGCGCTGCTGGCCCTGCCCGGCGTGCTGCCCGCCAGCATCTCGGAGGCCAACGGGGCGAAGCTGTGGATCAACCTCGGCTTCATCTCGATCCAGCCCGGTGAGTTCGCCAAGATCCTGCTGCTGGTCTTCTTCGCCTCGTTCCTGGTGTCCAAGCGCGAGCTGTTCACCACAGCGGGCAAGCGGTTCCTCGGCGTGGACTGGCCGCGCCCGCGCGACCTCGGCCCGGTGCTGTTCGCCTGGCTGCTGTCCATCGGCATCGTGGTGCTGGAGAAGGACCTGGGCACTTCGCTGCTGTTCTTCGGCATCGTGCTTGTGATGATCTACATCGCGACCGAGCGCGCGGTGTGGGTCGGCCTCGGCGTGACGATGTTCGCGCTCGGCTGCGTGATCGCGTTCAACCTGTTCTCGCACGTGCAGGTGCGGGTCAACAGCTGGCTGGACCCGATGGCCCGCGTGGCCGAAGGCGAGTCAGACCCGAGCTACCAGCTGCGCACGGGCCTGTTCGGGATGGCCTACGGCGGTATCCCGGGAACCGGCCTGGGCAGCGGGATGCCCAACATCACCCCGCTGTCGTTCAGCGACTTCATCATCCCGGCGCTGGGCGAGGAGCTCGGCCTGATCGGGCTGGTCGCCCTGCTGATGGCCTACCTGCTGCTGATGATGCGCGGGCTGCGCAGCGCGCTGGCGGTGCGGGACTCCTTCGGCAAGCTCTTCGCCGGCGGCCTGTCGTTCACCATCGCGCTGCAGCTGTTCGTCGTCGCCGGTGGTGTCACCGGGCTGATCCCGATGACCGGTCTGACCGCTCCGTTCCTCGCGGCGGGCGGGTCGTCGATGCTGGCCAACTACATCCTGGTCGCACTTCTGCTGCGGATCTCCGACGCGGCGCGTCGTCCGCAGGCCCCCGCGAAGCCGAAGCCGAAGCAGGCGCCGATCGCGGAGGCGCATACCGAGCTGGTGGAGCGTCCCCAATGAACAAGCCGCTGCGCCGAGTGGCGCTGGCCATGATGGCGATGGTCGTGTTGCTGATGGCCAACATGACCTACGTCCAGGTCATCAAGGCGGGCGAGTACCGCGACGACGCGCGCAACATCCGCACGCAGCTCGAGGAGTTCTCCCACGAGCGGGGCCAGATCATCGCCGACGGGCAGTCGCTGGCGGTCTCGAACCCGATCGACAACGAGCGCTACCAGTACCAGCGCAGTTACCCGAACGGTCCGCTGTACGCCCCGGTGACCGGCTTCTACTCGTTCTTCTACGGGTCCAACGGCGTCGAGCGGGCCCGGGACAAGATCCTCAACGGCACCGCGGACAGCATGGCCTTCGGCCGGATCTCGGACATGATCACCGGCAACAAGCCGCGCGGCGGCAACGTCGAGCTGACCCTCGACCCGGCCATGCAGCAGGTCGCCTACGAGCAGCTGACCAGCAAGGGCTTCCAGGGCTCGGTGGTCGCGCTGAACCCGCGCAACGGCGCGATCCTGAGCATGGTCAACGCGCCCTCCTACGATCCGAACCGGCTGACCGGCACGGACAACAACGAGGTCGCCGAGCAGTGGAATCAGCTCAACGACGCGCAGGGCAACCCGATGGCCAACCGGGCGGTCTCCGAGGTCTACCCGCCCGGTTCGACCTTCAAGCTGGTCACCACGGCCGCCGCGCTGGAGTCCGGCTACACCCCGGACAGCCAGGTGGAGACCGCCGCGGAGATCCGCCTGCCGGGCACCGCCAGCGCCACGCTGCCGAACTACGCCAACACCACCTGCAAGGGCAGCACGCTGACCCTGGCCCTGGCGCACTCCTGCAACACCGCGTTCGCCAAGATCGCCGGTGAGGTCGGTGCCGACAAGCTGCGGTCGACCGCAGCGCAGTTCGGCTTCGGCAAGGACATCTGGATGCCGATGAGCATCGCGAAGTCCGAGATGGGCCCGATGGAGGGGCCGGCCTCGCTGTACCAGAGCGGCATCGGCCAGCGGGACGTGCGCGTCACCCCGATGCAGAACGCGATGATCGCGGCGGCGATCGCCAACGACGGCGAGGTGATGAAGCCGCAGCTGGTCGAGGCGACCCGGGCTCCGGACATGGAGACCATGGACACCCTCGAGCCGGAGTCCATGGGCCAGGCGGTCTCGCCGGACGTCGCGCACCAGATCCGCGACATGATGCTCAAGTCCGAGGGCTTCACCAAGGGCGGTGGCAAGATCACCGGCATCGAGATCGCCTCGAAGACCGGTACCGCCCAGCACGGTGATCCGGGGGACAAGCCGCACGGCTGGTACGTCGCCTTCGCCCCGGCCGAGAACCCCACGATCGCCGTCGCGGTGATCGTGGAGAACGGTGGCGACGAAGGCGCCGAGGCCACCGGTGGCTCGCTGGCCGCACCCATCGGCCGCGAGGTCATCCGGGCCGGTCTGCGAGGAGGTGGCTGATCCGTGCTGACCACCGGCCAGTTACTCGCCGAGCGCTACCGGTTGAGCAGCCGCATCGCCGTCGGTGGCATGGGCGAGGTGTGGCAGGCGGTCGACGTCCGGCTGGACCGGACCGTGGCCATCAAGGTGCTCAAGGCCGAGCTGTGCGGGGACGCCGAGTTCCTGCACCGGTTCCGCACCGAGGCGCGCACGACCGCGTCGCTGAACCACCAGGGCATCGCGGCGGTCCACGACTACGGGGAGACCGCCGCAGCACCGGACGGTCCGGACGACACCGCTTACCTGGTCATGGAGCTGGTCGAGGGCAAGCCGCTGGCGAGCATCCTGGCCGAGACGCAACGGATCACGATCGAGCACACGCTGGACATGCTGGAGCAGGCGGGCCGGGCGCTGCAGGCCGCGCACGAGCGCGGGCTGGTGCACCGGGACGTCAAGCCGGGCAACATCCTGATCACTCCCGAGGGCAAGGTGAAGTTGACCGATTTCGGCATCGCCAAGGCGGCCGACGCGGCACCGGTCACCCGCTCGGGAATGGTGATGGGCACGGCGCACTACATCGCGCCCGAACAGGCGCTGGGCAGCGAGGCCACCCCGGCCAGCGACGTGTACTCGCTGGCGGTCGTGGGCTACGAGTGCCTGATGGGACACCGGCCGTTCCTGTCCGACAACGCGGTGACGGTCGCGATGATGCACATCCGCGAGATCGCACCACCGCTGCCGCCTGACGTGCCGCCGGGGGTGCGCGCGCTGATCGAGGCCACGCTGGTGAAGGACCCGCGCAGGCGCTACGCCGACGGCGGCGAGTTCGCTGGCGCGGTCGCCGCGGTGCGCGCGGGCATGCCGCTTCCCGCACCCGCGTCGATGGTCATGCCGCAGCAGCGGCAGATCAACGCGCCGGCCACCAGCGGACCCACGATGCCCGCGATGCCGCAGGCCGCGGCTGCCGGGCAGCCGATGGGCAACACCTACCCGCCCGGCGTGATCCCGCCCCAGGCGGCGACAGCGCAGACTCCGATGCCGCAACCGCAGCAGACGGCCGCGGCACCGCCGCGTGGCCATCCTCACCCCGCTCGCGGTGGCAGGGTCGTGCTGTGGGTGGTGGCGGCCGTGCTCGCCGTCGTTGTGCTGGTCGCCATTGGTTGGTTGACCTATTGGACGGCCCACCGCAACATCCTGGGGCAGGCCGGAAGCAACCTCACCACCACGCAGGACCTGGCTTCCGCGCGCGCTATGGGACAAACTGCGCGGCAGGCCCCCACGGACGGAACGTTTCGCGTGGGTCGGCCGATGAATGAAGTCGGGGATACAGCACGGACCGCGTCGGCGGCCGGCACGACCGTCGGCACGATTGTCGACACGGACCGGCGGCTCGGCATGATGGGACGACCGTTGACAAGGATCGGAACGACCATTCGATGAGTTCACCTCGACTTCTGTCCAACCGATATGAGCTCGGTGAGACTCTCGGCTACGGCGGCATGTCCGAGGTGCACCGGGGCCGGGACACGCGTCTGAGCCGGGACGTCGCGGTCAAGATTCTGCGCGCCGACCTCGCACGCGACCCCACCTTCCAGCTCCGGTTCCGCCGCGAGGCGCAGAACGCCGCAGCGCTGAACCACCCGGCCATCGTGGCCGTCTACGACACCGGCGAGACCGAATCCGAGAACGGGCCGCTGCCCTACATCGTGATGGAGTACGTCGAAGGCCGGACGCTGCGCGACATCGTCAAGACCGAGGGTCCGCTCCCGTCGCGGCGCGCGATGGAGGTCATGGCCGACGCCTCGGCGGCGCTGGACTTCAGCCACCGGCACGGGATCGTCCACCGCGACGTCAAGCCGGCCAACATCATGATCACCCTTTCCGGCGCGGTGAAGGTGATGGACTTCGGCATCGCCCGCGCGCTGGCGGACGGCCAGGCCGCGGTCACCCAGACCGCCGCGGTCATCGGCACGGCCCAGTACCTCTCGCCGGAGCAGGCGCGCGGCGAGGCCGTCGACGCGCGAAGCGACGTCTACGCCGCGGGCTGCGTGACCTTCGAGCTGCTCACCGGGGAGCCGCCGTTCACCGGCGACTCGCCGGTCGCGGTCGCCTACCAGCACGTGCGGGAGGAGCCGCGCAAGCCCTCCGACGTGGTGCCCTCGGTACCGGCCTCGCTGGACGCCGTGGTGCTCAAGGCGCTGAGCAAGAACCCGGACAACCGGTACCAGTCGGCCGCCGAGATGCGCGCCGACCTGGTGCGAGTGCTGTCCGGGCAGCGCCCGAAGGCTCCGATGATCATGTCGGAGGAGGAGCACACCGCGATGCTCGGCCAGGGCGCGAGCGCCGGCGCGGCCGAGACCGAGATGATGGGAACGGGCAAGCACCGGAACGACGACGCGGTGCCCTACCCGGACGAGGAGCCGGAGCGCAATCGCCGCAGGCCCTGGATGGTGGCGCTGGTCACGCTGGCCGTCGTGGCGGTCCTCGCGCTGGCCGGGTGGCTGGTCACCAGCCTGGTCAACGACGAACCGGAGCAGGTCGCGGTGCCCAACTTCGTGGGCCAGACCGAGCAGGTCGCCCAGCAGCAGGCCCGCCAGCAGGGCTGGCGGCCGGTGCCCAAGAGCTGCTTCTCCAACGAGCAGGGCCGCGGCAAGATCGTCGAGCAGGAGCCGAAGCCCCGCACGATGGTCAACAAGGAGCGGTCCCCGCAGCTGGTGCTGTGCCGGGGCGAAGGTCCCGAGGAGGTTCCGATCCCGGACCTCAAGGGCCTGAACATGAGCCAGGCGCAGCAGAAGCTGGAAGCCGCCGGGCTCAAGATCGCTCTGACGCCGAAGAAGCAGGAGACCGACGACCCGAGCCTGGTCGACAAGATCATCGACTGGGACAGCAAGGGTCAGTCGGTGCCCAAGGGCACCACGATCACCGTGACGGTCGGCCAGGAGATCCCGGAGACCCAGATCCCGGACCTGCGCGATCAGCCGTACTCCACGGCGAAGGCCTTCCTGGAGGGCGCCGGGTTCAAGGTCAGCAAGCAGACCACCGACTCCGACAAGCCCGCCGACACCGTGGTGGACCAGTCCCCGTCCCCGGGCACCGAGGCCCGCAACGGTTCGACGGTGACGCTGACCGTCTCCAACGGCGATCAGATCACCATGCCCGACCTGCGAGGGAAGTCCAAGAGCGAGGCCGAGAAGGCGCTCAAGGACATGGGCTGGACCGGCTCGATCCAGGAGCAGAAGCAGCCGACGGGCGACGAGTCGCAGGACGACAAGGTCGTCGGTTCGTCCCCGGCGGCGGGCGAGAAGATCAGCAAGGGGCAGTCGGTCACGCTCTACATCGGTGACTACGACAGCGGCATCACCAGCGGCGAGTCGCCGGGCAGCGGGGACAGCCTGTTCCCCTTCCAGGACAACTAGGAACTGCCGACCGAACTCGGGGCGGTGACCGTCGATCGGTCACCGCCCCGTTCGTTCGCGCGGGTTCGCGCCCGCAGCACGCGTGCGGGCGCGGTGGTCAGCGCTGCGCGGCCGCCGCCACCGCGCGCATCTCGCCCTCGAGGGTCTCGACCAGCACGGGATCGACCGGATGACCCGATGCCGCCATCCAGTTGGCCAGCATCCGGTGCCCGCCGTCGGTGAGGACCGACTCGGGGTGGAACTGGACGCCCTCGATCGGGAGCTCGCGGTGCCGCATGCCCATCACGATTCCGGACTCGGTGCGGGCGGTGACCTCGAAGTCGTCCGGAACGGTGTCCGCGCGCACGATCAGCGAGTGGTAGCGGGTCGCCACGAACGGCTCCGGCAGGCCGGCGAACACGCCCGCTCCGGAGTGCCGGATTTCGCTGACCTTGCCGTGCAGCAGTTCGGGCGCGCGCTCGACGGTGCCGCCCCAGACCGCACCGATGGCCTGGTGCCCGAGGCACACGCCGAGGGCGGGCTTGCGCTCGGCGGCGCAGCGCTGGAGCAGCTCCATCGTGCGGCCCGCCCGGTCCGGTGTCCCCGGTCCGGGGCTGAACAGGATGCCGTCGGCGTCGGCCACGTCGTCGTCGGCGACGACGTCGTTGCGCCGGACCGTGCACTCGGCACCCAGCTGAGCCAGGTACTGCACCAGGTTGTAGACGAAGCTGTCGTAGTTGTCGACGACCAATACGCGCACGCCGACAGCCTACGTGGCCGAGGCCATCGCTTTCAGCACCTGCCTCGGGAGAAGTTTCGGTTCAGGGTTCGCGTGGCGGTGCGGGTAGCGGAACTCGGACGCCGCCGGGCCGCGGCACCCGCGACGCGAGCACGGGCCGCGCGCTAGCGCGTCGTGACCTCGTTGAACGGCAGGAGCGGTTCGACCGCGGGGAAGACCGCGAAGAGCAGCACCGCGACGACCGCGGCCGCCAGCAGCACCGCCTGCACCGCCTTGGCGGCGACCGGCCCCGGCAGGTGGCGCCAGATCCAGGGGTACATCAGCGTTCCTCCAGCTCGTCCGGGCGCAGCTGCGGGCTGCCCGCGATCTTGGGGTATTCGGTGGTCAGCACTCCGTGGACGATCAACCGCTGGCGGGCGGAGAACTCGGGGTGGCAGGTGGTCAGGGTGATCAGCCTGCTCGCCCCGGGCGCCAGCACATCGGCCACCGGCGCCCCGGGCACCGGGTCGATCACGTCGCCGCGGCTCGGACCGACGATCCGCCTGCCGCTGACGTCCTGGTAGGGCCCGGTCATCGGCGCGACCCCCGCGCAGCGCGGGTCCCCGCCGTGCTCGTCCCAGCCGGTTCCCTCGCCGGGCAACGGCAGCACCCGGTAGACGTACCAGTGCGTCGCGGTTTCCACCACGAGCGGATCGCAGGAGTTCAGCCGATCCAGGTCGTTGAACGGAGCACCACGGCCGATCCGGTGACCGGCGACGGCGAAGTTGCCGGGCTCGCCCGGCCACTGGGTGCCCTCGTAGTGCCCGGGACCGTCCTCGAGCGTCTCCGCGTCGGTGCCCTCCAGAACGGTGAAGTTCAGATCCGGCCCCAGCGTCGGCAGGTACAACCGGGCGAAGCCGGCGCCGCGCTCCGGCGGCGGTGGTTCCGGGATCACCTGACCGCGCGGCTGATCGTCGCGCTGCTCTTGCCAGCGCGACTGCAACCGCTCGGAGGCCGCGTGCTGCTGCCGCGCCGTGAACCAGTCGGTGACGTAGACCGTGTAGAAGACGAACAACAGCACCACCAGTCCGGCCGTGATCAGCAGCTCGCCGATGAAGCGGACCACGCCGCGCGGGCCGATCGGCCGTTCGGGCTCCGGGGGCGAGCTCTCGGATGTCGCTGCGGTGGAGACCACGAAGTCGTTCCTCTCCGGTCACGGCTTTCAGCCAGGGGTGCCCGAAAACGGCTCCGATTACGTTAACGTGGTGGGCACAGAAAACGAGTCGTTCCGACAGCTCGCCCGGATCGGGAAGCTCCCGGCGGGGGTCGGGACGGCAACCGACCGGGCACGCGGCGCCATCGCGAACGCCGCCCACACGGCGTCCCCGCGAACGGCCCACTGTGCCGCATCACCTGGCGAGGACATCTATGCCGAAGTCCAAGGTCCGCAAGAAGGACACCTCCGCCCCGGTCGCCGACCGCCGCACGCCGGTGAAGGCGCAGGCCGTCGGTCCATCGCACCCGCTCTACGTCGCCGTGATGCTCGGCTTCATGATCCTCGGGCTGCTGTGGTTGGTCACCAACTACATCGCTGGAGACAAGATCGGCTTCATGGCTGACCTGGGTGGGTGGAATTTCGCCGTCGGCTTCGCGTTGATGATCATCGGGCTCCTGATGACCATGCGCTGGCGCTGAGCCGACCGCGCGGACCAGCACGAATACTGTTCCGATACGCCCTGGCCCGGGGGTCCGCAACTCGAGATCCCGGTACGGCGCCAAGGCGGTGTCGGTTCGTGATCGAGCTCCGGAGGGCCGACCCTTCGGGGCTCACTCATCCCATCGGCCGCTTGACAGGCGGTCACCGAACCACACATGTGTAACTAGTCCCCAGTGGGGATAAGTCCTGTGGATAACTCCTCGATAGCGGGTGGATGACAGTGGACGCGGATCCTGGACCGACCTGCTGGGCACCCGCGAAGGGCCTGGTCGCGTGCGGCTGGGCGCTCGCAGCGGGCGCCGCGGGCTGGCTCGTCCTCGCCGACGCCCCGGCGGACCGGTTGTTCGTCGCGGTGCTGCTCGTGGCCCTGGTCGCCGCCTCGGCGTACGGCTCCCTGATCCGCCCGCGGCTGCTCGCGGACAGCACCGGTCTGACTGTTCGCACCCTCACCGGCAGCAGGCACTTCGGCTGGCCGCAGGTCACCGTCCGGGTCCGCGAACACCGCCACTTCGGCCGCACCAACGCGGGCCTGGAGATCGACGCCGACCAGCACCTGATAGTGCTCGGCAGGCTCGACCTCGGTACCGACCCCTACGAGGTCGCCTTCCAGCTGCACGACCTCAAGCCGTAGCGGCGTTCCCGGCGCGCCGCCCCCGCACGATGATCGGGCCCGGCGCGCGAGCTCGGCTCAGCGCGGCATGGTGCACCTGGTCTGCATCCCGCTGCCGAAGCACGAGATGTCGCCGAACTGCACGTCCCGGGTGATGATCACGGCGATCAGCACCACGAGCAGCCCGACGAGCGCACCGGCCTGCACGAGGTTCCGGTTCTGCCGCGGCGCGTAGACCAGCGCCGCCGTGGCGGCGACGCCCAGCACCAGGCCGCCCAGGTGCCCGAGCAGCGAGATGGCGGGGATGCTGATGCTCAGCACGATGTTCAGGCCGATCACGATCAGCACCGGGCGCAGGCTCACCTTGAGCCGCAGCGCCGCGATCGCGATCCCGCCCATCAGCCCGTAGACGGCTCCGGAGGCACCGGCGACCGGGGCATCGGCCGCGCCGAAGAGGAACACGGCGACGCTGCCGCCCAGCAGCGAGAGCCCGTAGACCGCGATGAACCGGGAGCGGCCGAGCAGCAGCTCCAGGTCCCGGCCGATCACCCACAGCGCGATCATGTTCATCGCGAGGTGCAGGAAGCCGATGTGCAGGAAGCCGGAGCTCAGCAACCGCCACCACTCGCCGGCGGCGACCGTGATCGGCAGCATCGAGAAGTCGGCGAACAGCGCGGAACTGAAGTTGCGCATGCTGCCCGCTTGCAGCGCGGTGATCGCGAAGATCACCACGTTGACCGCGATGAGCGCCGGAACGAGGATCGGCTTCTCGCGCAGCCGGGCACCCGCGACCGTCGTGGGTCGCCGGGTGGTGCTCTCGGCCTTGGCGATGCAGTCGACGCACTGCATGCCGACGGAGGCATCGCGCAGGCAATCCGGACACGCGGGCCGGTCGCACCGGACGCAGCGCAGCCCGGTCGGGCGATCGGGGTGCCGCACGCAGCCGGGAAGCTGCGCCGGCGCCCCGTCCGCGCCGGGTTGAGATCCGGGGGGCACAGTCATTCTGGTTACCTCCCGGGCGGCGTCAGCCGCGCTCGATCGAAACCTTCTCGATGACGATGTCGTTGACCGGGCGGTCGTTGCGACCGGTCGGAGTCGTGGCGATCGTGTCCACCACGTCCCGCGATTCCTGGTCGGCGACCTCGCCGAAGATGGTGTGCTTGTAGTTCAGCCAGCTCGTCGCCGCGACGGTGATGAAGAACTGCGAGCCGTTGGTGTTCGGCCCCGCGTTGGCCATCGCCAGCAGGTAAGGCCGGTTGAACTGCAGCTCCGGGTGGAACTCGTCGGCGAACTGGTAGCCGGGGCCACCCCGTCCGGTGCCGGTCGGGTCACCCGTCTGGCACATGAAGCCGTCGATCACGCGGTGGAAGATGACACCGTCGTAGAACGGCCCGGAACGTTCACCCTTGGCGTTCGGCTCGGAGTATTCCTTGGTTCCTTCCGCAAGGCCCACGAAGTTGGCCACGGTCTTGGGCGCCTGGTCGGGGAACAGGTTGATCCGGATGTCGCCCTGCGAAGTGTGCAGGGTCGCGGTCACCGTCGTCCCAACGAGCGATCCGTTGTCTTCAGCCACCCCATCATCCTGCCATCGAGCGCGCTGAACTTTCTGTCTGGGTGCAGTATGGGTTGATCCACCCCTTCTGGGGCGCTCCTCGCGCGTGTGCGCGAACGCCACTCGAGGTCGACCCGCACAGCCGGGCCAGGGAGGCACCGAATGGATGAAGTGAAGGCGATGACCAAAGCCGGCGAAAGCATGGGAAAGACAGTGGGCACGGGGGTCCGCTCGGCCCGCCACGGCGCGGCCCGGGCCGGTGAGGCCTGCGGAACCGTCACCAAGCAGGCCGCCGCGTTGGCCGAACGGGAACTGGCCAATCGCGGTGTCGACACCGACGAGCTGCAGGAGAGGCTGGCCCAGCGCGCCACCGGCATGTCCCGCAAGCAGCTGGCCAAGCGCACCAAGAAGGCCCGCAAGAAGTGGGACAAGCGCACCGCGAAGTCCCGCAAGCAGTGGGCGGAGAACGCCGCCGCCGCTCGCAAGGAGCTGGCGGCCCGGATCGATCCCGAGCCGAAGAAGCGGCGCAAGTGGCCCTGGGCGCTGCTGGTGCTGGCCGCGCTGGGCGCGGCCGCTGCCGTGGCGGTGGCGCTGACCCGGCGCCCGGAGGAGATCCCGATCGCCGATGCCGACGACCGGGATCCGTACCCGAAGCCGGCTCCCCGGCACCGCCTGCAGGAGGACGACTCCCCCGTCCCGGCCCAGACGGACGGGCACCCGCCCAGCAGCAAGCCGACGGAGAACCCCAACCACTGACCCTCGAGCAGAAGAGGCCGGGGCCGACGGGCCCGGCCTCTTCTACGTCTCCCACCCGTAACCCGCACCAAGAGCACGAGCGCAACCGTCGGAGCCCCACGGATCAAACCGATGAACTGCGAAAACGCGTGCCTCGAACGAGAGACAAGCGATCACTATTAATAGTCAGAGCAATCACTGACCATCACCAACAGTTAAAACCACGAATAACCCGCGCTCAGCCACGGCGAGGCGGCTCGGAGAGCGAGCGGCACTGCTCCGAGGGCGAGCCCCGAGGCTGGTCCGAGAGCAGACCGAGCGAGCCCCGAGGCAAGCAGCCAACGAAACCCAACCACCGCACCGCAGCGGGCTTGGAGGAGTCACTCCCCCAACCATGATGACGGAGCGACAAAAGCGAAAACGCCCCGCGTTGAAGCAGGGCGTCACAGTCGCGAAGTGGAGACGAGGGGAATCGAACCCCTAACCCCCGCCTTGCAAAGGCGGTGCTCTGCCAATTGAGCTACGTCCCCGGGTCCGGGTCGGCTCTGACGAGCCGGGTCAGGCGGCCCCCCTCGCGGGCTCAGGCCTCGGCCGTGGCCTCGCGCCAGAGGTCGGCCTCGGCCTTGGCGGCCTTGTTCCGGCGAACCACGAAGAGAACAACACCGGCAACTGCGACGAGCGCGAGCAGCTTCTTCATTCCGGTCGCCTCCTAATCGGGCACGCAGCCCGTGTGTTCAAGAGCTGGGGAAATCGGGAAGAAATTCCCAGTGGGCCTAGGGGGACTTGAACCTCCGACCTCTTCATTATCAGTGAAGCGCTCTAACCGCCTGAGCTATAGGCCCTTATTGCGTTGTGCTGAAAAGACTACAGGACGGTCATCCCCGCCCGAACAGGGGGGTCCAGGTCGGGCCGGCCCGCGGCGGTCCGGCCCGACCTGGACGGACGGACCGGACCACCCCGTTGCCGGGTCCGCACGGCCTCACTCGCGCTCGGAGAGCGTGACCTCGATGCCGCCGGCGAAGTCGGCCGCCACGTTGTAGATGAACGCGGCGACCGTGGCCAGCGCGGTGATCAGCACGATGTTGATCGCACCGATGATCGAGGCGACGCCGAACACGCGACCAGCGCTGATCAGCGGCTCGGTGGCCGCGTCATCGGGCTGGGTGAGCTCGGTGAACGTGCCGTTGAGCGAGTCCCACACGCCCATGCCGTCGAGCACCCCGTAGAGCACGGCCACGGCGATCATCCAGATGAAGAACAGCGCGACCGACAGCACCAGCGCGAGCTTGAGCACCGACCACGGATCGAGCCGTTTGACCTGCAGGCTCGCCCGTCGCGGGCCGCGGCTCGGCCGCCGCGCCGAGGTCGCGTTGGGCGTGCTGCCGCGCGCGGAGCCCGCCGCACCGCCGGCACCGGCACCTGCTCCCGCACCGGCGCCGGTGAACGAGACCTGGGTGCGCTCGGCGCCCATGCCGGCCAGCGGGGTGCGCACGGTGTCCTGCTCGGCCGTCGCCTTGGGGATCGTCTGGGTCTCCTCGGCACCACCGCCTGCCGTGCCGTCCGCCGAGCCGGTAGCGGACGTCTCGGCCTCCGAGGCGGCCGTGGCCCGCTGCCACGGCGGCGGGGCCTCGGTCCCGCCGAGCGCCTCACCGCCGTCGTCGGCAGCCTGCGCCGAGGACGTGCCGGACTCCGCGGCCGCGTCCTCGGCGTTCTCGTGGGCTGTCTGGGTGCTGACCGAAGTCCGGTCCGCATCCTGCTGCTGCGGGTCCGAGGACTCCGGCTTCTCGGAACGTGTCACGAGCGATCCTTCGGTGATCGTCGGCGTCGATGTGCCCCGTGGTCGCCCACGGTTTTACTTCTGCTGCTCCGGCCCCGCAGCGTCCGGGTCGGCGGCCTCGTCGGCGTTGCGGGCGATGGCCACCAGCGAGGAACCCTCGTCGAGGTTCATCAGACGAACACCCTTCGTCTGCCTGCCGGCCTTTCGCACCTCCTTGGCGGTGGTCCGGATGACCCCGCCCCCGGAGGTGATCGCGTACAGCTCGTCGTCGAGTTCGGCGATGAGCGCAGCCACAAGCCTGCCACGCTTGTTGTCGTACTGAAGAGTCAGCACGCCCTTTCCACCCCGGCCCTGGACCGGATAGTCCTCGATCGGCGTCCGCTTGGCGTAACCACCGTCGGTGGCGACGAGGACATACCGGTCATCGCGGCACACACCCATCGCGAGCAGCTCGTCGCCCTGGTTGAACCGCATGCCGAGCACGCCGGAGGTGGCCCGGCCCATCGGCCGCAGCGCCTCGTCGGTGGCGTGGAACCGGATGGACTGCCCCTCTGCCGAAACCAGCAGCAGGTCGTCATCCGACGAGCACAGCACGGCGCCGACGAGCTCGTCGTCATCCTTGAGGTTGATGCAGATAAGTCCACCCGATCGATTGGAATCGAAATCGGTCAGACGGGACTTCTTGACCAGGCCGTTGCGCGTCGCCAGCACCAGGTACGGCGCCGCGGTGTAGTCCTTGATCTGCATGACCTGAGCGATCTGCTCGTCCGGCTGGAACGCCAGCAGGTTGGCCACGTGCTGCCCGCGGGCGGTGCGGTTGGCCTCCGGCAGCTCGTAGGCCTTGGCGCGGTAGACCCGGCCCTTGTTCGTGAAGAACAGGATCCAGTCGTGCGTCGAGCAGACGAAGAAGTGCGAGACGATGTCGTCCTGCTTCAGCGCCGCGCCCTGCACGCCCTTGCCGCCGCGCTTCTGCGCCCGGTACAGGTCCGTGCGGGTGCGCTTGGCGTACCCGGTGCGGGTGATCGTGACGACGACGTCCTCGTCGGCGATGAGGTCCTCCATGGAGACCTCGCCCTCGAACGGGACGATCTTGGTGCGCCGGTCCTCGCCGTGCTTGTCCACGATCGCGGCGAGCTCGTCGCGGATGATCGCGCGCTGGCGCTCCGGCTTCTCCAGGATGTCCTTGAGGTCCTCGATCTCGCGCTCGATCTCGGCCAGCTGGTCGATGATCTTCTGGCGCTCCATCGCGGCCAGCCTGCGCAGCTGCATCTCGAGGATCGCGTTGGCCTGGATCTCGTCGATGTCCAGCAGCCCGATCAGACCGGTGCGCGCCTCGTCCACCGTCGGCGACTGCCGGATCAGCGCGATGACGTCGTCCAGGGCGTCCAGCGCCTTGGCCAGACCGCGCAGGACGTGCGCCCGCTCCTCGGCCTTGCGCAGCCGGTACTTCGTCCGGCGGACGATGACGTCGATCTGGTGCTTGACGTAGTACCGGATCGTCTGGTCCAGCCGCAGCGTGCGCGGCACGCCGTCGACCAGCGCCAGCATGTTCACGCCGAAGGTGGTCTGCAGCTGGGTGTGCTTGTAGAGGTTGTTGAGCACGACCTTCGGGATCGCGTCCCGCTTGAGCGTGACCACGATCCGCATCCCGCGCCGGGAGTTCGACTCGTCGGCGATGTCCGAGATGCCGGAGATCTTGCCCTCGCGGTGCATCGTCGCGATGTTCTCGATGAGGTTGTCCGGGTTGACCTGGTACGGCAGCTCGGTGACGACCAGGATCGTGCGGCCCTTGTTGTCCTCTTCGACGTTGACGACGGCGCGCATCTTCACCGAGCCGCGGCCGGTGCGGTAGGCGTCCGCGATCGCGTTGTTGCCCAGGATCAGACCGCGGGTCGGGAAGTCCGGGCCCTTGATCCGCTGCATCAGCGCTTCGAGCAGCTCGTCGTCCTCGGCCTCGGGGTTGTCCAGCAGCCAGTTGACCCCGTCGGCGACCTCGCGCAGGTTGTGCGGCGGGATGTTGGTCGCCATCCCGACCGCGATGCCGCCACCGCCGTTGACCAGCAGGTTCGGGAAGCGCGACGGGAGCACGTCGGGCTCCTGGGTGCGGCCGTCGTAGTTGTCCGAGAACTCGACGGTGTCCTCTTCGATGTCGGCGAGCATGTGCGTCGACAACGGGTCGAGCCTGCACTCGGTGTAGCGCATGGCCGCGGCCGGGTCGTTGCCCGGCGAGCCGAAGTTGCCCTGACCGTCGATGAGCGGGTGGCGCATCGACCACGGCTGCGCGAGGCGCACCAGCGTGTCGTAGATCGCCGAGTCACCGTGCGGGTGATAGTTACCCATCACCTCGCCGACCACGCGAGAGCACTTCACGTACCCGCGGTCCGAGCGGAATCCCGCGTCGTGCATCGCGTAGAGCACGCGGCGGTGCACCGGCTTGAGGCCGTCCCGCACGTCCGGCAGGGCGCGCGAGACGATGACGCTCATCGCGTAGTTGATGTAGGAGTTCTGCATCTCCTGCTGGAGTTCGACCGGTTCGATCCGGCCGTGTTCCGGCGGCAGGATTTCAGTCATGCTGGTCCTTTGCTTCCTTCGAAGTCCGGGTGATTACCTGCGCGCCGGCGTCACACGTCGAGCATGCCGGCATCCTTGGCGTTGCGGGTGATGAACGAGCGCCGCGCCTCGACGTCCTCGCCCATCAGGACGCTGAACAGCTCGTCGGCGGTGGCGGCGTCGTCCAGCGACACCTGCATCAGCAGCCGGGTCGACGGGTTCATGGTGGTCTCCCAGAGCTCTTCCGGGTTCATCTCGCCAAGGCCCTTGTAGCGCTGGATTCCGTCGTCCTTGGGCAGCTTGCGGCCCTCGGCGGCACCGCGCTCCAGGAGCGCGTCGCGCTCCTTGTCGCTGTAGACGTAGTCGGGCTCCGCGCGCGGCCACTTGATCTTGTACAGCGGCGGCTGCGCCAGGTAGACGTGCCCGGCCTCGATCAGCGGGCGCATGAAGCGAAACAGCAGCGTGAGCAGCAGCGTGCGGATGTGCTGGCCGTCGACGTCGGCGTCGGCCATGATCACGATCTTGTGGTACCGCAGCTTCGAGAGGTCGAACTCGTCGTGGATGCCGGTGCCCAGCGCGGTGATGATCGACTGGACCTCGTTGTTCTTGAGGACCTTGTCGATCCGCGCCTTCTCCACGTTGATGATCTTGCCTCGGATCGGCAGGATCGCCTGGAAGCGCGACTCGCGGCCCTCCTTGGCCGAACCGCCCGCCGAGTCGCCCTCCACGACGTAGAGCTCGCACTCGTCCGGCTGGTTGGACTGGCAGTCCTTGAGCTTGCCGGGCAGGCCGCCGATGTCCATCGCGCTCTTGCGACGGACCAGCTCCTTGGCCTTGCGCGCGGCCATCCGCGCCTGCGCCGAGGAGACCGCCTTGTTCACGATCGTCTTGGCCTCGGCCGGGTTGCGGTCGAACCAGTCGGTCAGCCACTCGAAGGCGGTCGTCTGCACGAACGACTTGACCTCGGTGTTGCCCAGCTTGGTCTTGGTCTGCCCCTCGAACTGCGGCTCGGAGACCTTCACCGACACGATCGCGGCCAGGCCCTCGCGGACGTCGTCACCGGTGAGGCTGCCGTCCTTGTCCTTGAGGAGCTTCTTGTCCTTGGCGTAGGCGTTGACCACGCGGGTCAGCGCGGAGCGGAAGCCCTCCTCGTGGGTACCGCCCTCGTGGGTGTTGATCGTGTTGGCGAAGGTGTACACCGACTGGTTGAAGCCGGAGTTCCACTGCATCGCGACTTCCAGGTCGTGACCCTCGCCGGAGGCGTTGAACGACACCACCCGCTGGTGGATCGGCTCCTTGGTGCTGTTGATGTGCTTGACGAAGTCCTCGAGCCCACCCGGGTAGTGGAAGGTGCGCTCCTTCGGCCGGGCGGCCTCCTCGCCGTCGATCTCGCCGTCCTCGCCGGTGGCGCGCTCGTCCCGCAGCGTGATGATCAGCCCCTTGTTCAGGAAGGCCATCTCCTGCAGGCGGCGCGCGATCGTCTCGGCGTTGTAGGTCGTGGTCTCGAAGATCGTCGGGTCGGCCCAGAAGGTGATCGTGGTACCGCTCCGGTCGGTCTTCTCGCCCTTCTCCACGTCGGCGACCGGTTTGGAGTCCTTGTAGCGCTGCCGCCAGACGTTGCCGTCCACGTGCACCTCGGCTTCCAGCGCCGTGGACAGGGCGTTGACCACCGACACACCGACGCCGTGCAGACCACCGGAGACCGCGTAGGAGTCGCCGCCGAACTTGCCGCCCGCGTGCAGCACGGTCAGAACGACCTCGAGGGTCGGCTTCTTCTCCACCGGGTGCAGGCCGACCGGGATGCCGCGGCCGTCATCGGTGACCCGCACGCCGCCGTCGGCCAGCAGCGTCACCTCGACCTTGGTCGCGTGGCCTGCCATCGCCTCGTCGACCGAGTTGTCCACGACCTCCTGCACCAGATGGTGCAGACCGCGCTCACCGGTCGACCCGATGTACATGCCCGGGCGCTTGCGGACGGCCTCAAGGCCCTCAAGAACGGTGATGGATGACGCGTTGTATTCACTCTTCTTCGGTGCCACGGGCCTCGATTTCTCCTAGAGCCGACTGTGCTGTCACGGTGATCGGTCGATGCCGGTTCGAACCTGTCTCCCGCACCGCGGACCACTTCGGGGCGACTCGTCTGCCGGCGCCGCACCCCGGGTGCACCCGACGCTGCGACCGGCCGCTCTCGACCGGGGCCGACCGCCGTCGCGGCCGGGTCGTGGGCGCGTCGGGCCACACCCTGTTCTGATTCTACTTGTCGCCCCGCACAGAAGCGGGGCAAGGACACCCCTGACTTGCTCACAGAGCCGAGAACTCGACTGAATCCACCATCGAGGAGCCGCGAACAGTTGCGGTGGGATCTCGGTGGCGATCCGCCGCCAGGGAGCGGATCAGCACCGCCGGGGCAATCCCGCCCCGCCGACCGACCGGGAAACCGGGACGGTCCGCATCCCGCAGATTACTAGCCGTAGGTGTCCCGGGGGCCACGTCCCGGCACGTGTCGCGGACCGTATCGCCAGCTCGGAGCGGCGGGGCCCTGCACCTTGATCCGCTTGACCACGTCGCGGCCCACCCCGTCGGCGATCCGCTTGAGGATCTGCCGCTGCAGCAGCCGCAGCTGCGTGGCCCAAGCCGTGGACTCCGCCTGCACGGTGAGCTCGCCGTCCTTGAGCGCGACCGGCTTGGTGTGCTCGGCCACCTCCTCGCC
Organism: Saccharopolyspora halophila; assembly: GCF_039531955.1. NCBI lineage: Bacteria > Bacillati > Actinomycetota > Actinomycetes > Pseudonocardiales > Pseudonocardiaceae > Saccharopolyspora > Saccharopolyspora halophila. The sequence goes on from NZ_BAAARA010000002.1 coordinate 217,487, forward strand.
GACCAGCGCTCCCCACTTGGCGAAGACCTGACCGCCGGTGAGGTTCTCGGTCCACCCGCGGTCCTTGGCGATCCGCGAGGCGAGCTTGCCGAGCGGCTGCGGGTCGCGGTCGTCCGGCCCCGCGGCCGACCACCCGCGACGACGCCGGGTGCGCACCTTGCCCTGGGGCTTCGAGCCGCGCTGCTTGCGCTTCGCCGCGGACTGCTCGCGAGCGGCCTGCAGGGCCGCGCGGGCCAGGTCGGGGCCGCGCATCTCGCCGTCCTCGACGGGCTGCGGATCACCCGGCGAGGACCGGTTATCCACAGCCTTATCCCCAGATGTGGGGACATCCACAGGTTCATCCGCGGTGCCCGTCACCCTGGGTTCATCGTTTTGGCCGTCTGCGCCTCTCCCGGAACCCCCGTCCCGGGGTCCATCACTCGGCACGGTGGACCTCGCCTTCACGGACGTCGAAGCGAACACCGGTCAGCTCCTCCGGCACGTCCTCCGGCACGGCAGCGGTCACCAGGACCTGCTCGGCGTCGGCGACCAGTTCGGCCAGCCGGGCCCGGCGCCGCCGGTCGAGCTCGGCGAACACGTCGTCCAGGATCAACACCGGTTCGGCGCCATCATCGGTGAGCAGGTGGTAGGAGGCCAGCCGCAACGCCAGCACGAACGACCAGGACTCGCCGTGGCTGGCGTAGCCCTTGGTCGGCAGGTCCCCGAGCAGCAGCTCCAGGTCGTCGCGGTGCGGGCCCACCAGCGAGACCCCGCGCTCGATCTCCTGCGGGCGGACCTGCTCCAGCTCGGCCAGCAGCGCCGACTCCAGCGCCGCGACCATCTCGTCGTGCGCGGGCTGCTCCCGGCCTGGCTCCCCGTAACCGGCGGGCAGCGACTCGCCGAGACTGCTGCGGTAGCGCAGGTCGGCCACCCGCCCGGATGGCGCGGTGGCCTCATCGGTCGCGGCGACGCTGGCGTACGCCCTGGTCACGTGCGGTCCGAGAGCCGACACCAGGGCGAGCCGCCCGGCCAGCAGCTCGGCGCCGAAGCGCGCCAGATGCCCGTCCCAGACCTCCAGGGTCCGCACATCGGCCTTGCCGCCGCCCTTGCGCGCGGCACCTGCCGACTTCAGCAGGGCGCTGCGCTGGCGCAGCACCCGCTCGTAGTCCGAGCGCACCCCCGCGTACTTGGGCGAACGGGCGACCAGCAGCTCGTCCATGAACCGGCGGCGTTCGCCCGGGTCACCGCGCACGATGGAGAGGTCTTCCGGCGCGAACAGCACGGTGCGCAGGATCCCCAGCACGTCGCGCGGCTTACCGGCCGCGCCGCGGTTGATCCGGGCGCGGTTGGCCTTGCCCGCGGTGATCTCGAGCTCCACCAGCAGCTCGCGGCCGCCGTTGACCACCGCGGCGCGCACCACTGCCCGGTTCGCACCGTCCCGGACCAGCGGCGCATCGCTGGAGACCCGGTGCGAACCCAGCGTCGCGACGTAGCCGATCGCCTCGACCAGGTTCGTCTTGCCCTGGCCGTTCGCCCCGACCAGCACGGTGATCCCCGGGTCCAGCGACAGGTCGGCGTGCGACCAGGACCGGAAGTCGTTCACCTGCAAATGACGCACGTACACGGCAGTCCAACCTAGTGGTCGCCAAGATCCGATTTCGTGGCGCCCGCCCGGGTCCGGCCCGACCTGCGATGGGGGTGACCGGTCCGAAACCGATCACCCCCGATGGCGGTATGCGGCGGCAGCCGCCGTCTCAAGTGCGGGGCTCAGCTCGCACCGCCGGGGGTTCTGACGCGTCGTGTGGCGAGGACAGCCGTGACGCCGCTTGTGGCTACTCAAGGAGCGGATCCCGCAGCCACGCGACGCGTCAGGTTCCCCTACCTGCACCGCCCCGCAAGCCCCACACAGAAAAAGTCCCTCAGTCGGACTTCTGCACGGAGTGACCGCCGAACTGGTTGCGCAGCGCGGCGACGGCCTTCATCGCCGGGGAGTCGTCCTGCCGGGAGGCGAAGCGCGCGAACAGCGCGGCGGTCATGACCGGGGCCGGGACCGAGTTGTTGATCGACTCCTCGATGGTCCAGCGGCCCTCGCCGGAGTCCTGCACGTAGCCGCGCAGCTCGGAGAGCTCCGGGTCCTCCTCCAGCGCCCGGACCAGCAGGTCCAGCAGCCAGGAGCGCACGACCGTGCCGCGGCTCCACGCCTTGATCGTGGCAGGCACGTCGGTGACCACCCCGGAGGCGTCCAGCAGCTCGAAGCCCTCGGCGTAGGCCTGCATCAGGCCGTACTCGATGCCGTTGTGCACCATCTTCGCGTAGTGCCCGGCACCGACCGGTCCGGAGTGCGCGAAGCCCTCCTCGCGAGGTCCCTCCGGGCGCAGCGCGTCGAAGATCGGCATGGCCCGCTCGATGTCCTCGGTGTCACCGCCGGCCATCAGGCCGTACCCGTTCGTGGCACCCCAGACGCCGCCGGAGACGCCGACATCGACGTACTTGATGCCGTTCTCCGCGAGCAGCGCCGCGTTCGACTGGTCGTCGGTGAACCGCGAGTTGCCGCCCTCGATCACCAGGTCACCCGCCGACAGCAGGCCGGACAGCTCCTCGACGGTCTGCCGGGTCGGGTCACCGTGCGGAACCATGATCCACACGACGCGCGGACCGGACAGCTTCTCGACCAGCTCCGCGATCGACGCGACATCGCTGACGTCGGCGTTGCGGTCGTAGCCGACCACCTCGTGGCCGGCGGCCCGCAGCCGCTCGCGCATGTTGAAACCCATTCGGCCGAGGCCGACAAGCCCGAGTTGCACTGGAAATCCCCTATCCGAACAAATGTGTCGACTGCCGGGGTCGGCGCGCGGCCGGCCTCCTGGGGGCGATAGCTCGCCCGCTGAATCGATCTGACTTCGAGCCTAACCACCAAGGCCGGCAGCCGTCGGCTGGCGGTGGGCCGGATGTGACGCACCACCAGCCGAACCGGAATCAACCCGGGAGACGCACCGGCATCAGCAGGTAGAGGTAGCCCTCCTGAACGGTCCCGTCCTCACCGATCGGCTTGATCAACGCCGGGCGGTTGGAGGTGGTGAACTGCAGCTGCGCCCGGTCCGACTTGAGCGCGCCGAGCCCGTCCATCAGGTAGGTCGGGTTGAACGCGATGGTGAGCGGCTCGCCGGAGAGCTCGACCGGGAGCTCTTCCTCGGCGGAGCCCTCGTCGTCGCCACCGGCGGTCAGCCGCAGCAGGCGGTCGGAGAACTCCAGCCGCACCTGCGTGCCGCGCTCGGCGACCAGCGACACGCGCTTGATCGCCTCGGCCAGCGGAGCGACGTCGACGTCGGCGGTCACCGCGCTCTCGGAGGGCAGCAGCTGGCGGTACTTCGGGAACTCCGCGTCCAGCAGCCTGCTGGTGGTGCGCCGGGTGGAACCGGACAGGCCGATCAGGCCATCGCCCGCGGCCAGCGAGATCTCCACCTTGCTGCCGCCGACGCTGAGCGTCTTGGCGGAATCGGCGAGCGTCTTGGCCGGGACCAGCACCGAGGTGTCGGCGAGCGTCGTGCCCGGCTCCCAGGTGAACTCGCGCATCGCCAGCCGGAACCGGTCGGTGGCGACCATGGTCAGCTTGTCCGCGTTGATCTCCATCCGGATGCCGGTGAGCATCGGCAGCGTGTCGTCCTTGCCCGCCGCGACCGCGACCTGGCCGACCGCCTCGCTGAACAGATCACCGGGCACCGAGCCGACGTGGTCGGGCATCGCCGGCAGCGCCGGGTAGTCCTCGACCGGCATCGTCGGCAGGCTGAACTTCGAGCTGCCGCAGCTGATGCTGACCCGGGAGCCGTCCACGGTGAGTTCCACCGGGCGGTTGGGCAGCGCCTTGGTGATGTCGGCCAGCAGGCGTCCGGAGACCAGGGTCTTGCCGCTCGCGTCGATCGAAGCCTCGGTGGTGACCTGCGCCGAAACCTCGTAGTCGAAACCGGAGATGGTCAACGCCTCTCCGGAGCTCGCATCGAGCAGCACGCCGCCCAGCACCGGAACCGGTGGCCGCGACGGGAGGCTGCGCGCGACCCAGGCGACGGCGTCGGCCAGGCCGTCGCGCTCCACGCGGATCTTCATGGGTGTCCTTTCGGTTTCAGCCGTGGCTTGGCTGCCGAGAACTTGTCGAGCCGTGCGCGGCTGGAAGGTTCGATGGGCTTCGCGCCGAGGCGAAGCGTTCCGCGATGAACGCACCGAGCAAGGCGACCGAACCGGTGGTGCAGCAGATCGCCGGGCGAAGTTCACGGATGCGGTCCTCGCGGAAGTTCCACCGTAGAGCGTGCTCGTGGAGATCCGCATCCGGGTCCTGGCGTTCACCTGGCGGCTTCGAGGCGGTCGCCGGGAGGTTGTCCACTTGTCCACCGCCCCTCTTTCTTTTCTCTTCTCTTCTTTAAAGAGAGGAAATGAGCGCAGTAGTAGTAAGGGCTGTGAGTTGTGGGGACAAGTCCCCTTTTTGCTGGTCGTAGCGCCTCGTGCGGTGTGGACGACCACTGGAAGTAACCGGGGACTGCGACAGCCGGGTGGTGGACAACTTCTGACCCCCTTCGATCGCTCCACAGTCATCCCCAGTTGTCCACACTTCGATCCCCAGTTGTTCCCCGGGTTGTCCCGATCCCCCGTGGATTTGCACTTCTCCACCGGTCGGGTTGTGGGCAAGGTTGTGAGAGAGCTGTTGGCAACCCGGCGAAGCCATGTGGGCAGACGGGGGTGCAGATGTGCACAGCTTGTGGATGAATTGGGGAAATCTCCAGGTCAGCCCTGGGGATGGAGGTCGCTGTGGACATCTCCCCGCTGCGCGGTTTTTCTGCCGGGGAGATGAGGTGAAGCCCACCCGGGTGCGCAGAAAAGTTCGCCGCCGCCGCGGCCGCCAGCGGGTGCGAAGAGCGACGAATTGGCCACGAGGAGTGCTGATCGCGGGCCCGCGGGGCACCCGCTGCGGCCTCGCGGTCGGTTCGGGCGGGCGCGATGGCCCGTGCGGGGCTCGCGAATCTTTCTGATTTCGGGGGTTGGCCGGGCCGAGGTGGTCCAGCAGAAAGGTTCCGGGGTCGCGCTCGCGGGGTCCGATCCGCGCGGTGCGCCGCGCTGCGGCGCCCGCCGAGCGGTGGTTCACCCCGGCCGGATCGGCTCGGATCTTTCTGGTGGACCGGGTCGACGCGGGCGACCCCCGTTAGCAGAAAGATCGGGCGTTCGCCGCCCGGGCAATCACTCCAGGGGACTCAAAATCGGGCCGCAGCGGCCAAATGAGCGCCTCACCGGATAAAACCGCAGGTCAGAGGAGCGGCTAGCTGGCCGGTGAGGCCCGGGCATCGGCTCCTGCCGCGCGCAGGACCGCGCAGTGGCAGGGCGGAGCAACGGTTCCTCAGCGGGACTGCTGCTTGATGCGGGCGGTGAGTTCCTGGACGTGCTCGTAGACCCGGCGGCGTTCGGCCATCTCCTTGCGGATCTTCTTGTCCGCGTACATGACCGTGGTGTGGTCGCGACTGCCGAAGGACTGCCCGATCTTGGGCAGCGACGAATCGGTCAGCTCGCGGCACAGGTACATGGCGATCTGCCGGGCCTGGGCCAGCGCCTTGGTCTTGCCCGGTCCGCACAGGTCGTCCATGGTCACGCCGAAGTAGTCCGCGGTGACGGCCATGATGGTCGGCGCGGTGATCTCCGGCGTCTGCGAGTCCGGGATGAGATCGCGCAGCACGATCTCGGCCAGCTGCAGATCGACCGGTTGCCGGTTCAGCGAGGCGAAGGCCGTGACCCGGATCAGCGCGCCCTCGAGCTCGCGGATGTTGCGCTCGATGCGCGAGGCGATGAACTCCAGCACGTCGGCGGGCGCGTTCATCCGATCCTGGGCCGCCTTCTTGCGCAGGATCGCGATCCGGGTCTCCAGCTCGGGCGGCTGGATGTCGGTGATCAGACCCCACTCGAAGCGCGTGCGCAGCCGGTCCTCCAGCGTGCGCAACCCCTTCGGCGGGCGGTCCGAGGAGACCACGATCTGCTTGTTCGAGTTGTGCAGCGTGTTGAAGGTGTGGAAGAACTCCTCCTGAGTACCTTCCTTGCCCTCCAAGAACTGGATGTCATCGACCAGCAGCACGTCGACATCGCGGTAGCGGCGCTGGAAGGCCACCTGGCGGTCGTCGCGCAGCGAGTTGATGAAGTCGTTGGTGAACTCCTCGGTCGAGACGTAGCGGACCCGCATCCCGGGGAACAGCCGCTGCGTGTAGTGCCCGACCGCGTGCAGCAGGTGCGTCTTGCCGAGACCGGACTCGCCCCAGATGAACAGCGGGTTGTACGCCCGGGCGGGGGCCTCGGCCGCGGCGACCGCGGCGGCGTGCGCGAACCGGTTCGACGAGCCGATCACGAACGTGTCGAAGGTGTACTTCGAGTTGAGCCTGGTCTGCGAGGTCGGCGGCGCGTGCTTGGGCGCGGTGAACGGCTGCCCCTGCTGCTGCTCGACGGCCTGCGCGGAGTGCCCGGAGCGTCCGAAGGTCGGCCAGACGCCGTTGTCCTCGGGCTCGCCGGTGGCCTCGGAGCTCTCGGCCGCAGGCGCTTCGGCCTCGGCGGAAGCATCGGTCGCCTGCGCGCTCGGAGCCTCGTCCTGCTGCGGGGCCGGTTGGGCCGACTGCTCGGAAGACTGCTGCGGTTCCGGTTCGGCCGCGGGCTTCGGTGCTTCGCCGCCGGGCCACTTGAACTCGGTGGTCGGGAAGTCGACTCCCGACTGGGGCTCCGGCTTGGCGTGCTTCGGTTCGCCGGTCGGTGCGCTCGGGGCCGAGGACGGCGGAGCTGGTCCGGCGGAGGTCGATGCCCCGGGGCTCGGCCGCGGGGAGTTCGGCGGCGGGTCGCTCGGCACCACCGGGATCGACCCGGTGTGCGCGGTGTGCCCGAAGTTATCCCCAGATGTGCCGAAGCTGGGGATGGATACGTACGTGGCGGAGGACTGCTGCTGCTCGGCTTCGGCGGAAGCGCCGTTGCCCGCCTCCGGTGCGGGTGCGGCGACCGGGCGAGTCGGCGCGGGCACCGCGGTGTCCACCTTGACCGCCAGCGAGACCGTGCGCCCGAGCCTGCGGGACAGCGCGTCGGTGATCGGGTCGCGCAGCGCGCGCTCGATGGCTTCCTTGGCGAAATCGCTGGGAGCGGCCAGCAGTGCGGTCCCGTCGAGGAGACCGATTGGCCTGGTCACGCGCATCCACGCGCGCTGTTGCGGGGACAGGGTGCCGGAGGACAGCTCCTGCACCACCTCTTCCCAAACCCGACCGAGATCGGCTTGGTGGTCGGACACCGCCTTGCTCCCCTCCCCTCGCTGAATTCGTCCCCGGTTGCGGTCCCGAGGGTCAGCCCCCAAGGTTGCATGGGCAGCGGACGACGAGCACGGGACCAGCGTAGGCGACTCTGAGGACACACGTGTCCACAGAGTTGTCCACAACGTGTGTATGAAGGTACGGCAGGCCGCTTCGGTAGTTCCCCCTGGGGCCGGTGTACCAGCTGCGACCGAGGTCAGGCCCTCGACCAGACCGACGCTCCCACCCATCGGCCTGCGCCATCGCAGACAGGCACGCTAACAAGGAGCTGCCACGCCCACAACCAGATCCCGGAGGCTACCCGGTCGCCGCGGTGTGGGAGCCTGCGGGGGAACCGGAGATGCGGAAGCGAGCACCAGCAGCCCGTCGTCTCGGGACCGGCGCGGCGGTTCTCCCCGCGCCCGGGAGACACCACCGCCGCGCTCGCGCGGACTCGTTCGCACGCCGTTGCCGACCCCGGTTGTGCACCTGCCGTTGGCCCTGGCGTACCCTCGTACAGTCCCCCGTTCTGTGGAGCGGGCATGTCGCTGCGCCGACTTTTCGTACGGCCGGTGACCGCGGGTTCCCTCGACATGGTGGGCCCGACCCAGGGACATCCAGACCGAACCGTGGTTCTTTGTGGCCTCGGTGCCTGTAGTAACCGGGAGATCCGACCGTGAGCAAGGGCAAGCGCACTTTCCAGCCGAACAACCGCCGCCGTGCCAGGAAGCACGGGTTCCGGCTGCGCATGCGCACTCGCGCCGGCCGGGCCATCGTGGCCGCGCGCCGTCGCCGGGGCCGCGCGCAGCTGTCTGCCTGATCGCGTCCGGCTGTGCTTCCCGCGGCAGCCCGGCTGACCAAGAACCAGGAATTCCGCCTGGTGGTTCGTCGTGGCCGCCGAGCAGGACGATCCCGTCTGGTGGTCCACGCACTGCGTCCGGACCCGGCGATCGCGAGCTCGGCTGCAGCCGTCGGCGAAGCCTCGTCGGAAGTCGAACAGAACACGGCACCCACCCGGGAGTCGACAGGATCGACCCGGGTGGGTTTTGTCGTGAGCAAAGCCGTGGGTGTCGCGGTGGTCCGCCACCGGGTCGCCCGCAGGCTGCGGCACCTGATGCGCGACCGCCTGCCGAACCTGCCGGAAGGCACACTGGTGGTGGTGCGCGCACTGCCTGCGGCGGCCCACGCCGCCAGCGATGAGCTCGGTGCGGATCTCGACGGGGCGTTGCGCAAGCTGCGCATCCACCACCCCGACGGTCCGCCGGTCATCTCGAAGTAGTGACCGGGCCGCAGGGCAATGGCCGGTTCGAAAATGATGGCGGGTTCGTGATGGCACAGGACCGAGAGCACGACACCCCCGGGCGTCCCAGCCCGGCCGCGTGGTTGCTGCTCGCGCCCGTGCACGTCTACCGCAAGTTGATCTCACCGCTGTTGCCGCCGACGTGCCGCTTCTACCCGAGCTGCAGCGCCTACGCGGTCGAGGCGCTCACCGCGCACGGGTTCTTCCGCGGTGGCTGGCTCACCCTCCGCAGGCTGCTGCGCTGCGGACCCTGGCATCCTGGTGGCCTGGATCCGGTCCCGCCTGCTCGTCGGCGGTCCGCGACCACCGGCGTTCGCGAATCTGACAAAACCGCCGAGGAGTAGCGTGCTCGACTTCATCTACTACCCCGTGTCGGCCATCCTCTGGTTCTGGCACAAGGTGTTCGGCTTCGTGCTGGACCCGGCCAGCGGGTTCGCCTGGGCGCTGGCGGTGGTCTTCCTCGTCTTCACCCTGCGGGCGCTGCTGTACAAGCCGTTCGTGCACCAGGTCCGGTCGATGAAGAAGATGCAGGAGTTCGCGCCGATGGTGCGCGACCTGCAGAACAAGCACGGCGACGACCGGCAGAAGCTCGCCGAGGAGATGCAGAAGCTGCAGAGCGAGCACGGGTTCAACCCGCTGTCCGGCTGCTTGCCGATGCTGGTTCAGGTGCCGGTGTTCATCGGTCTGTTCCACGTCCTCAACGGGTTCAAGCCCGGCGCGGAGTCGAACTTCGTCTTCGATGCCGAGGGCGTGAACTCCTTCGTCGCGGCCGACCTGTTCGGCGCGAAGCTGTCCAACCACATCAGCCAGTCCCCCGAGGTGCTCGCGAGCTTCGGTACCGACCGGGTGTCGATGCTGGTGGTCGCGGTGCCGCTGATGATCGCCGCCGCGATCGCCACGCACTTCACCGCCCGGCACTCGATGGAGCGGCAGAGCCAGGAGGCCACGGCCAATCCGCAGGCCGCCATGATGGGCAAGCTGATGCTGTGGATCTTCCCGATGTTCGCGATCATCGGTGGTCCCTTCCTGCCGCTGGCGATTCTGATTTACTGGCTGGCCAACAACTTCTGGACGTTGGGGCAGCAGCGCGTGGTGTACCGCAAGATCGACCGCGAGGAGGCGGCGTCGGCCGAGAGCTCCGACGCGCCCGCGGTCGTGGACTCCGCCGTCGTCGAGGCCTCCCCCGGTGGTGAGACCGCCGAGGACCGCACGACGGAAGCGGGTAAGGACCAACCCGGTGAGATCCCCGGGGCGATCGAAGACCGTTCTCGTGACACCGACCAGCCGGGCGAGTCCCGCTGAGTTCGTCGCGAACCCCTGGAGAGGAGACACCCAGTGTCTGAAACTGTGCAGGAGTCGACCCCGGCCGAAGCCGAAGAGACTGTGACCGAGGAGTCCGGGTCGGCCGAGGAGTCGGCCGAGGAATCCGGCGCCGAGCAGGTGTCCAACACTGAGGCCCTCCTGGTGCAGGAAGGCGATGTCGCGGGCGACTACCTGGAGCGGTTGCTCGACTTGCTGGACTACGACGGCGATATCGACCTGGACGTCGAAGCCGGCCGCGCGGTGGTCAGCATCGAGGGCGGTAGCGACCTGGAGCAGTTGGTCGGCAATCGGGGCCAGGTGCTCGAGTCCCTGCAGGAGCTGACCCGGTTGGCCGTGCAGCAGGAGACCGGCGTCCGCAGCCGGCTCATGCTGGACGTCAGCGGCTGGCGCGCCGGCCGTCGCCAGGAGCTCACCGAGCTCGGCCGCAGCACCGCCGAAGAGGTCCTCAGCTCGGGCAAGGAAACGCGGATGCGCCCGATGACCCCGTTCGAGCGCAAGATCATTCACGACGCCATCGCCGCGGTCGACGGCGTTTACAGCGAGTCGGAGGGTGAAGAGCCGAACCGCAAGGTCGTGGTCTTCAAGAGCTGACGGCTCCTCGATCGGGCCCTCGCCACATCGTGGCGGGGGCCTTTTTTCGTGCCCGCCGAAGGGCGCGGTTCATCGCATCACCGTGACGTTTTGTCGACAGGTCTCCCCCGCCTCATCTCCGGCTTGTGTCCGCCGCGGGTTTCACGTGAAACCCTTCTGCAACCCTGGTCTGGCTGAATGGGTGCTGCGACCGAATGGGAACCGCGGGCCGCTCGCGCCCGTTCGGTTGCGTTTCAGGTGAAACGAGGGTTGGTGCTCGACGCCGGATCGCGATCCGGCAGTCTGGGTGCGAAGTCCTTGTTCCACGTGAAACGACGGGGTGAATGTCTTGACCGGAGGTGCGCCGGAGTCGGCGCGGGACGTATTCGGTGATCGCTTGGAGCTCGCCGAGCGGTTACACGAGCTGCTCCAGGAGCACGGAATCCAGCGCGGACTCATCGGCCCGCGGGAATTGGACCGGCTCTGGGAAAGACATCTGCTGAACTCTGCGGTTCTTGCGGAGTTGCTCCCACCGAAAAGCCGGGTTGTGGACGTAGGCTCTGGGGCGGGGCTCCCGGGCATCCCGCTGGCGATCGCTCGCCCGGACCTGACCCTCACCTTGTTGGAGCCGATGGCTCGACGGGTGGCCTGGTTGCAGGAAGTCATCACCGAGTTGTCGCTCACCGCCGAGGTGCAGCGAGGTCGTGCCGAGGAGGGCCCGGTGCGCGAACGGTTGGCCGGCTCCGATGTCGTAACCGCGCGCGCCGTCGCTCCGATGGAACGGTTGGCGAAGTGGTGCCTCCCCCTGCTGCGGCAGGACGGCAAGCTCCTCGCGATGAAGGGCGAGAGCGCGGCCGAAGAACTGCAGCGGGACGAAGCGGCGATCGCGGCGGCCGGTGGCGGCCGCGGTGAAGTTGTCCAATGCGGAGTCGGCTCCCTGGAGGTGCCGACGACCGTGGTTGTTGTGGAACGGGTCGCGGCGACCCGAAAAGCGTCCGGTCGACGTCGTGAGGGTGCACGTCGAGCGAGAAAGGATCGTGGACGGTGACGGACTCAAACGGGGTTTCACGTGAAACGAAGGGGTCGAAGCGCGCGATGGGCGCGATGCGATTCCCGTCGGGCCCGGAATCGGAGTCGATGAGCTTCGGTCGGGACGACATCGGCTGGACCCCGATCATGGAGGAAGCCCAGCGCGCCACCCGCGTGCTGCACCCGGAAGAGCTGGACCTCCCCCGCCCCAACAATCGCCGCATCATCACGGTGGCGAATCAGAAGGGCGGCGTCGGCAAGACGACGTCCACGGTGAACCTCGCAGCGGGGCTGGCGGTCCACGGGCTCAAGGTGCTGGTGATCGACCTCGACCCGCAGGGCAACGCGAGCACCGCGCTCGGCGTCGAGCACCGCGCCGGAGTCCCCTCGATCTACGAGGTGCTGCTGGGCGAGACCGCGGTCGGCGATGCCGCCGCGCAGTCGACGCAGTCCGAGAACCTGTGGTGCGTGCCCGCGACCATCGACCTGGCCGGTTCGGAGATCGAGCTCGTCACGATGGTGGCCCGGGAGGGCCGGCTGAAGGAGGCTCTGAACTCCGACTCGGTCAACGAGCTCGGCTACGACTACGTCTTCGTGGACTGCCCGCCGTCGCTCGGCCTGCTCACGGTGAACGCTCTGGTGGCCGCGCACGAGGTGCTGATCCCCATCCAGTGCGAGTACTACGCGCTGGAAGGGCTCGGGCAGCTGCTGCGCAACATCGAGCTGGTGCAGTCGCACCTCAACCCCGCGCTGTGGGTCTCGACGATTCTGCTGACCATGTACGACGGGCGCACCAAGCTGGCGGACCAGGTGACCGCGGAGGTGCGGGATCACTTCGGCGATCTGGCCCTTCGCACGGTCATCCCGCGTAGTGTCAAGATTTCGGAGGCACCGGGCTTCGGCCAGACGGTGCTGACCTACGACCCCGGTTCTCGGGGTTCCATGAGTTACCTGGATGCAGCGCGAGAGATCGCGGAGCGGGGTGTCGAAAGGACGACAGCATGACCGAGCGACGAGGTGGTCTTGGCCGCGGTATCGCCGCACTGATCCCGAACGGTCCGCCGTCGGGCGCCGACGGCGCCACGCTGAGTGCGGATGCGGGGCAGGTGCGCGGTGGCGACGTGCCGAGTGCCCCGTCCCCCACTCCGGCACCCCCGGAGGAAGAACCCTCGGTTTCACGTGAAACCGAGGGCGGTTCGGTGGCCGGTGCGACCTACCGCGAGATCGCGATCGCATCGATCACGCCGAACCCGAAGCAGCCGCGCCAGGTCTTCGACGAGGACGCGCTGCAGGAGCTGCAGCACTCCATCCGCGAGTTCGGCCTCATGCAGCCGATCGTGGTGCGGGAGCTCGACGAGCCGGACCGGTTCGAGCTCATCATGGGTGAACGCCGGTGGCGTGCTTCGCAGCTGGCGGGACTGGAGTTCATCCCGGCGATCGTCCGAGAGACCAAGGACGACGCGCTGCTGCGGGACGCGCTGCTGGAGAACATCCACCGCGTGCAGCTCAACCCGCTCGAAGAGGCCGCTGCCTATCAGCAGCTGCTCGACGAGTTCGGCGTCACTCACGATGAACTGGCCGATCGGATCGGTCGCAGCCGCCCGGTCATCACCAACACGATCCGCCTGCTCCGGCTCCCCCTCGAGGTGCAGCGCCGGGTCGCCGTCGGTGTCCTCTCCTCCGGGCACGCCCGCGCGCTGCTCGGCCTGGAGGACGTCGGTCATCAGGAGGATCTGGCGAAGCGGATCGTCGCGGAAGGACTCTCCGTCCGGGCGACCGAGGAGCAGGTGACGCTGAAGAAGTCGGAGGCTCCGGCCAAGTCGAAGCCGGCCAAGCCTCAGGTGGAAGCCCCCGGCTTCGATCGGCTGGCCGATCGGCTGTCGAATCACTTCGACACTCGGGTGAAGGTTGAACGTGGACGCCGGAAGGGAAAGATCGTTCTGGAGTACGGCTCGGTGGACGATCTGGAGCGCATCGCGGAGATGATGTTGGGCGAAAAGGCCCGCGGAATCCACGAAGAATGACACAGGGGCCTTTCGTCACGGTGACGATCACTCTCGTCGCCGAAGACGAGCGCTGAGGTCTGAACTAGAAGAGCGGCCCGGCCTCCCCTGCGGAGGCCGGGCCGCTCTTCGTTTCACGTGAAACGACGCTAGCGCTTCATCGCCCGCTCGACGAGCGAGGCGTAGGTGTCGCCGAGCGATCGGCCGGCCGCCTCGACGCCCATCGGCATCAGCGAGGTCTCGGTGAGTCCCGGCGAGACCTTCACGTCGAGGAAGTGCGGCACGCCGTTGGTGTCGATGATGGCGTCGGTGCGCGACACGTCGCGCAGCCCCAGCAGCCGGTGCGCGGCGATCGCCAGCTCCCCCGCCGCGGCCGCGGCGTCGTCGCCGATGTCCGCCGGGGCCCGGTAGCTGGTGAGTCCGGCGGTGTAGCGGGCGGTGTAGTCGTAGACCCCGTCGGCGGTCTCGATCTGCACCGCGGGAAGGGCTTCCGGCCCCTGCTCGCCCTCGATCACCGTGATGGCCACCTCGGTGCCTTCGATGAACTTCTCCACCAGAACCGCGTCGCCGTAGGACAGCGCGCCGACCATCGCCGACGGCAGGTCCGCGGCGTCGGTCACCACCTGGGCGCCCAGCCCGGAGCCGCCCTGGTCCGGCTTGAGCATCAGCGGCAGTCCGAGCTTGGCGACCAGCGCGTCCAGCACGGACTGGGCGCCCAGCTCGCGGAAGGTGCTGTGCGGCAAAGCCACCCAGTCCGGAGTGGTCAGCCCGGCACGAGCCAGCTCGGCCTTGGCCGTGGGCTTGTCCCAGGCGCGCCGGCAGGCGTGCGAACCGGTGCCCACGTAGGGGATGTCGAGCATCTCGAGCAGCGTCTGCACCGAGCCGTTCTCCCCCTCGCCCCCGTGCAGCGCGATCACGACCGCGTCCGGGCGCTCCTCGGTGAGGCGGGAGAGCAGTTGTTCGTCCGCGTCCCACTCGGCCACCGTCATTCCCGTGGAACGCAGTGCGGCGGACAGTCGGCGGCCCGAACGCAGCGAGACATCGCGCTCGTGTGACAGCCCGCCTGCGAGGACAGCAACCCAGCGATCAGACACTTCTCGAAACACCTCTAAGGACTTGTAAACATTGAAGTCCACTGCGCCCGCACGAGGAGCGCAGTGGACCGGTACGTGTTCGGCCGACTCAGGCGGTGTCGGGGGATGGCGCCTGCGGGCCCGGGACGCTCCGCTGCGGAACGGTACCGAAGGTGCGGACCAGCTCCATCTCCTCGGTCAGCACGTTGGCGAGCCTGCGCACGCCCTCCCGGATCCGATCCGTCGTCGGGTAGCAGAAGGACAGCCGCATCTGCCTGCTGCCGAAGCCGTTCTTGTAGAACCCGGTGCCCGAAACGTATGCCACGCGCTGGGTGACCGCGCGCGGCAGCATCGCCTTCGTGTCCACGCCCTCCGGCGCGGTCAGCCAGACGAAGAAGCCGCCGTCGGGCTTGGTCCACGTGCAACCCTCCGGCATGTACTGATCGAGGGCGGCCATCATCGCGTCCCGGCGTTCCCGGTACTGCTCCTGGAAGATCTTGATCTGGCCCTGCCAGTCGTGCGTGCTCAGGTAGCGGCTCACGATCATCTGGGTGAGCGTGGGCGGGCACAGCGTCGCCGACTCGGCGGTGAGCACCAGCTTCTCCCGGATGGCCAGCGGGGCCAGCACCCAGCCGACCCGCAGGCCCGAGGCGAAGGTCTTGGAGAAGGACCCGAGGTAGACCACGTTGTCGGCGTCCATGCTGCGCAGCGCCTGGTACGGCTTGCCGTCGAAGCCGAGCAGCCCGTACGGGTTGTCCTCGATCACGAGGATGCCCGCCTCCTTGCAGATCTCCAGGATCTGCGGTCGGCGCTCGGGGGCCAGCGTGATGCCACCGGGGTTGTGGAAGTTCGGGATCGTGTAGAGGAACTTGATCCGCTTGCCCTGCTGCTGCACCTCGGCGATGGCCTCGCGCAGCGCGTCCGGCTGCAGCCCGTCGTCGTCCATCGCGACGTGCACGATCTCGGCCTGGTAGGCCCCGAAGGAGCCCAGCGCGCCGACGTAGGACGGGCCCTCGGCGAGGATGACATCACCGGGGTCGCAGAAGATCCGGGTGATCATGTCCAGGCCCATCTGGGAGCCCGCGGTGACCACCACGTCGTCCGGGTGGGCGGTGATGCCCTCCAGGGCCATCACGTCGCAGATCTGCTCGCGCAGTTCCGGAACGCCGTGCGCCGATCCGTACTGCAGCGCGACCTGGCCGTCCTCGGCGATCAGCCGGGCGACCTCGCCGCCGATCGAGTCGAGCGGCAGCGCGGCGAGGTTGGGCATGCCACCCGCCAGCGAGACCACCTCGGGGCGGCTGGCGACGGCGAAGAGAGCTCGAATCTCGGAGGCGGTCATCCCTGCGGTCCGCTCGGCGTAGGCCGCTCGGTAGGCGTCGAGGTTGCGGACGCTGTTCTCCGCGGGCTGTTCCGGCGTGGCCGGCTGATTTCCGTGCTCCGACATATCGCGCTCCGGTTTCGTCGTGCGCTTCACACCGCCCGTTGGCTCGCGCGGACGGTTGGGCGATTCTATAGGCCCTATCGCTCGTTGGTAGCGCCGATGTAACAGGCACCTCCCAGTCTGCTGGTCGCGCGCGCGTTCCGCGTGGTGGCAGCTGGGGCGGCAGCGGGCCACCGCGCCGCTCGCGGGGCTCTCGGTGCGGGCGTCGTGCGGTGGGGACCGCCGCACGTTTCACGTGAAACCGCGCTCCTCCCGCGCGGCACGTGTGATCTCACTCCATCGAGGTGGTGCGTGGACGCAGCGGTGCTTCCGGTGAGGGTGCGCGGGACCTTATTCTGGTCGCGGCGCCCGTCTTCCGGGCGCGGGTTCACGAGGGTTGCCAGGAGGTCAGGTGTCGCGACGCGTCGTCGGCGTCACGCTGGACAACCTCGACCACCTGCCCCCGCGCTGCCGCCGGTGCGTTTACTGGGAGCTGGCACCGCACATCCGGGAGCAGGCCGAGGAGTTCGGCGAAACGGAGCTGGAGAAGGAAGCCTGGGTCTCCAGCATGCTGCTGGAGTGGGGCTCCTGCGGCCGGATCATCTACGTCGACGACGTACCCGCCGGATATGCGGTCTACGCTCCCCCGGCCGCCGTTCCCGGTGCCGCCGCTTTCCCGACCGCTCCGGTCAGCGCAGACGCCATTCTGCTCACCGCCCTCCACGTGCAGCCTGAGTTCGCCGAGGGCGGCTTGGGACGGGTCCTCGTGCAGAACGTGGCCAAGGACCTCACTCGACGCGGTGTGAAGGCGATTGAGGCCTTCGGAGACCTGACCGAGGAGGCCGGGTCCTGCGTGATCCCGGCGGGCTTCCTGCAGAAGGTCGGCTTCAAGACGGTCCGGCAGCACCCCAAGTGGCCGCGCATGCGGCTGGAGCTGCGCACCGCCATCTCCTGGAAGGAGGACGTCGAGGCGGCACTGGAACGCCTGCTGTCCTCCGTGACCATCAAAACGGCGGAACCCGCTCGGTAGTTTTCTGGTTTGGGGCTTGCGGGCCGGTGCGAGTAGCCGATTTCGGCTCGCCGTGCGTGGGGCTTGGGTGGTTCTTTTTGCTCCGGTGGTCGGTTTGCTGGCCGGTGCGGGTAGGGAACCTGACGCGCCGTGTGGCTGCGGGATCCGCTCCTTGAGTAGCCACCTCCGCGGCGTCGCGGAGGTCCTCGCCACACGACGTCAGAACCCCCAGCGGTGCCGGTTGAGTCCCACACTTGAAACAGTGGCTGTCGCCGCGACCACTTGAACAGCGGCTGTCGCCGGGCTGAGGCCGTGAGCCGTGCTTGGCCGTGCGTGCCCGCGGTGTAGCTCTGCGCGGAACGACTCGCGGGCGCTGGCTGCGTACGCCTTACGCGCCTTCTGCGCGGGCCAGCTCGTGGCGCAGGAGGTCGTCGAAGGTGAAGGTGCCCGTCGGCTGATCGTCCTTGCCCAGCAGGTAGAGCCGCTTGACCGCTACCAGCAGGCCCTCGGCGACCACGTCCCGGAACGACGGGTCGAGCAGCCGGGTGCGGTCCAGCTCGTTGGTGAGGTAACCGATCTCCATGCGGACGGCGGGCATCTTGGTCAGCCGCAGGACGTCCCAGGTCTTGGGGTGGCTGCCGCAGTTGCGCATGCCGGTGCGGGCCGCGATCTCGCGCTGCAGGAAGCCGGCCAGCGCCTCCCCGACGTTCGAGGTGGTGCCGTTGCCGGTGCCGAAGTGGAAGCTCGCCACGCCCTCGGCCCGCGGCGAGGGGTTCGAGTCGATGTGCAGCGACAGGAACATGTCGGCGCCGGCCTCGTTGGCGAAGGTGGCGCGGTCGGAGTCCGCCGGGCAGGCGTTGGGCCCGCGGGTGATCAGCGCCTCCATCCCGGTGGCGACCATCCGGCCCTCGAGCCTGCGGGCGAGGTCCCAGGTCAGCTCCGCCTCGCAGTTGTCCCCGACGCACACGCCGCGATCGGTGCCGCCGTGGCCGGGGTCGATGACGATGCGCTTGCCGCGCAGCCGGGGCCCCGAGCGGCGCACCTTCTCCTGCTCGCGCAGGAACACCGGGCGGCCGCCGCGGACCTTCGGAGCCAGCTGCTTGAGCGCGCGCAGCGTGCCGGGCCCGCAGATGCCGTCGGAGTTGAGCCCGTAGTCGCGCTGGAAGCTGCGCAGGGCCTGCTCGGTTTCCTGGCCGAAGATCCCGTCCGGGTGGCCGGCGTCGTAGCCCAGCTCGAGCAGCCGCTCCTGCAGCGCGAACACGTCATCGCCGCTGATGGGCTTGGAGACCATGAACGCCAGCGAGCGGTCGCCGAGTCGCCAGCGAGCGTCGGTCAGCGCCCGGTAGGTGGCCGGGCCGACGATGCCGTCGGTGATCAGCCCGCGCTGCTGTTGGAAACCACGTACCGCCTGTTCCACCGTTTCGTCGAAGACGGCCTGGCCGGACCGGTCGGTGGCAGGCAGCAGACCCAGCGCCTCGAGGGTGTTCCTGATCTCGGCAACGGCCGGACCGACGTCACCGCGGTGGAGCAGCTGCATGCACTCCTCGCTCGATTCAGGCGCCGGTTCCATTCCGGCGCGGAGGATGGTCGGGAGAGCCCCGACTCCGTTTCTGCGTGGACGGGCCACGAACGTGTGGTCCCGACGGGTCATTGTGCCTTGCGTTCCGGACCCCGGCGCTGCGGCCTACGCCCACCGGGCTCAACTGCGACAACAGGACGTGTGCGGCCGACCCCGCCGAGTGGGTAGAAACGACGAACCCGCCGTCCGCATCTATCGATGAGACGGCGGGTTCGCGTTATTGGGTTGCCCTACGAGGAGTCCTAATTCACAGGAAGTCGGACAGGTCGTCGAGCAGCGCGGCCTTCGGCTTGGCGCCGACGATCTGCTTGACCGGCTGACCACCCTGGAAGACCAGCAGGGTCGGCACCGACATGACCTGGTAGTCGCGGGAGACGCTGGGGTTCTGGTCGATGTCCAGCTTCGCGACGGTCAGCTTGTCGGAGTGCTCCTCGGCGATCTCCTCGAGGACCGGGGCGACCATCTTGCACGGGCCGCACCAGGTGGCCCAGAAGTCGACGAGCACGACCTTGTCGCTGTCGAGGACCTTGCTCTTGAAGGAATCGGCGTCCACGGTCACGGTGTTGTCGGCCATGATCATCTCCTTTTCGGGGGGTAGGTGTGCGCTGAGCCCGGTGCGGGCTCGGAGTCAGTTGCCGACGGCCGCGGTCTCGGCGGCGTGGGCGTGCTCGGCCAGCCAGCGCTCGGCGTCGATGGCGGCGGAGCAACCGGAACCGGCGGCGGTGATGGCCTGCCGGTAGGTGTGGTCCACCAGGTCACCGCAGGCGAAGACGCCCGGGACGCCGGTGTGCGTGGACGGCTGCTGGACCTGCACGTAGCCCTCGGCGTCCAGCTCGAGCTGGCCCTTGATCAGCTCGTTGCGCGGGTCGTGCCCGATGGCCACGAACATGCCGCTCACGTCCAGCTCGGAGTGCTCCCCGGTGACGGTGTCGCGCAGCTTCAGGCCGCTGACCTTGCCGTCGCCCTGGACCTCGTCGACGGTCTTGTTGGTCAGCCACTTGATCTTCTCGTTGGCGCGGGCGCGCTCCAGCATGATCTTGGACGCGCGGAACTCCTCGCGGCGGTGGATGATCGTCACCGACCTGGCGAACTTGGTCAGGAAGGTGGCCTCCTCCATCGCGGAGTCACCGCCGCCGATCACGGCGATGTCGTGATCGCGGAAGAAGAACCCGTCGCAGGTGGCGCACGAGGACACGCCGTGGCCGAGCAGCTTCTCCTCGCCCGGCGCGCCCACGTAGCGGGGCGCGGCGCCCATCGCCAGGATGACCGCGTGGGCCCGGTGCTCGACACCGTTGACGACGACGGTCTTGACCTCGCCGGAGAGGTCGACGCGCTCGACGTCGTTCGGGCGCAGATCGGCCCCGAAGCGGGCGGCCTGCGAGCGCATCTGCTCCATCAGGTCGGGACCCATGATCCCGTCCTTGAAGCCCGGGTAGTTCTCCACATCGGTGGTGGTCATCAGGGCGCCCCCGAACTGGGACCCCTCGAAGATCAGCGGCTCCAGCTCGGCCCGGGCCGCGTACACCGCTGCGGTGTAGCCGGCCGGACCAGAACCGACAATGATCACGTTGCGGACGTCGCCAGTCACCGCGCCCCTTCCGTCGTAAGCGTGTGCGCCGCGCTGCTCGCGCGACGGCATTCGAATCAACGCGATCCTATTCGCCGGTGTTCCCGATCAGCCGGATGCGGTGCCGCATGGCACAAGACCCCGGCCATCTCCCACATGGTGAGAGCCGGGGTCTCGTGGTGTGCCGTGCCGCTGGTCCGGTCAGGAACCCCCGAAGGTGCTGTCCGACAGGGTCGCCGGATTGCCCTGGCCGCAGCCAGGGCCGACCGTCAGGAGGCGGAACTTCCCGATCCCGCCATCGGGCAGGATCAGCAGCTGAGCGCGCTGCCCGTTGAGCGTGATCTCCTTGGCGCCCATCGGCTTGCCACCGGAGACGCCGTTGGCCTGCAGGCAGCTGATCAGCCGCTGCGGGTCGTTCAACGACCGCAGGTACTGATCGGACTTCATGACCTGCGAGAACTGTTCGCCATTGAGCTGGACCTGATCGCCTCGCAGGGCCATCGGCGGGTTCGCGGGCGCCGAGTTCCCGCCGGGCTGCTGGCCGGGAAGCGCCGTCTGGTCCTGCTGACCGGTGCCGGGCAGCACGGCGAAGACCACGGCGGCGGCCGCGGCGGCCACGCCGGCCAAGCCCGCTCCCAGGGCCCACCGCTGGTTGCGGCGCCGCTTGGCGGCGGCGAAGTCCACCACCTGCCCGCCGGTGGCGGGCTGCTGCGCGGGGGCCGGTTGCCCGGGAACCTGCTGGTGCGGGGCGACGGGCTGCTGCGGGGTCCGGTTGCGGACCTCCTGGGCCAGCGCGTCCTCGATGCGGCCCGAGACGTCGGCGGGCATGGTCAGCGGTGGCAGGTCGCCCAGTTCGGCGCTGGTGGCGTCCAGCGCGGCCAGCGTCTCGCGGGCCTCGGGGTCGGCGTCGACTCGCCGGCGCAGTTCGGCGGCCGCCTGCTCGTCCAGCGCCCCCGCGTGCAGATCGGCCAGCTCCTCCAGGGACGGTGGCCCCTGCGGCGCGCCCGCGCGCCGGTACTCCCCACTCATCGTCCCTCCCGTCGACGCATGACCATCGCGTCATCTGGGACGTTCGCATCTGCACTCGGGTTCCGCAGATGCCCCAGAGTTTTCGCGAGCTTCGCTCGACCACGCGCGCAGCGGCTCTTGACCGTGCCGTCGGCGATGCCGAGGAGGCGGGCGGCTTCGGACACCGAGTAGCCGTGCACGTCGACGAGCACGATCGGTGCGTGCTGCTCCTCCGGGAGCTCGGCGAGCGCGTCCTGCACCGCCATCCTGGTGTCCTGATCGGCGATCGAGTCGCGGGGAGCCGCCGGTTCCGGCCCGTTCTCCGGGAACGGCACGGTGGGCCGGGCCTGGCGGCGGCGGATCCGGTCCAGGCAGGCGTTGACCACGATGCGGTGCAGCCAGGTGGTGACCCGCGATTCGGCCCGGAACGACGCGGAGTTGCGAAAGGCCGAGATCATCGCGTCCTGCAGCGCGTCGGCGGCCTCGTCGGGGTCGCGCGTGGTGCGCAGCGCAACAGCCCACAGCCGATCTCTATGTCGGCGGAAGAGCTCGGAGAACGCGTGCGGGTCTCCGTTGTTGTGCGCCGCGATGAGCTCGGCATCGGATGCGGCGGGGGCAGACACGGTCCAAGACCTTACTGATCGTGCACACCGCCCGGGAAGCGCCCGTGGCCACCGCCCGGCCGCGACGCTACGCCCCCTCGCCGACCAGCGACGAGGGGGCGTGCGAGCGCGGATCAGCCCGCGCTACCGGTCACCTTGATCTCGTTGATCTTGGACGCGAAGTTGCCGCCGTCGGCGGGCGCGAGCTTGGTCAGGACCACCAGGATCTTGCTGCTCGGCGCGGCCGCGTTCACCTTGATCGGGGTCTCGCCCGCGTTGAGCTTGCCCGACCCCAGCAGCTTGGAGTCCATGCTCGGCGAGCCCTCGACCTGGCGGATCTCCACCTGGGTGCCCGGGCTCGGCGAGTTGATCACGACTTCCTGCACGACCGTCGGGTGATCCAGCGTCAGCACGGCACCGGTGCCGGTGTTGATTCCGTTCGGGCCGAGCTGCTGGAAGTAGTTGTACGTCGACCAGTCGGTGCTCGGATCGCCGTCGTAGAGGTGCGGGATGCTCGTCGGCGCGTCCGGCTCGCCCTTGACGGTGTAGGAGACGCCGTCGGTGATGCCCACCGGAGTCGCGGGCGGCGGAGCCTGCGACGACTGCTCCTCGGACGGCTCATCACCGCTGATCACGGTGCCGGTTCCGCCCCCGTCGGTCTCGGTGAAGATGCCGATCACGCCGACCGCGATCCACCCGATCACCAGGATGGTGGCCGCGGCGAGCACCCCCACGCTGATCATCAGCTTCTTGCGAGTCCTCTTGTCCGGCCGCGGATCCTCGCGGCGCCACACCTCACCGGCGTCGACGGTCGCGGTGTCCCCGCTGGTGGCTTGGGCCGGAGGATCGTACGTGGCGTACTGCTCGAGCACGCGCAGCACGGCCGCGCCGGTCCGCACTCCGCCGGTGGTGCCGGTGGAGTCCGGGGTGCCCAGCGCGCGCACCGCGACGGTGGACAGCTCCATCGGCACGGTCGGGCGCAGCGTGCGCGGCGCGACCAGGTCGCCGTCCGGGCCGGTGGGTGCGGTGGGCAGGCCTTCGGGCGCGTCGCCGAGCGCCCAGCGGCCGCTCAGCAGCAGGTACAGCGCGGCGCCGAGGCCGCGCACGTCGTCGCTGGAGGTGGCGTGCGCGAGCGGACCCGGGAAGGCCATCCGCACGTCGCCGTCCGGGGTGACCCGGATGCGCTGCGGGTGATCGGCGCCCAGCACCAGCCCCGCGTGGTGCGCCGCCTCGACGGCCGCCGCCAGCGGCTGCATCAACCGGGCCGCCGTGCCGGGCGGCAACGGGCCCTCGGCGACCAGGTCGAGCAGGTCGGTGCCGTGGGTCCACTCGGAGATCACCAGGCCGAGAACGCCTGCCGGGTCGGTGTTGGACGGTGTGACGACGTCGAGCACCCGCGCGACGCCGATGTGGTTGAACGTGCTGGCGTGCATCGCACGTTCCAGGGTGCGTCGCGCGTTGTTGGCCGCTTCGGCGTCCGACCGGTCCCCGACGAGGATGGTCAGCGCCACGTCGCGGCCCAGCACGCCGTCCTTGGCACGCCACAGCTGGGCGTCGCAGCGGTCGTCCGCGCCGACCTGGGACAGCAGCCGGTATCGGCCGTGGTCCAGCACGCGGCCCGGCGTCAGCGCCGCCCCGGCGTCGGCGCCCGGTTCGTCGTCTTCGTTCGAGATCTGCTCGGTGGGTTTGCTCGTCACCTTCCCTCTCCCGCTCCTTCCGGTCCGCCTAGGGGTTTTGGATACACCCGTGCTCCCTCACGGAAGGAGACTTCTGCGTCGAGGGTACGTGACGCGAATGTCAGCCACGACGTAGCAAACCGGTGACGCGCCCGATGGCGGGTTGCAATTCCGCCACTCGCAGTATCGACATCACTCCGAAGATCACGGCGAAGCCGACCGCGCTGCCCGCGAGCAGCTGCAGCCAACCGGTTCCGGCTCCGGCCGGTCCGGGGATCAGCGCGTCGATGCCCTGCGACACGCCCCAAGCGGCGAAGCCGCCGATCGTCGAGGCGATCAGCGACTTGCCGAGAGTCTTGAGGAACCGGGAACTCCCGAGCGGTCCGAGCCGGTGGCGCAGCCACATCTCGCCGACCAGCCAGCCGACCACGAAGGTGGCGGAGTTGACGAAGGTCAGCCCGTAGACCACGGTCTCGTGCGGCAGCGTCCAGGCGACCACCACGGCGAGCAGCACCTTGGCCACGGTCATCACGACCATGATCAGCGTCGGGGTGCGGGCGTCGCTGAGCGCGTTGAACGTGCGCATCTGCATCAGCGTCAGCGCGTAGGGCAGCACCCCGAAGGCCGAGACGGCCAGCGCGATGCCGAGCGTCGTCGCCGAGCCGGTGGAGCCGCGCAGCGCGAACAGCGACAGCGCCAGCGGCACGCCGAGCGCGGTCATCAGCGCGCTGATCGGCATCAGGCTCACCGTCGAGAGCCGGTTGCCGAGCGACAGGTCGTCGATGACCTTGGCGTAGTCCGCGTCGGCCGCGGCCGCCGACATCCGGGGCAGGATCGCGGTCATGATCGAGAAGCCGATGACGCCGTACGGCAGCTGCAGCAGCATCCACACGTAGTTGTAGATCGACCACGCGCCCGCGTCGGCGCCGAAGGCCACCCGGCTCAGCGCGATCAGACCGACCTGGCTGACGGCCACGTAGCCGAGCATCCACAGCGCCAGACCGCCGAACTCGCTCAGCCGCGAGTCCCAGCCCCACTTCCAGCCCCAGCGGAAGCCGGTGCTGCGCATCGCGGGGACCTGGATCAGCGCCTGGCTGAACACGCCGAGCGTCACGCCTACGCCCAGCGTCAGCACGTGCGCGTCGGTCATCGACACCGGGTTGACCGTCATCTCGCCGGGCAGCGCCCAGTAGACGCCGATGGTGGCGATCACGACCATGTTGTTGACCACCGGAGCCCAGGCCGGCGGGCTGAACGCCTGCTTGGCCTGCAGGATCGCCCCGGCGAGCGCGGAGATGCCGTAGAAGAAGATCTGCGGCAGCAGCAGGTAGGCCAGCACGTTGACCAGGTCCATGTTGGACGCGTCGGAGTCGGTGACGAACACCCAGGTCAGCAGCGGGGCGCAGACCACGGCGATCAGCGTGCCCAGTCCGAGCACCACCACCGCCAGCGTCATCAGCTGCTGCTTGAAGCGCAGCCCGCCGTCCTCGTCGCTCTTCTGCGAACGCACCAGCACCGGAACCACGACGCTGGTCAGCACACCACCGACGAGCAGCTCGAAGATGCTGTTCGGCAGCGTGTTGGCGACGGTGAACGAGTCGTTGATGACGCCGAAGCCGACCACCGAGGCCAGCATCAGCTTCCACAGGAAGCCGGTGATCCGGCTGATCAGGGTCGCGATCGCCATCGAGCCGCTGGCCTTGAGCAGCGAGGGCTTGCCCGGCGAGACCGGGCGGATCACCGTGGTCTGCTCGACGGCCTGCTCGGCGGCCTGGTCCGGTCCCGGTTCGGCGGGCACCGCGCGCAGCGGCTGCGTCTCCGCGACGTGCCAGCCCCGATGCGGCTGTCCCTGCTGGTTTGCTGCGGGGTGGATCGGGCGGGTGGGCCCGTCCGGGGACGCTCCCCGCCTGGGGTCGGTTTCTCGGTTCAACGCCTCAGTCCTTCGCCCGCAACGGAGCGATCGCCCCGATCGTGTCGCTGCACAGCTTCTCAGCTCTGGTCGCGATCACCGTCGGTGGTGTTGGAGCGGGCATCGTCCGGCACGGCTGACAGCTCGACCGTGGACTCCTCGCCGGAATCCGCCGGATCTCCGGAAGCGCGGCGTTTGCGCCGGTCCTTGACCTTCTTGACGATCCGCCGCACGGACATCAGCACCAGCACGGCCCCGGCGATCCCGGTCAGCCAGGGAATCATCGCGCCGTAGTTGGTGGACTCCATCAGCAGCCGCTTGGGATTGCCCAGCCGCGTCCCGCCCTCGGTGGTCAGCCGCACGTCGAGGGTGAACTGACCGGAGCGCTGGGCGTCGGCTTGCAGCATGAACTGGCGTCGCCCGTTGGCGGGCACCGTGGCCGACTGGCCGCCGAAGTCGTGGTGCACGGTCACGCCGGGGATCGGCGGGATGTGGAAGACGATGCCGACGTTGAACGGCAGGTCGTTGACCACCGTCACCGGGATCGGGCTGTCCGACTCGGTGCGCGTGGTGCGGCCGGGGAACTCCTCGATGCGCACCAGCCCGAGCACGTCGTTGATCGGCTTGGTCTCGCGGCGCACCCAGTACGAGGCCGCGCCCGGGTTGTCCCGCCAGGCGCTGGACACCGCGTGCAGCAGGCCGTTGCGCAGCGGCGTCGTCACCCGCCCTGGCGGGACCGGGTTGGCGAACTCCGGGCTGGAGGACCGGGCCAGGTCGCCGACCTTGTAGTTCTGCGCGGCCAGCCGGTTGATGACGTCGCGCGGGATCTCCGAGCTGCTCGCCTGCACCGGGTAGGTCAGGTCGGCCTCCGGGAGGTCGGCCGGGTCGGGCTGGGGTAGCGGGCTCGGATCGATGAAGTGCGCGTCGGCCAGCTTCTGCATGCCCGAGAGCAGCGACTCGAGGTCGTCGGCGCGCATCTGCCAGCGCCGCGGCGGGACCATCACCGAGGTCGAGTTGCCGATGAAGCCCTGGGTGGCGCGGAAGGTCAGCGCGCCCAGCGCGTTCTGCGCGGTCACCGTGCCCTGCCCGGGATCGGGCGAGTTGGCGGTGACCTGGTGCACGGTGTCCAGCTTGGGGTCCAGCGCCCCGGCAAGCAGCGGGTCGATCGGGACCCCGGCGATGTCGTGCCCGCGCAGCTTCACCGGCGACAGCGAGCCCGGCGGGATGTCGACCGCGCGGGTGTCCAGCAGCGCGGTCTCGGGCAGGTCGGCGGACAGCGGTCCGGACAGCGCGCCTTCGATCGGCCAGAGCACGTCACGCGGCTCGGTGTCCAGGCCGTCCCTGGCCGCGATCAGGTCGGCGCCGTCGAGCGCGCCCTTGACCAGGTCGGGCAGCCCCGCGCGGCTGAGCGCGACCACGTCGGCGTCGGCGTAGGGCAGCGGGATCACACACCGGCCGGAGACGGCCTGGCGCAGCTTGGTCAGCCACAGATCGGCGGCGTTGCTGCCGATGCCCTCGACGAGCGAGCCGTCCGGCTTGCGCACCTGGTAGCCACCCTGCATCGCCTTGGCGGTGATCAGCAGGTCCGGGTCGATGGCGAAGCACAGCGAGTTGCCCAGCGAAGATCCCGGTGGGATGCCGTCGATGACCGCCTGCACCAGGTCGTAGAGGCGACCGCCGGGGGCGAGCTCGGCGGACAGCTGATCGTCGACGAGCACGGCTCGTCCGTGCGGCAGCGCCTCGCGCTCCAGGCGCGGCTTGTCGACGATCGGCACGAGCATCGTGGTCGGGGTGGGCGCGGCCGGCGGCGCGGGCGGGGTTCCGGGCAGACCGGTCACCGGCAGCATGAACTGCGCGTCGGCGATCCGCCTGCGGCCGTCGGCCGAGCCGTTGATGTTGACCAGCAGCGGGTAGACGCCGGGCTCGGAGATCTGCAGCTGGTCCAGCGGAACGCGGATCTGCACCGGGAGCCGCTGGCCGGGCTCGACGCGACCGGGGATGTCGGAGAACCCGGGGCCGTGGCTGCTCGGCGGGCCCTCTCGCATGTAGCGCTGCACCTGGGGCTCGCTGGCGGGCGGGTCGCCCGCTTCGATGCGGCCCTCGATGTCGGTGATCGGCTCGTCGCCGTTGTTCGTCAGGATCCCGCTGACCACGACCTCACCGGGAGAGCTCGGCTCCACGACATTGGGAGTGACCTTGGTCACGTCGAACTGGCCCGGGCTACCGGCCTGCGCGCTCGCCTGCGGGACCGGAAACATCGCGCACACCAACACCGCGGCCAGCGCGGCCAGCAGAAACCTCACCCCGGCTCCGTCCCGGTACTCCTCGTCGGACGGACTCCGAACCGCTCGGCGGAACCGTCGCCGCGCTCGGTCAGCGCCCGTCGCACCAGCCGCCGTTCATCGGCGTAGGCCAGTACCTCGTCCAGTTCCCTCAGCGGCACCCAGGCCACTTCGGTGACTTCCACGTCCTCGTCGGAAAGCTCGCCGCCCACCGCATCCAGCAGGTAGTGGTGCACGGTCTTGTGAATCCGCCGGTTGCCCGCGACGAACCAGTAGTCGATGGTGCCGATCGCGGTCACCACCCGGCCGATGATGCCGGTCTCCTCGGTGACTTCCCGAACCGCGGTCTCCTCCGGGGTCTCACCTGCTTCGATGTGCCCCTTCGGCAGCGACCACAGCAGCCGGCCCTTGCGGTCCACCCGTCCGATGATCGCAGCGAGGCCCGCGGTGCTGTTCACCACCAGTCCCCCGGCGGAGGTCTCGTCGACCGTTCGCAGCCTGTGTCGCCGGCGTCGGTTCCGACGCCCCGGCTGGTTACCGCCGGAGCGGCCGGGCGACGGGGGCATGCGCCCGATGGTAGTGCGATCAGCGCCACCGCGGTGGTGCGGTCGTTCACGCGTCGCGGCGAGACGCGCCCGCGCCCGGGCGCGCCGCCGCTGGGCGCTCCCGGCTCGGTCACTGCGGTTTCGCGAGGTGGCGGGCTTGTCCGACAGCGCTCGACCGGAGCCCTCCAGCAGGGTTAAACGGCTGGCTGCACGCCCGATACCCTGGTGAATCGTGTCCTCCTCCAAGCAGACCCACTCGGGCCGGCCCACCCCGGAACTCCAGCGCGATGCGCAACGCAACGCGGTGGTGGAGCTGATCCGGGTCGCTCCGGTCGCCGAGGAGCTGGGCGAGCGCTTCAGCGCAGCCGGGCACAAGCTCTTCCTGGTCGGCGGCAGCGTGCGCGACGCGATGCTCGGCAGGCTGGGCACCGACCTGGACTTCACCACCGACGCGCGCCCGGAGCGCGTGCGCGAGCTGCTCACCGGCTGGGCCGAGACGATCTGGGACACCGGCATCGAGTTCGGCACCCTGGGCGCCTACCGTCGCGGCACCACGGTGGAGATCACCACCTTCCGCGCGGACAGCTACGACCGCGTCGGCCGCAATCCCGAGGTGGACTTCGGCGACACCATCGACGGTGACCTGGTGCGCCGCGACTTCACCGCCAACGCGATGGCCATCGAGCTTCCCGCGCGCACCTTCGTCGATCTGCACGGCGGCATGGCGGACCTGGTCGCCAAGCGGCTGGACACCCCGGCGGCCCCGGAGGACTCGTTCAACGACGACCCGCTGCGGATGCTGCGCGCGGCCCGCTTCGTCGCCCAGCTCGGCTTCACCCCCGCCGACCGCGTGGTGCGCGCGATGACCGAGATGTCGGCCGAGATCTCCCGGATCACCCCGGAGCGGGTGCAGGCCGAGCTGTCCAAGCTGTTGTGCGGGGAGTTCCCCCGGCGCGGTATCGAGCTGCTGGTGGACAGCGGCCTGGCCGAGCACGTGCTGCCCGAGCTGCCCGCGATGAAGCTGGAGATCGACGAGCACCACCAGCACAAGGACGTCTACGCGCACTCGCTGACCGTGCTGGACCAGGCCATCGACCTGGAGCGGGCGGACGACGAGCAGGGCGAGCCGGACCTGGTGCTGCGGCTGGCCGCGCTGCTGCACGACATCGGCAAGCCCGCGACCCGGAGGTTCGAGCCGGGCGGCGGGGTGAGCTTCCACCACCACGAGGTGGTCGGCGCGAAGATGACCCGCAAGCGGCTGCGCGCGCTGCGCTACCCGAAGGACGTCATCAACCAGGTCAGCGATCTGGTGTTCCTGCACCTGCGGTTCCACGGCTACAGCGACGGGCACTGGACCGACTCCGCGGTGCGCCGCTACGTCAACGACGCGGGCCCGCTGCTGCCGCGGTTGCACAAGCTGGTGCGCGCCGATTGCACGACCCGCAACAAGCGCAAGGCCACGGGGCTGCAGCGCGCCTACGACGATCTCGAGGAGCGCATCGCCCGGATAGCCGAGGAGGAGGACCTGGCGAAGGTCCGCCCGGATCTGGACGGCAACGAGATCATGCAGCTGCTCGGCGTGCAGCCGGGACCGATCGTCGGCAAGGCGTGGAAGCACCTCAAGGAGCTGCGCCTGGACCGCGGACCGATGTCGCGCGACGAGGCCGTGGACGAGCTGTTCAAGTGGGCCCGCGAACAGGGCATCGAACACCCCTGAGGTGAATTCGCAGGTCACAGCCCCGAGTTGTGTTGCTTTTATTAGCGAGAAGTCAATAGCGGCTGGTAATGCTCGCTGTTAACTCTTGTTGGGATCGTTCTGGCGGATTCGGTGTCACCGGATCGGCCTGGGAGGGGTCCGCGCGCGGGCATCCGGTGAGATCATGTGCGCGTGGGAACGGACGTTGAGGTGGAACCCGGCGCGCTGCTCGTCGCGGCGCCGCAGCTGCTGGACAAGAACTTCCGGCGAGCGGTCGTCTACGTGATTCACCACCGGGCGGAGGGCACGCTCGGGGTCGTGTTGAACCGGCCGAGCGAGGTCGCGGTCGAAGAGGTCCTCCCCAAGTGGGCCGAGCACGCCATCGAACCCCGCTCCCTGTTCGTGGGCGGGCCGGTGGAGCAGCGCACCGCCATCTGCCTGGCGACGCTGCGCGCGGGCGAGCGCGCCGACGCGATCGAGGGCATGGTCGGCGTGCGCGGTCCGGTGGGCCTGGTCGACCTCGACGGCGACCCGAACGCGCTCGTGCCGAAGACCCGCGGCCTGCGCTTCTTCGCCGGTTACGCCGGCTGGGACGCAGGCCAGCTGGCAGGCGAGATCGAACGCGGCGACTGGCACGTCGTCCCCGCGCTACCGGACGACGTCATCGCCGACCAAGGCCAGGAGCTCTGGTCCAAGGTGCTCCGACGGCAGGGTCCACCGCTCGCCTTCCTAGCCACCCACCCAGGCGACGTGAAGCTCAACTAACCACCCCTCGGCTCACCGGTCGCCCTCCCACACCGGGGAGGCGGTGACAGTTTTGCCTAAAACTGTCCGGACACTTCGGGCGTCGAGACCGCACAGTTTTAGGCAAAACTGTCACGCCCACCGCTCGGGTGCCGCAGTCGCCCGCCCCTGCGCAGAGCTGTCGAGTTGTCCACAGACCTGTGGACAGATTCCTGTGGATAACTTGGGGAGGCTTTGAGAGCAGCTGGTCAGGCGCTGCAGCAGCCGCCCGCGCAGCCCGTGCACGGACCGCAGGGGCTGGGGTTGACCCGGGACGGGGGCGGGACGGTTTCGGCTGCCCGGTTGCCGATGAGACCGCCCACGGTCATCAGGGCGAAGGCTCCGATCAGCCCGATGATCGCGACCATGGCAACGGTGAAGCCGGTGGCCAGCATCGGCTGGGCGATGCCGGAGAGCGCGGCGATACCACCCGCGGCGACCATGGCCGGTCCCGCCGTGCGGTTGGCCAGCTGGAACGCCTCCTCGCTGCGCATGGCGGCAGGCGTGCGGACGCCGACGTAGGTGTTGCGGGGCAACCGCCCGCGCAGCCCCCGGAAACCGAGCGTCAGCAGGGCCGCGCCACCGAGGACCAGGACCGCGCAGAGAATCAGCTGAACAGCGAGCACCGGGACAGCCTAAACCTCCACCTCGCGGACACCCGCCGGACATCCGCATCCGGTGTGCTGTCCCACATGGTCACAACACCCCGAGCTCTGCCGGCCGCCGTGCTGCTCGCCGCGGTCACCGCGCCGGTCGCGACGGCCGATCCGGCGCCGCGCACCGAGCTGATCGGCGAAACGACGCTGCCGCACGCGATGCGGTTCGAGGGAACGACGGTCGGCGGCCTCTCCGGCATCGACCACGACCCCGCCACCGACGAGTACCTGCTGATCTCCGACGACCGCTCGCAGCGGCAACCGGCGCGCACCTACACCGGGCGGTTCGAGGGCGGCGAGTTCCGCCTGACCGGTACGCACCCGCTGCTCCGGCCGGACGGCAGCACCTATCCCCCGGGCTCGGTCGACCCGGAGGACGTCCGCTACGACCCGCGCAGCGGCCGGACCTGGTGGACCAGCGAGGGCGAGCGCGGCGACCGGCTGATCGACCCGGCGATCCGCAGCGCGGGCGCCGACGGGCGGCACACCGGCGGCATCCCGATCGCGGACAACCTGCGCATGGCCGCCGAGACCGGACCCGGGCAGAACGAGGCGCTGGAAGGGCTCACCTTCGCCGCAGGAGGGGCGCTGCTGGTCACCGCGATGGAGGGGCCGCTCCTGCAGGACGGCGAGTCCCCCACCACCGAGCACGGCGCGCTGGCTCGGCTGACCGTCCAGGACCGCACCGGTCGCGTCCTCGGCCAGCACGCCTACCCGCTCGATCCGGTCTTCGCCGAGTCGCCCACCGGGGACGCGGGCAACAACGGCATCTCGGCGATCCTGTCCGACGGGCGCGGCGGCTACCTGGTCGTGGAGCGTTCCTACGTCAGCGGAGTCGGCAACTCCATCCGCATCTACCGGGCCGACCCACGCGGCGCCACCGATGTCCAGCACGTCGACTCGCTGGCGGACGCGGAGGTGCGGCCGGTCCGCAAGCGCCTGCTCGCGGACCTGTCCGAGTTCGACTTGTCGGCCGTCGACAACATCGAGGGCATCACCTGGGGTCCGCGGCTGCCGGACGGGCGCCGGACGCTGGTGCTGGTCAGCGACGACAACTTCAGCGCCGGGCAGACCACCCAGCTGATCACGCTGGCCGTTCGCTGAGGCCGTTTTCGCTGGTCGGTTAGACTGAGCCCGTGAGCGCACGCCGACTTCTTCGTTGGCCGCGTTGAACGTCCGGAGACGGTTCGACGCGGCGACCCCTCATGCCCACCCGGGCCTGGGGGGTTTTCCATTTTCAGGAGGCGGCACACTGGAGCGCACGACGCGCGCGTTCCGGCGGAGCGGGGAAGGACGCAACTGATGAGTGGCCAGGCAGACGCGGCAGGTAACGGACCCGCGGAAGAGGTTCCGCGCTTCCGCTACACCGCGGGCATCGCGAGCGAGATCGAGCATCGCTGGCAGCGGGAGTGGAACGAGCGCGGCACGTTCCACGCGCCGAACCCGGCGGGTTCGCTCTCCGAGGGCGAGGTGCCTGCGAACAAGCTGTTCGTGCAGGACATGTTCCCGTACCCGTCGGGCTCCGGGCTGCACGTCGGTCACCCGCTGGGCTTCATCGGCTCGGACGTCTACGCCCGCTACCACCGGATGCTGGGCCGCAACGTGCTGCACACGATGGGCTTCGACTCGTTCGGCCTGCCCGCCGAGCAGTACGCGGTGCAGACCGGAACGCACCCGCGGACCACGACCGAGGAGAACATCGAGCGGTTCCTGGGCCAGATCCGCCGGCTGGGCCTGGGGCACGA
The DNA here is from genome assembly GCF_039531955.1 of Saccharopolyspora halophila. Classification (NCBI taxonomy): domain Bacteria; kingdom Bacillati; phylum Actinomycetota; class Actinomycetes; order Pseudonocardiales; family Pseudonocardiaceae; genus Saccharopolyspora; species Saccharopolyspora halophila. The sequence goes on from NZ_BAAARA010000002.1 coordinate 250,533, forward strand.
CGAGCGCCGCCGCATCGCCACCACCGACATCGAGTTCTACCGCTGGACGCAGTGGATCTTCCTGCAGATCTTCAACGCCTGGTACGACACCGACGCGGGCAAGGCGCGCCCGATCGGCGAGCTGGAGAAGGAGTTCGCCAACGGTGAGCGCGCCACCCCGGACGGCCGGGCGTGGTCGGAGCTCTCCCGGTCCGAGCAGCGCGCGATCATCGACTCCCACCGCCTGGTCTACCTGTCCGAGGCGCCGGTCAACTGGGCGCCGGGCCTGGGGACCGTGGTCGCCAACGAGGAGGTCACCGCCGAGGGCCTGACCGAGCGCGGCAACTTCCCGGTGTTCCGCCGCAACCTGAAGCAGTGGATGATGCGGATCACCGCCTACGCGGACCGCCTGGTCGACGACCTGGACCGGCTGGACTGGCCGGACAAGGTCAAGACCATGCAGCGCAACTGGATCGGCCGCTCGCACGGCGCCAACGTCCGGTTCGCCGCGGGCGGCCACGACATCGAGGTCTTCACGACCCGCCCGGACACCCTGTTCGGCGCGACCTACATGGTCCTGGCCCCCGAGCACCCGCTGGTCGACGAGCTGACCGCCGCGGAGTGGCCGGAGGACGTGGACGAGCGCTGGACCGGCGGCGCGGCGACCCCGCCCGAGGCGGTGGCGGCCTACCGGCGCGCGGCGTCGATGAAGTCCGACCTGGACCGCCAGGAGAGCAAGGACAAGACCGGTGTGTTCACCGGCGGCTACGCCACCAATCCGGTCAACGGCGCGCAGATCCCGGTGTTCATCGCCGACTACGTGCTGATGGGCTACGGCACCGGCGCGATCATGGCGGTGCCCGCCCAGGACCAGCGCGACTGGGATTTCGCCACGGCGTTCGGCCTGCGGATCATCCGCACGGTGCAGCCGGCCGAGGGCTTCGACGGCGAGGCGTTCACCGGCGACGGCCCGGCGATCAACTCCGCCTCGGAGACCACCGGGCTGGACATCAACGGTCTGGACGTCGAGGAGGCGAAGAAGACCGTCACCGCCTGGCTGGAGGAGCACGGGCACGGCAACGGCACCGTCGAGTACAAGCTGCGCGACTGGCTGTTCGCGCGGCAGCGCTACTGGGGCGAGCCGTTCCCGATCGTCTACGGCGAGGACGGCGTTCCGCAGGGCATCCCGGAGGACCAGCTGCCGGTGGTGCTGCCCGAGGTCGAGGACTACGCGCCGCAGACCTTCGACCCGGAGGACGCCGATTCCCGCCCGTCCCCGCCGCTGGCCAAGGCCACCGACTGGGCGCACGTGGAGCTGGACCTGGGCGACGGGCTCAAGCACTACGAGCGGGACACCAACGTCATGCCGCAGTGGGCCGGTTCCTGCTGGTACCAGCTGCGCTACATCGACCCGGACAACTCCGAGCGGTTCGTCGACCCGGCCAACGAGAAGTACTGGATGGGGCGCGACACCGCCGAGCACGGCCCGGACGATCCGGGCGGGGTGGATCTCTACGTCGGCGGTGTGGAGCACGCGGTGCTGCACCTGCTGTACTCCCGGTTCTGGCACAAGGTGCTCTACGACCTGGGCCACGTCTCCTCGGAGGAGCCCTACCGCAGGCTGTACAACCAGGGCTACATCCAGGCCTACGCGTTCACCGACTCGCGCGGCGTCTACGTCCCGGCCGAAGAGGTCGAGGAGTCCGGCGGGAAGTTCTTCTACCAGGGCGAAGAGGTCTCCCGCGAGTACGGGAAGATGGGCAAGAGCCTGAAGAACTCGGTGTCGCCGGACGAGATGGCCGACGCCTACGGCGTGGACACGCTGCGGCTCTACGAGATGTCGATGGGCCCGCTGGACGCCTCGCGCCCGTGGGTGACCAAGGACGTCGTCGGCTCGCACCGGTTCCTGCAGCGGCTGTGGCGCAACATCATCGACGAGCACACCGGCGAGCTGCGCGTCACCGACGAGCAGCCGGACACCGAGATGCTGCGCGCGTTGCACAAGACCATCGCCGGGGTCCGGGAGGACTACTCGGAGCTGCGGTTCAACACCGCGGTGGCCAAGCTGATCGAGCTCAACAACCGGATCACCAAGGCCTACTCGTCGGCCGAGGGCACGCCGCGCTCGATGGTGGAGCCGCTGGTGCTGATGGTCGCGCCGATGACCCCGCACCTGGCCGAGGAGCTGTGGAACCGGCTGGGCCACGACGAGAGCCTGACCTACGGAACCTTCCCGGTCGCCGACGAGCAGTACCTGGTCGAGGACTCGGTGGAGTACCCGATCCAGGTCAACGGCAAGGTCCGCTCGCGCATCGAGGTCCCGGCCTCGGCCGATCAGGAGGCGGTCAAGGCCGCTGCCCTGGCCGACGAGAAGATCGTGGCCGCGCTGGAGGGCGGCGAGCCGCGCAAGATCATCGTCGTGCCGAACCGCCTGGTGAACGTGGTCGCCTGACCTGGCGAACTCGACCGCGGGGCATCCTCGACTCGCCGAGAACGCCCCGCGTTTTCACGCCGTCTCCCGGGCACACTCGTGGTGAGCGAGCTCTCATGGCACGGGTTACCCGTCGGTAACTAAGCTCGCCGCAAACCACCGAGCTGGGAGGACCGCATGACCGACGCCGCTTTCGACCCGGGTGTACTGCGCCGGCTGCTCGACGGGCGATGGGCGCACGTGCGGGACAAGGTCCGCGAGACCCTGCACGAGACCGATCTCCCTTCCGGCGACCACCTGGACACCGAGGGCCACCGCGCGCTGACCCTGGAGCAGATGCGCACGCTGGCCAAGTCCGGCATCCCGGAGCTGGGCTTCCCCGCCGAGTACGGCGGTGGCGGTGACCCGGCCGGTTCGGTGGTCTCGCTGGAGATGCTGCCGGGCAACCTCTCGCTGATGGTCAAGGCGGGCGTGCAGTGGGGCCTGTTCGGCGGTGCGGTCGTCGCGCTGGGCACCGAGCGGCACCACGAGCGCTACCTGCGCGACATCATGAGCCTGGAGCTGCCGGGCTGCTTCGCGATGACCGAGACCGGGCACGGCTCGGACGTGCAGAACCTGCGCACCACGGCCACCTACGACCCGGCCGCGCAGGAGTTCGTCGTGCACACCCCGCACGAGGCCGCGCGCAAGGAGTACATCGGCAACGCGGCCCGCGACGGCCGGATGGCCGTGGTGTTCGCGCAGCTGATCACCGAGGGCGGGAATCACGGCGTGCACGCCCTGCTGGTGCCGATCCGCGAGCAGTCCGGCAAGGTCGCCGGCGGCGTGCGGATCGAGGACTGCGGCCGCAAGGCGGGTCTCAACGGCGTGGACAACGGCCGGATCTACTTCGACCAGGTCCGGGTTCCGCGCGAGAACCTGCTCAACCGCTACGGCGACGTCGCCGAGGACGGCACGTATTCGAGCCCGATCGACAGCGTGGGCAAGCGGTTCTTCACCATGCTCGGCACGCTGATCCGCGGCCGGGTCTCGGTCGCGGCCACCGCGGGCGGGGCGGGCAAGCTGGCCCTGGAGATCGCGCTGCGCTACGGCGACGTGCGCAGGCAGTTCGAAAAGCCCGGCGAGAGCGGCGAAGTCGCGGTGCTGGACTACCTCGGCCACCAGCGCAAGCTGCTCCCGGCGCTGGCCAAGAGCTTCGCGCTGCACTTCGCGCAGCAAGAGCTCGTCGCCTCGCTGCAGGAAACCCTGGGCTCGGGCGACGAGCGCGCCCAGCGCGAGCTGGAGTCCCGCGCGGCCGGGCTGAAGGCGGTCACCACCTGGCACGCCACCGAGACCATCCAGGCCTGTCGCGAGGCCTGCGGCGGCGCGGGCTACCTGTCCGAGAACCAGCTCGCGGGGCTCAAGGCGGACACGGACGTGTTCACCACGTTCGAGGGCGACAACACGGTCCTGCTGCAGCTGGTCGCCAAGGGACTCCTGACCAACTACAAGGACCAGTTCGACGAGCTCGGCACCCTGGGGCTGGCGAAGTTCGTCGCGGACCAGTGGGTCGGCGCGGTCTTCGAGCGCACCGCGACGCGTTCCCTGGTGCAGCGCATCATCGACCGTTCCGGCGAGGACGACATCCTCGACCGCGGCTGGCAGCTGAAGATGTTCGACGACCGCGAGAACCACGTGCTCGACGGTCTGGCGCGTCGGTTGCGGAAGGCGGACAAGTCCAACGCCTTCGAGGTGTTCAACAACGCCCAGGACCACGTGCTGCGCGCGGCCCGCGTGCACATCGACCGGGTGGTGCTGGAGGCCTTCGTCGGTGCGATCGACCGCTGCGAGGACGAGGCCACGGCGACGATCCTGGACAAGCTGATGGATCTGTACGTGCTGTCCAACATCGAGGCGGACAAGGCCTGGTTCCTGGAGCACGAGCGGATCAACCCGCGCCGCGCCAAGGCCATCACCCAGGCGGTCAACGACCTCTGCATGCAGCTGCGCCCGCACGCGGTGGAGCTGGTGGAGTCCTTCGGCATCCCCCGGCAGTGGCTCACGGCACCGATCGCCACCGGCGCGGAGCGTGCCCGCCAAGACCGCATGGCCGAGCACGACCAGCAGTTGGGAACTGTTTAGGGGCCGGTTTGCGTAGCGGCGCGGGGAGCGGAACCTCAGACGCCGCCGGGCTGCGGGATCCGCGACTCGAGTAGCGGCCTGCGCGGCGCTGCGGCTGTCCTCGCCCGACGACGTCTGAGAACCCGCCGCGGTGCTGGCTGAGCCCATACCTGGAGCAGCGGCTTCGCCGCATACTGCACGGACCCCTTGGGCAACACTGTCACGTTCCCTCGGCGGGTGCGTTCCGCAACGGTTCTAGTTCATCGAGGGGTCTTCGTCCTCGGGTGGTTTCGCGTGGGCGCCCAGCAGGGTTCCGCGCTGCCAGGGCTCCGCCGCGTGCGCGCTCTGCCGGGTTTCCGCGCCGGCGTCCGGGTCGGTCAGCAGGTCGTTGGGCAGGAACAGCACGGCACGCGTCCCGCCGTAGGGCGAGGCGGGTTCGACGAACGCCCGGAAGCCGTGGCGGGCGGCCAGCAGCCCGGTCGCCGCGAATCCGAGACCGGGCGGGTCGCCGAGCTTGTTGATGTCAGCGGATTCCCGGCCGGTCAGCAGGGCTTTCGCGCGGTCGTGCTGTTCGGCGGTCATGCCGGCGCCGGCGTCGTCGATGATCGCGGACAGCCCGTTCTGCGCGGACTGGAAGTGCACCTGCACCGGCGTTTCCGGCGGGGAGTACCGAGCGGCGTTGTCCAGGAGTTCGGCGAGCACGAGCGTCACCGGCTCGACGGCGCGCCCGATCACCGAAACACCCGAGTCGTTGTGCACCTCGACGCGCGAGTGGTCCCGGATCCGCGCGGTGGCGGCGGTGACCGCTTCCGGCGCGGTCGCGGCCGCGTGCCGCTGCGCGGGACGGGAACCGCACAGCAACGAGGTCGCCTGCGCCCGCCGGGTCAGTTGCGCGCAGCGGTGTTCCAGCTCGACGCGGGCGCGCGTGTCGTCGGGCAGCCCGGCGATGACCTCGCGCAGCTCCTCGGCGTGCTCCTGCATCCGCCGCATGCTGGAGATCAGCGTCGCCCGCGCGGCCCGCTCGGCGCGCTGCTGCGATTCCTCGGCGAACCCGGCGAACTGCCCCACCGCGGTCTGCACGTCCTGCCCGAAGGGCGATTCGGAGAGCTCGGCGGACAGCGGCCCCGGCACGTCGATCGGCAATCCGCGCTCGACGTCCATCAACGCGGGCAGCCTGCGGGTGACCAGATGATGAGTCTCGGCGTCCCGCAATCGGATCCGCCGGTTCAACCGCCAGATCACGCCCAGCAGCAGGCACAGCAGAACAACGGAAACGGCGACGACGCCCCACAACACGAATTCCACTAGGAAACGCTCCGAACTGTCCGCGCAAGCAATTCCGGAGAAATCACTCCCGGCGGCGCGAAGCTACCACGCAAAACCCGAAATACCCGAAAGTGTTTTACTGATCAACTAGGTGGCGAAGAGTGATCACCAGACCGCGCTGACCAGCCGTTTCGAGTGACGATCCGAGGGGTTACCGAACCCGCAAAAGCTAGACAACTTCGGACGCCTACTGAAGTGAACCCAGGCATTCGTGCCTGAAACTGAAACAGGAACCTCCCGGCTTGCTCGGCGGCCTATCAAGCCCCGCTCCCCGGCCGGCTCGTTAGAGGTCGTGGAGTCTGCGCATTGCTCGGCGAATCAGTTGTCCGCTACGCGGGCTTCCCTGCTTCTGAACCCGGTTCTGGCCATCACCACCTGGACGTCCATGCGCCGAACACTGCTCGCGTGACCACGAGCGGTACGCGACCGCAAAACGCGCTGAGAGGGCTCGTCGGCGGCGCTCTGGGAACGCTGCCGCACCACCTCGGTGGCCGGTGCGGGCGGACGCGCCGATCACGCGACCGTGCGGAGTCGCCGATCCCCGCCACAACCGACGCGGACCAGCCCTAACGTTCCCCACGAGTCCCACCGATCAGGCGGTATGCCCGGGCGTTCGCTGCGTGCCACGCTGAAGTGTTGATCTCCGACGGCTTGGGGGAAAGCGTGGTTGAGCGACAGCACGCTGTCGGCAACGAGGTGGACGCGTCGGTGCAAGGCATCGTGGTTCAGACCGGATCGATCACCGGTGACGTGCATTTTCGCGGAGGCACCGCGGGAGAGGCCGCACCTAGGCAGCTTCCCTCCGCGACGCCGCATTTCGTCAACCGCCTCGTCGAGCAGGACGCGCTGACGACGCTGTTGTCCGGCCCGCGCGCCGAGGGCGCCGTGCTGATGTCCACCATCGATGGGACGGCCGGTGTCGGTAAGTCGACATTGGCGGTGAACTGGGCGCACCGGGTCCGGGAGCGCTTCCCGGACGGCGAGCTCTACGTCAACCTGCGCGGCTTCGACCCGGTTGCGGAGCCGATGACGCCGAACGAGGCACTGGGCTTCTTCCTCGCCGCGCTCGGAGTTGCGGCTGATCGAATACCCGCAGGTGATGATGCGCGGGCCGCGATGTTCCGGACGCTCGTGCACGACAAGCGGATGCTGGTGCTGCTGGACAACGCACGTGACGCGGCCCAGATCCGTCCGCTGCTCCCGGCCGCGCGCGACGCCCTGGTCCTGGTCGCCAGCCGCAACCGGCTCGACGAGCTGGTCGTCCGGGAAGCGGCGAACCGGATGAGCCTCGACGTTCTCGACGACGCCGAATCCCGCGAGCTCCTCGCCCACTACCTGGGCGAAGACGCTTTGGCCGGGGATCCGGAGGCCGTGGGCGAGTTGATCCGGCACTGCGCGGGCCTCCCGCTCGCGCTGGGCGTGGTCGCGGTGCGTGCCGTGGAGTTCGACTGCCCGCTGAGCGAACTGGTCGAAGAGTTGAGCGGCGAGCGAGAACGCCTCGACGCCCTCGACTCGGCCGGTGAGACGGGCGTGCGCGCGGTGTTCTCCTGGTCCTACCGCTCGTTGTCGGCGGAGGCCGCGCGGTTGTTCCGGCTGATGGGCCTGCCGACGGGCGCGGACATCGGCGCGGACGCACTCGCCGCGCTCGCCGACCGGACCAAGCGGGACCTTCGCCGTCCGCTGGCCGAACTGCTGCGGGCCAACCTCGTGGAGCAGCACGAGCGCGGGCGCTACCGCTTCCACGACCTGCTCCGCGCGTACGCGGCCGAGTGCGCCGCGACCGACGAACGGGAAAGCGACAGGCAGGATACTGTCCGGCGGTTGCTCGACTTCTACCTGCGCACGAGCGCGAGGGCCGATTACGCGAGGGCGGGCGGCGACTCGCGCGGATTCGTGGTCGACCTGCCGGACTCTTCGATCGAAGGGCTCGTCTTCGGCACCGATGCTGAGGCGCTCGCCTGGTGGGACGCCGAACGGCACAACATGCGCGCTGCCACGCTGCAGGCAAGAAGTTTCGGTCTGAACGAATACGTCTGGCAGCTGCCGCGAAGCCTGATGTTCTTCTTTCACCTGCGCGGATACGCGGATGACTGGATCGAGGCTTACACCTGTGCCATCGAATCCGCTCGGTTCCTGGGTAACGACTACGCGACAGCGTATCTGCTGTTCGAAATGAGCGTGGCCCACTATGACCGAGGTGATGTTGATAGCTCGGAAAGTTATGCAGCCCAGTCTCTTCCCTACTTCGAAGCGGCCGGGGACACCCACGGCAAGACCGAAGCGCTGATCGGGGTGGGGGTGATGCGGGTCGAGCGGGGTGATCTCGAAGATGCCGTCAAACCCCTCGAAACGGCCGTTTCCATCGGGCAGGAGCGCCGGGACCTCTACACGCAAGGTGCTTCGCTTAACGGCCTTGGTCTGCTGAAAGCCAAGCTCGGCTTGTTCGGAGCGGCCCACGCCCATTTTGAACAGGCATTGCGCGCGTACCGCGAAGTTGGTGAGAACGTCGGCGAGGGATTCGTGCTGCACCACATTGCCGATACCCACCGGACATCGGGGAACCTGGAAGCCTCGATCGAGGCATACCGCCGCGCAGCGGAACTCCGTTTGGAGATCGACCATCGGCCGGGCGCTGCGGCAAGCCTGCGCAACCTGGGCAACGCGCGGCACGAAAGCGGTGACCTGACCGGTGCGCGCGAGGCACTGCAAGCAGCGCTCGGTCTCTACGAGGAAATAGATCCGGACACGGCAGCCGCTGTACTCGATGAAATCGAGGTTCTTCCTACCTCCTGATGGAGGTGACGAAAGCCGACCATTGCTCCGGGGTGAAGGCGAGCGTGCCGCCTGCGCGGTTCTTGGTGTCTCGGACGAGGACGCGGTCCTGGGTTCTGGCGACTTCCACGCATGCCTGGGAGTTGGACGTGTAGCTGGACGTGAACCAGTCCGGGTCGGTCGAACGTATTCGTAAGCCACTCACACGGCCAGGTTATCCCGTCGGGACCAGGGAGCGGATGAGTCGCGCGGACTCCTCGCGGTCCAGAGCGAAGGCCGCCGCTTCCTCGTAGGAGGCCTGGTACTTCTCCACCATCGGCGCGGAGTCGATGATCTCCATCGACACGGCCGTTTCCTGCCACGCGATCGGCGGCAGGTACGAGCTGGCGAAGTTCAGCAGGTGGAACGTGGAACTCCCCATGGCGCCGTAACTTCCGGCGGAGAACGGGATGACCCGGACGTCGAGGCTGCTAGGCAGCTGTTCGATCAGGTCGAGCAGGTGGTTCAGCTGTTCGGCGAGCACGCCCGTACCGCCCACCTGCTGGTGCAGGACCGATTCCCCCAGCAGGACTTGGGCGTGCAGCGGGTCGTCGTCGAAGAGGCGCTGCTTGCGCCGCATTCGCACCTCGGTGCGCTGCTCGACCTCGGACATCCGCAGGTTCGCCTTGTCGCCGCGGTGCAGGGCGCGCGCGTAGCTCTCGGACTGCAGCAGGCCGGACATGACCGCGTTCTCGAAGCTGCGGATCCGGGCCGCGCCGTGCTCGTAACCGAGGTATCGCAGCAGCTCGGTGGGATAGATGCTGGTGCAGGGCGACCACCACCCGCGTCCCGTGCTCTGATCGCGCAGCGCCAGCAGTTCATCGCGGGTGGAGTCATCGAGTTGGTAGGCGGCGATCAGCTTCCGCAGCTTCTCCTCGACGATCGTCCGCCGGCCGTACTCGACGTTGCTCATGTAGTTCTGCGTGATGCCAATGGATTTCGCGGCTTCGGCGCTGGTCATGTCGCGTTCCGTGCGAGCCTGCTTGAGGCGTCGGCCGAGTTCCCACGCGGCGAGCGTCGGCGAAGCGGGTGGCATGCGGAACCTCCGGCGATATCCCTGAGTGCGGGCACCACATCTAGCACATCCAACCCTAATGAGCGATACCAACGGAAGTATTTCCTGCGCTAACTTGCTTGATCAAGCGGTGGCGATGCTCCGAGCCCTCCCCTTCCGGCGTGGTCGCCTCCGCTTTCCCCTCGACGCGGAGGAGATCCGGATGCTTTTCCCCGGCCTGGAGGCCGAGAAGCCGGTGGCCTACTGGCGGCCGTGCGGCGGGCTTCGGCACGGCATGGCCGCCACCGAGGTGCCGCGCCCCGGTCAGGAGCGTCGCACGTTGTGCGGTGAGCTCCTGAACATCGTCGATGCCTCGGAAATCGACTGGCTCGCGCCCACTTGTGAAACCTGCTGGACCGCGGCGATCGCGCTGCGGGACGCTCAAGAGTCCACATAGGACGGAAACGGAGATCTCATGAACATCGTGCTCGCACTGCTGGACGCGCGGCCGGTGGCCGCCTCATCGGTCGGTTTCGTCGCCGTGGCGGGGCTTCTCGCCGCGGTCTTCCCGCTGCGCGGCGGAAGTGGTCAGCACGCGCACGCGGGGCCGGGCGCGCTGACCGTCCCGCAACTGCGCGATCGGATGGAAACCGCAGCACGACCACGAATCCCGGGACCGGAGCAACTCGCGCGACTGGCCGCGCACGCCGAGTGCCTGCCGAAGCGAATGCGGCAGAAGCTCGATCTGCCACCGGGTTACGTCGGCAGGCACCGGCTCATCGAGTGGCCGCCGGAGTACAAGGTCGAGTTCCACCCGCCACGAGCCGAGATCTCCTTCGCCTGGTCGGCGGCGCACTAGCGCAAGCCGGTCTCCCGGGCGAGCTCGTCGAGCAGCGTGTCGAACAGCCGGTCCGCGTGCTCGAGGTCGAACGGGAAGCGGTCGAAGACCTCCAGCGCGATGTGCCCGTACAGCCGGATCCACCAGCGCAGCAGGAAGTACACCGCCTCATCGCTGAGCGCCTCCGGGGGCATCCGCACGCCCGCGCGAACGAAGGCCTCCGCGAAGGCGGTTCGGTGCGCGGAGAGGTCCGGGAGCGCGACGGCGGGCTGATCCCGCAGCCCGCCGTTGAGCGCGCTCTCCGCCATCAGCGGCCCGACCACGCTCAGGAACACCCCGCCGAGGCGGTCAGGTTGCGCCTCGCGCTCCCGGGGTGCGGCGAAGACCAGCGAGAACTCCTTCGGGTGCGCCAGAGCCCAGCTGCGGAACCGGCAGCAGACCGCGAACATCCGCTCCAGGAAGTCCTCCCCCACCGGATCCAGCGCGACGCGCAGATCATCGGAGAGGTCCACGCAGATGTCGGTCGCCAGCCTGCGCAGCAGCTCCTCCCGCGAGTCGTAGTAGCGGTACAGGGCGGGAGCGGTGATGCCCAGCTCGCGGGCGATGGCGCGCAGCGTCACCGCCTCGCTGCCGTGCTCGACCAGCAGGGCCCGGGCGTGCTGCCGGATCTCCTGGTCGGTTGCGGCGCGATCCCGGTCGCGCCGCGGCGCCTGAGTCATCCGTGGCTCCTGAGCTGGGTAAACGGCGTTCACGCCACGGTAGTCGTTCCGCGGGCTGCGGCCTAGTCCCGACCTGGGGCGGGAGATGTGCGTCTCGGCCGGGTGAAATTCGAGGGTCGGGTTGTACAAGCTGGCAGCAGCACTTGTGAGTCTTTGGAGGTCCGGATGGCCGAGGTAACCGTCTACAGCAGGCCGGGGTGCCCGTTCTGCATGTCGCTGCGTTCCGGATTGCAGCGCGCCGGGCTGGACTTCACCGAGATCGACATCTGGCAGGACCCGAGTGCCGCGGAGGTCGTGCGCTCGATCGCCGACGGCAACGAGACCGTCCCGACCGTGGTCATCGGTGACTGGCGGGCGGTGAACCCCTCGGCGGCCGAAGTGTTCGCCGCCGCTGAGAAGTAGCCCGCGAACGATCCGGAAAATGAACGAGCCGGCCGCACGGGGGGCGTTGCGACCGGCTCGCTCTTCGTTGCGATCGTCGATGGCGCGAATACCGACGAGCGGCAACTGCGTTCAGTGTGACGCGGATGGTCGGGAAAAAGATCCACCTTGACAGCGGATTTAGCTCGAACGGTGGATCCATAGTGGAATAATCGTTTGTGGTTTGAAGCACAGGACTTTCGGAAAGTTCATCGTTGCCGCAGGCAGTTCGATTATCCGCGCCGTTCGTCGGGATTGCTCCTGTTCTCCCGAGAAGCGGGACGAGCCCCGACCTGATCGGCCGGGGCTTGCTTCGGATCGTGTTGGCTGGTGTCCACCGGATCTCCCGGGATGGACCGCCTGTCCGGCAGTTCGCTCGTCGGTGGCAATCGGTCCGGGGATTCCGCCGCGTGCTCGCGGGGCTCCTCCTCGGGTTCCTCGCCGGCGGGCTGCGGCCGGGCTGCGAAGAAGCCGATCGACTGCTGCAGTTGCTCGATGAGCTGGTCGAGACGGGTTTTCGGTCGGGCGATCTGCACGGTCATCGTCATGCGTCCAGCCTGCGGTTCGCGGGGTGCGCTGCGGATCCGTACTGCTACTCAGTTGTTACCTATGAGTAATGCCTCGCCTGCTGCAAACGGGCGACGTAGGAACCACTGGGCACCACTGCGGGTGTTTTCCCGCTCGCATTCGTTCGCGCCGTTCAGGGGATGCGTGCTTCCCTCGGAGTCGGCGAAGTCACGGGCTGTTCTGGCCCGTCCGGGTGCCCATCTAGCGGCGCCGTGCTCGCCGGGACAAGCTGCGGGTGGCGGGAGCGCGAGTTTCCGGTACTTCTGCTGAGCAACGTGGAAAGGTATGGTCTAGACCATGTCGCGATTGACTGGTGTGGGAGTGAGTTCCGGCCGAGCAGGTGGGCCCGTGGTCCGCGTGGCCGATCCGCTGCCCGAGCCCGCCACCACTCCCGCGCCCGCCGATCCGGTCGCCGAGGCGGCCCGGATCGGGCCCGCGGCCGATGCCGTCTCCGAAGCGCTGTTCGCGCGCGCGGCGAAGGTCTCCGGGGACGCGAAGGCCGTGCTGGAGACCACCGCCGCCATGGCGATGGACCCGGCGCTGACCTCGCAGGCGGAGCAGAACGTGGCCAACCGCTCGTTGCCTGCCTCGCGCGCGGTCTTCGAGGCGGCCAACGGCTTCGCCGACGCGCTGCGCGCGGCGGGCGGGTACATGGCCGAGCGCGTGCGGGACGTGCACGACGTGCGCGACCGGATCATCGCCTTCCTCGAGGGCGTCACGCCGCCGGGCGTGCCGGACCTGGAGCGCCCGAGCGTGCTGCTCGCCCGCGATCTCGCACCCGCCGACACCGCCGATCTGGATCCCTCGCTGGTGCTGGCGCTGGTGACCGAGGAGGGCGGACCGACCAGCCACACCGCGATCCTCGCTCGCTCGCTGGGGATTCCGGCGGTGGTCGCCGTGCGGGGCCTGCTCGACGCCGAGGGCGTGGGCGCATCCGTGGACGGGGACACCGGTGCGGTGGAGCTGTCCGAGTCCGAGGTCGAAGTCCAGGTCGCCACCCGTGCGACCGAGGCCGAGTGGGACGGGGTCGGTCGCACCGAGGACGGCCACCCGGTGAAGGTGCTGGCCAACGTCGGATCACCGGAGGACGCGCGCGCCGCCGCGGAGGCCGGGGCCGAAGGCGTCGGCCTGTTCCGCACCGAGTTCTGCTACCTCGGAGCCGACCGGGAACCCACCGTGCAGACCCAGCGCGCGGCCTACGCCGAGGTGCTCGCGCCGTTCGCCGGCAAGCCGGTCGTGGTGCGCACGCTCGACGCCGGGGCGGACAAGCCGCTGGCCTTCCTGGCGATGGGCGAGGAACCGAACCCCGCGCTGGGCGTGCGCGGACTGCGCGTCGCCTTCGATCGGCCCGAGGTGCTCGATCGCCAGCTGGAGGCCATCGCGGGCGCGGCCGCCGATTCCGGTGCCGAGGTCTCGGTGATGGCCCCGATGGTCGCCACCGCCGAGGAAGCCGCCTGGTTCGCCGAGCGAGTGCGCGCGGCGGGCATCGAGCGGGCCGGTGTGATGATCGAGGTCCCGGCCGCGGCGTTGTGCGCAGCCGAGATCCTGCAGGCCGTCGACTTCGTGTCCATCGGCACCAACGACCTCGCCCAGTACGTCTTCGCCGCGGACCGGATGGCCGGTGCGCTGGCCGAGCTCAACGACCCGTGGCAGCCCGCGCTGCTGCGCCTGATCGGCATGATCGGCGAGGCCGGTCGCCAAGTCGACAAATCGGTGGGCGTCTGCGGTGAAGCCGCCGCCGATCCCGCCCTCGCCGGCGTCCTGGTGGGGCTGGGCGCGACCAGCCTCTCCATGAACGCGGGTTCGCTGCACCAGGTCGGAGCGGCCGTGTCCGCCCACCCGCTGACCGCCTTCCAGTCGGCGGCCCGCGAGGCCACCGCGGCATCCACTCCCGCCCAAGGCCGCCAATCCGCCAAGCCGTGACCTGGCAGTTTTGCCTAAAACTGTCCCGAGATCTCGGGCGCGAAGACCGCGCAGTTTTAGGCAAAACTGTCACGTGCGCTCGCGAACGGACCGGGCGACCTCGTCGATGAGGCGGGTGCAGCGGCCCGGGTCCGCCAGGTCCTCGGCCGTCACGACGACGACCTGCCAGCCGTTGGCGCGCAGCCAGGCCCGTCGCCGCTCGTCGCGCTGGAACTGCTCGCGGTCGGCGTGCCAGGCGCCCTCGTACTCGACGGCGACCTTCGCCTCCTCGAAACCTAGGTCCGCGCGCAGCGCGCTGCCGAACTCGCCCGGGATCTCGAGCTGCGGGACCGGGTGCAATCCGCCGCGCGCGAACCGCACCCGGAGCACGGATTCGGGGATCGACTCGGCGCGTCCGTCGAGCAGTTCGAAACCTCGGCGAACCTGACGGATGCCGTGGTCGTGACGGCCGCTCAGGAACCGTCCGAACGCCTCCGCCGTGATGAGCTCCGCGTGCAGCAGCGCGTCGACGTAGGCGATCCCGCGCTCGAGCGGGTGACGCGCCAGCAGGTCGAGCGCGGTGCGCTCCGGTGTCGCCAGCTGCACGCCCATCCACGGCACTTGCTCGAACGGGTACTTGCGCACGTTCCACGTCCGGACCCCGTAGGTCCTCTTGCAACCGGCTACCAGCACCTCGACCGGATCTCCCGGCAGCGCGAGCGGGACGCCGTGCAGCGTCGCCGCCGACCGGCCGGTGATCACGGCGTCCCCGGGAAGGACCATCGCCGCGGCATGGCAGCGCAGCTCGTGCGTCAGCGGGGTTTGATCCGTCCGGTACACGCCTTGGACGACGCGATGACACGCCGCCCTGCGCAGATCGTTGTCGGTGAAGCCGTCCTGCAGCGTTTCTCTCCGCGTGAAGAGACCGTCGATCGCACCACGCCCGAGCGAGTTGATAGCAGCCACGCAACGCAGGCTGCGCACCTCGCGCCCCCGAAGGAAAGCGTTCGCGAAAATCTGTGGACAACTCGCCCCGCAGTGGATAACTCGCGACCGCGGAACGGGTGACTGCTGACAGTTTTGCCTAAAACTGTCCGGGCATTTCGGGCGCGAAGACCGCGCAGTTTTAGGCAAAACTGTCACGACTACTCGGGGGTGGGGTCCTCGCCGTCCTGGTCGAGGCCGTGTTCGATCGCGTAGCGGGCCAGCTCCACTCGGTTGTGGAGCTGGAGCTTGCGGAGGGTGGACTGGACGTGGTTCTCCACCGTGCGGTGCGAGATGACCAGCTTGTTGGCGATCTGGCGAGCCGTCTGGCCCTTGGCGACCTGGCGCAGGACCTCGGTCTCGCGCTCGGTGAGCTGCGGAGCCTCGGTCTCGGAATCGGGCGTGATGGCCATCCGCCGGTACTCGCCCAGCACCAGCCCGGCCAGACCTGCGGTGAACACAGCGTCACCCGCGGCGGTGCGCCGGATCGCGTCGACCAGCTCCTCGACCGAGGCGGACTTGACCAGGTAGCCCGAGGCACCCGCCTTCACCGCCTCCAGGACGTCCTCGTGCTCACCGGAAGCCGACAGCACCAGGACCCGGGTGCCGGGCACCTCCTGGGTGATCTGCAGGGTCGCGTGCACCCCCGAGACGTCGCCGAGGTTGAGGTCCATCAGGACCACGTCCGGCTTGACCGTCTTCGTGATGCGCAGCGCCGACGCCGCATCGCCTGCGGTCGCGGAGACCTCGAAGCCGCGTTCGGTCAGGTCCCGGGCCACCCCGTCGCGCCACATCGGGTGGTCGTCGACGACCATCACGGTCACCGGCGGCTCGCTCATCGATGTCCTCCTCTGCGCCGTTTCCCCGGTGCTGCGGCGGCGCGCGGCACCCGGAGCTCCCACTCGGTTCCCTCGCCGGGCGCGGTGTCCAGGTCGATCTTCGCACCCATCGACTCGACACGTCCCCTTATCGACTTGGCGATACCCAGCCGGCCCTCGGCGGCCGCCGCCGACAGCCGGCCCTCCGGGATGCCGGGGCCGTCGTCGCGGATGCTGAGCACGATCTCCTCCGGAAGTTCCTCCAGCAGCACCCACGCCTGCGCGCCCGGGGCGTGCTTGTCGACGTTGGCGAGGGCCTCGCGGGTCACGGCGAACAGGTCCGCGGTGCGCGGCTCGGGCAGTCGCACGGGATGGCCCGGCACCGACACGTGCACCCGTGCGGTGCGCAGCACCTCCAGCCGGGCGGCCAGGTCGGTCTCGCCGCTGTCCGAGGACTCCGGCGTCGTGGCGATCAGCGAGCGCAGCGCGATCTCCTGCTCCCCGGCCAGCTCCGCGAGCTCCGCGGCCTCGCCGCCCAGGTTCGCGCCGCGCTGCCGCACCCGCGCGAGTACCTGCAGCACGCTGTCGTGGATCGACCTGGCGAGGCGCTCCCGCTCGGCGGTGGCGGCCTCGGCCTGCATCGCCCGCGCGAGTCGTTCGGTGGAGCGGCGCGCGGTGTTGGCGGCCAGTCCGATCACCAGGCCCACGCCGATCAGCAGCACCGCGTCCATCGCCATGTCCGAGCCGCCGCGGCCGCGAACCAGGTAGTTGCCCGCTGTCGCGACCACGCCCGCGATCAGGCCACCGGGCATCCCCCAGTGCACCGCGGCGGCCGTGACTCCCGTGGAGTGCCAGACGGTCACCACCGACGGGTCGCCCGCGAGCATCTGGTCCTGGGTGAGGATGAACTCGTTGATGCCGAACAGCGCGTTCACCACGACCACGTCGGCCAGCACCATCCGGTTGGTGCGGCCGTTGCGGTTCCAGTAGCGCCACACCGTGAACCCGGTCCACGCGGCCATGCAGCCGATGCACACCGCCGCCAGCCAGGGCCGCTGGTAGCGCTCGTACTGCATGCCGAACCAGAACAGCGCGTACAGGAACGTCACCACGCGGAAGACGTTGTGGCTGCGCCACAGCGGCGTGCGCCCGTCGGGCACCTGAGGCGGTGTTGGTCGTGAACCGGTCAAAGCTTCCTCCCAGCCCACCATCCTGCCCCAGATCCGGGCGCGTCGGGACCACCGGTTCGATCACCGCTGGACTTGAGCCCGGATCGGGAAAAACGCCCGGTCGTGGGCTTCGAGGCGAAACGCCGTCGAGGTTGGAGCGTTGTGCTTCGGGGGGATGGCTCGCTGTGCGAGGCTGCCGAGGGGAGGTGAGGAATGCGGGACTGGCTGCTGTGGCGGTTGCCACCGGCGGCGATCGGTTACGTGCTGGGGGTCGAGGCGGCGGCGATCGCGCTGGTCGCTCTGGTCTTCACCACGGGACGGCATCCTGACCCGCGCGAGCTGCAGACCTTCGCCGCGCTGGCGGGCACCGCGTTCGCGGTCATCGTGATCACCTCGGTGTCGATCAAGCTGCGCAAGCAGATCCGCCGCGACCCGTGGACCCTGCACATCGTCTACCTGGCAGCCGGAATCCTGCTGCTGCCGCCGAACCTCCTGGTGCTGCTGCTGCTCGGTCCCACGCTGCACGGGGTCCTGGACAACCGGCCCGAGCCCTACCGGTGGCTGTTCACCACGGCGGCCACCGGCATCGCCATGTTCACCGGTCGCGCGGTGGTCGGCTGGGACGAACCGCAGTGGAACCCGCTCACGTTCTTCGCGCTCGGCGTGGTGCTGCTGATGATGCGCGCGATCGTGGTCGCCGGCGGGATCCGGTTGCGCGATCCGGAGGCCAAGCGCCAGGCCGTGCTGGGCGAGCCGATCGACGTGCTGCTGGGCATCGTCGCCGCGAGCCTCGGCGGGCTGCTCGCGGTCGCGATGAACGAGCAGCCGATCAGCGTGCTGCTGGCAGCGCCCCCGATGGTGCTGCTCGACCTCGCCGGGCAGTTGCCGACCTGGCGGCGCACCGCGCAGCGCGACAGCAAGACCGGCCTGTCCAACGCCGAGCACTGGGAGCGCACCGCGCGCGTGGAGCTGCTGCGCGCTTGCCAGCGCGGCCATCCCGTCGCGGTGCTGCTGGCCGATCTGGACCACTTCAAGAAGGTCAACGACGAGATCGGCCATCTCGCGGGCGATACCGTGCTGGCCGCGGTGGCGATGATGCTGCAGGCCAACGTGCGAGGTGACGACTCCGTCGGGCGCTTCGGCGGCGAGGAGTTCGTCATCCTGCTGCCCGGGACCGACCCGCAGACCGCCTGCAAGGTCGCCGAGCGGATCCGGTTGGCCGCCGAGGTCATGTCGGTTCCCGCGCGGGACATCCACGGGATGCACCGCGATCTCACCGATCTCACCGTCAGCGTCGGGGTGGCGACCACCAGCCGCTTCGGTTACGAGCTGACCGATCTGCTGGTGGCGGCCGACGCGGCGATGCTCGCCGCGAAGGCCAGCGGCCGCAACGCCATCAGCTTGGCGTAGGAGATGTTCCAGTTCGGCGTTCGCGTGGCGGGGCCGGGAGCGGAACCTCGGACGCCGCCGGGCTCCGGGATCCGCGACTCGAGCATGACCGCGATCCGCGGCGCTGCGGTCGTCCCCGCCCGGTGCCGGCTGAGCACCCGCACCGGTGCCGGCTGAGTCCCGCACCGCAGCGGCTCCGCCGCACTGTGCAAGGCCCCTAAGCGCGGTCGTCGGCTTCTTCGTCCTCCGGTGGGTCCGGTGAGGTGTCCTCCGACGCTTCGGCCTCGTCCGGTTCCGGTTCGTCGGCCTCGGTCTGCTCGGGCTGGTTCAGCGTGCGGATCGCCGAGTTGAGCACGGCGACGATCGGGACGGCCAGCAGCGCGCCGACGATCCCGTTGACGACCACACCGACGCTGATCGCGAGCACGACGCCGAGCGCGTGCAGGTGCACGGCGCGGCCGAGGATCAGCGGTTGCAGGATGTTGCCCTCGATCTGCTGCACCACCAGCACGACGCCGATGACGATCACGGCGATCACCCAGCCCTTGGTGACCAGCGCGACCAGTACGGCGACCGCTCCCGAGGCGACGGCACCGATGATCGGCACGAAGCCGCCGAGGAACACCAGCGCGGACAGCGGGATCGCCAGCGGTACGCCGAGCAGTGCCAGACCGGTTCCGATGCCGATCGCGTCGGCGACCGCGACCAGCGCCGTCGCGCGGACGAACCCGACCAGCGAGGTGAAGCCGGCCACGCCGGCGGCGTCGACGCGGTGGCGGACGTGCTGCGGCACCAGCTTGATGACGAACAGCCACACCCGGCGGCCGTCGTAGAGGAAGTAGATGAGCGTGAACAGCGCGAGCACCAGCCCGGTCAGGAAGCTGCCGAAGGTGCCCGCGGTGTTGAGCGCACCACTGGTCAGCGCGGACTGGTTGGCCTCCAACCACTCCCGGGCGCGATCCAGGAACTGGTTGATCTGCGCCTCGCCGATGTGCAGCGGCGAGGTGGCCAGCCAGCCGCGCAGCTGGTTGAGACTGGCCAGGACCTGGCGCTGCATGCTCGGGAAGCCGTTGATGAACGCGTTGATCACGAAGCTGAACACGCCGCCGACCGCGGCCAGCCCGCCGATCAGCACGATCGCGGTGGCCAGCGATCGCGGCACTCGCCTCCGGCACAGCACCGCCACGGCCGGGGCCAGCAGGGCGGCCAGCAGCAGCGCGATGGCCACCGGGATCACGACCACGTAAAGGCGGCTGATCACCACGCCGATCAGGTACAGCGCGGCGGCCAGCACCAGCGTCCGCCAGGCCAGCGCGGCCGATACCCGCAGCACGGTGGGGATGGCCGCGGCCGCGTCCCGCTTGTCGATCTCGGTGTCGCTCACAACAACACCGTATCGCTGATCTTGGGTTCGCAGCTGCCCCGAACGAGTCGTCGATGACGGTCGACCCGCAACTCGGTGCATGTAACACGATGTAGCGAACCGTGTTCCCTTCGCTTATCAAACCGGGTCGCGGTTTGAAAGGCTGCGCGGCGCAAGGGAGGACGAGCTCCAGTGGGGAGTCACACCGGCCGAGGAGGTTCTGCACCGCGATGTCCGTCCGTGACCGCACGAGTCCGGCCGCCGGTAGGAGGCGGTTGCTGGGGCGTGCGCTCGTCGTGGCGGGAGCGACGGTGGTGAGCACCTCCGCGGCCTGGCTGGCAGGCGCCGGGAATCCGGCGAACGCCGCCGAGCCGCAGGCCGACGAGCAGGCACCGGTCGTCGCGCAGGCCACTGATTCCACCGAGACGCCCGGAATCGTGGACTCGCGGACCGGTGCCGGTCCCGCGGCGTCCCCGCTGGACGACCTCGACCCCCGAGCCCTGGTCCGCTCCGGACCGGCGCAGCGACTGCTCACCCCGATCGACGGTGCGCTGCGGGACCCCGCCGAAGGCGTCCGGCACGTCGCCGAGACGCTGCCGATCGTCGAGTCCGAATCCGTCCCCAGTGGACAGCAGACCGATGCCCCAGCGCCGGAGCCGTCGATGACGACCCCGACCCCGCCCCCGACCGCCGGTACCGAACCGGCGCAGCCGCGCCACGAATCCCCGCAGGTCGCGGCGACCGATCCCCCGATCCACGACTCCCCGTCCGCCGGTACCGCAGCGGAAGAGAGCGCGCCGTCCGCGCCGATCACCGAGCGGCACACCCCCGAACCCCAGCGCGCGCCCACGCCGCCCGCGCGCGACGAACGGCTGCCCGTCTCCACCGGCGCTGCGTCGGTGCACACCGCCGACCTGCAGCAGACCGGTGCCGCGCTGGGCAGGCACCCGGCCGCGCCGGAGGACGAGCACATCGCTCGCGGCGCGCTCGCGCAGCACAACGACACCGTCCTGCACGGCGTGCCCGCACCACAGCCAGGGGCGAGCCCCGACTGATCCGCGCCCGGCGACGAGTCCGCGACGCGGCGGACTCGTGCGCCGCGAACGTGCGCAAATCCCCTCCGCCGCCCGAACCACGCGCAAGGTCTTGGTGCGGTGCGGCGCCCCCGAAGTTGTTTCCCCACGAGCTGGGGACCTGGTTAAGGAGAGATCCATGCAGACTTGGGCGAAGCGCGGAGTTCAGGCCGCGCTGGTCACTGGTGGCATGCTGGCCGTCGGTTCGGGGGTCGCGTCCGCCGGAGAATCCCCGCAGCGTCCGATGCCGCAGGGCGCGCCCGCCCCCGGTCAGGCGGGCACCGCGCCCAACGGTGACCAGCTGACCGGTGAGCTGTTCCCGGCGGACGCGCAGTACAACCGGCCGGTGATCGACGAGCGTTCGGAGCCCGCGCTGGCGGGCCGCCTCGACGTCGAGCGCGACCTGATGCCCTCGGTCGAGAACGAGATGACCCGGGAGCTCCCCGCGCTGCGCTTCCTGGACTCGCCGCTGCAGCTGGCGGGCTGGGTCGCCGATCCGGGCGCGGCCAAGCCGCTCGACCTCGGTCGCTCCGCGCACGGCCAGCCGCCGGTCACGCCGTCCGAGGGCTTCCAGCGCTCGCTGAGCTGGGCGGGCCCGATCGGCGAGGTGGTGCAGCGCGAGGAGACGGCCGCCGATCTGGTCATCCCGCACGACGACCTGGTCTACTTCGACGGTTTCGGCCAGGCCGACGGCATCGTGGACCTGTGGGACCCGCTGGTGAAGCAGGACGAAGCCCCGCTGATCGGCCAGGAGGAGTCGGACGTGCTGGCGTTCGACTCGGTCGACCTCACCGACGCCGAGCTGCCGGGCTTCCGCGACCGGCTGCACGCGGTGCCGCCGCTGGTGCTGGCCAACGCGCTGTCGATCATCCCGGTGGAGCCCACCCCGCGCGCCGAGTTCGTGCCGCTGCACGTTCCCGGTGAGGACCAGGCCAAGGCCACCGAGGTCCCGCCGCTGGACGGGCTCACCGCCCCCGAGCTGGCCAAGATCGTCGGCACCTCGGTGCGCGGTGGTCCGGGCGTCTCCGCCCCGCTGCCGGGGCTCGGACAGCTCAACGCCCTGGACGGCGGGCACACCTCGGTGCCGGCTCCGAGCCGCATCAACGCGGCCCTCGACGAGCAGCCCGGCACCGGCGGTTCCCCGCTGCTGGGCCAGATGCCGGACGTGCGAGACGCCACCACGCCGATGCCCGCGCTGACCCCGGAGATGATCCGCAGCTTCGAGGAGGCCGAGACGGTGGTCATGGCCCGCATCTGATCCGCGACGAAGAACGGGCCCGTCCGCTCGGACGGGGCCGTTCGTCGTTCGGGACCGCTTCGATCGGGTGCGGGAGCCGCCCACCTCGCCGGGCGACGGCGGCCGGTACGCGCCGTCTCAGGTGTGGGACTCGGAAGGCGCCGCGGCGGGTTCTCGGACGTCGTCGGGTGAGGGCAGCCGGACCGCCGCGCGAACGGCGGGCTGAAACACCTCCTAGGACTCCTCGCCGCGCGGGTCGGCGGTCTCCGGGAGTTCCCCGCGATGGCGCCACCACAGGTAGGCGTAGGCGGCCAGCAGCGCCAGGCCGAACCACACGTAGGACGTGCCCACGAACTTCTCGAAGGCGTTCCAGCGCATCTCCAGGCCGTCGCCCTGCGGGACCTTCCAGTGCGGCCCGAACATGAAGCACCCGCCGATCACCGAGAACAGCACCACCGCGCCGAAGTCCCGTCGCACGTAGGCGGCGCCGATCAGCAGGATCAGGCCGGGGATCGCCCACACCCAGTGATGCGACCAGGAGATCGGCGAGAGCATCAGCCCCAGCACCGCATTGATGGTCACCGCCATCGGCAGGTCCCGCTGCTTGATCGCGTGCAGCATCCCCAGCACGGCGATCACCAGGACCAGCGCCGCCAGCACGGCGAACACGATCGTCAGGTGCGGCACGTGCAGCTTGGTCAGCAGCGAGCGCAGCGACTGGTTGCCCGCGTAGACCGAGGCGTCCCCGGTGAACTTCGGGCCGAACTGCACGTTGGAGCTGGCGAACATCTCCTCGAGCCAGAACCGGCGCGCGTTGTCGAAGGTCACCAGCGCACCCAGCAGCGCGGTGCCGAGGAAGGTCAGCAGCGCGGTGAGGATCATGCGGAAGTCCCGGCGCAGCAGCGGCAGCAGCAGGAACACCAGCGGTGTCAGCTTGATGCCGGCCGCGATCCCGATCAGCAGGCCGCGCGGGTAGGGCAGCTTCTTGGTGCCGTTGACCCGCCACAGGCAGTCGACCACCACCAGCGCCATCAGCACCAGGTTGATCTGCGCGTAGGTGAGCGTCTCCATGATCGGCTCGCTGATCGTCACCAGCGGTAGCAGCCCGACGGAGACCAGCAGCACCTTGTCCCGGTGGGCCCGCAGGAACATCGACTCGCGCAGCACCACGTACAGCGAGACGAGCAGCGCGACGTGGCTGACCAGCATGATCACCGCGGTGGAGATCGTCTTGGGCACCAGCGCCAGCGGTGCGAAGACCATCGCCGCGAAGGGCGGGTAGATGAACGGCAGGTTCAGCCCGGACTCGGTGGCCGGCAGGTTGTGGTACAGGTCCTCGCCCCGCAGCAGCGCTTGCGCGCCGAGCCGGTACACCTCGCCGTCGATGTGGTCGTGCGTGTTGATCGTGGACACCATGACCAGCGCGATCAGCTCCGCGACCGCGACGGCCGCCAGGAAGGTCCGCTGCTCGCGGAGCCGGTCGGCGAGCGGAACCCGGTCCGCGTTTACGGGCATCTCCTTGCACCATTCTCTCGCTGCCACCTGCGAACAGGGTAGAGATCTGCGGTGGGAGGCCAGGCCGGAGGCATCGGTCGTCGGATCCACCCCATATGTCCCTCGATTCACCTGCCCGAACGATCAAGTCGAACGCACTGACACGTCTCGTGGGTGAATGAAGGTTGAAGAACTGACGCACGGTTATGTGCACTGCGTAAATACCACCGTTACGGGTGGTGGCTTCACTCTTGAAAGAGGCCCCGCGGCGAGGGGAGGCTCAAGCGGACTGCTCCATTCGGCGGGTGAGGGGAGGGCCCAATGAGTGTCCTTGACGTGGCAACGGCCCAGCTGGCACCGATGTGGGATGAGCTGGTCAGCGGGCTGAACGTCGGGATGCTGTTGACCGATGAGCGGGGTCAGGTACTGGCCACCAACGATGTCGCGGCCGATCTGATGCAGTTGGCCAAGTCGGATCTGCTGACCGGGAACCGGCCAGACGGCTGGCAGGTGCGCGATGACACCGGCGCTCGGATGCCGGACTGGGCCGACCTGGCCGGCCAGGTGCTGCGGGCGGGCACGCCGATGTCCATTCCGCTGGTCATCGTCCGCGGCGGGCAGTCGCAGAGCCGCGTCTGGGCCGACTACCACGCGGTTCGCGTGCAGGGCCGCAGCCGCGTGCTGGTCCTGCTGCAGCCGGTGCACACCGACGTCCCGCACAGCCGGGGCCTGCTGGATCCGCTGACCGGACTGCCCGGCCGGGTCCTGCTGCTGGACCGCCTGGAGCAGGCGCTGACCAGGGCCCGCAGCCGCGGCACGCTGTCCACGCTGGTGCTCGTCGACGTGCACAAGCTCGCCGAGATCAACAAGCGGCACGGCTTCGAGCGCGGCGACGAGCTGCTGAACACGCTGGCGAGCAGGATGCGCGAAGGGATGACCGACGAGCACACCGTCGCCCGCTACGGAGGCGACGAGTTCGCGGTGGTGGCCGAGCACCCCAGCGGAACCGGCGAGCGCATCGCCGCTCAGACGCGCGAGGTGGCGGGCTGGCCGGTCCGCGTCGGCCGCCGCCGCGAACGCCCCGGCCTGCGGGTGTCCTGGGTGACCACGGACGGATACGCCTCGGTGCACTCCGTGCTGGCACGCGCGGAGCAACAGCTCCAACGCTGAGGGAGGGAGGTGACCGTGGGGAAGGATTCGACCCCTGCCGAACGAAGGGGCACCCGCGGAAGCCTCGCGGGTGCCCCTTCCTCGCGCTGTTCGCGGTCGTCGCCGGTCAGCGCTCGGCGTTGCCCGCGATGAAGTCCTCGACCGCCTGGTAGGCGGCGGAGTCGGCGTACTGCTCCGGCGGGGACTTCATGAAGTAGGACGAAGCCGACAGGATCGGGCCGCCGATGCCGCGGTCCTTGGCGATCTTGGCCGCGCGCAGCGAGTCGATGATGATGCCCGCCGAGTTCGGCGAGTCCCAGACCTCGAGCTTGTACTCCAGGTTCAGCGGCACGTCGCCGAAGGCGCGCCCCTCCAGCCGGATGTAGGCCCACTTCCGGTCGTCCAGCCAGGGGACGTAGTCCGACGGGCCGATGTGCACGTTGCTCTTGCCCATGTCCCGGCCGACCTGAGAGGTCACCGACTGCGTCTTGGAGGTCTTCTTCGACTCCAGCCGGTCGAGCTCCTTCATGTTCAGGAAGTCCATGTTGCCGCCGACGTTGAGCTGCATCGTGCGGTCCAGGTGCACGCCCCGGTCCTCGAAGAGCTTGGCCAGCACGCGGTGCGTGATGGTGGCGCCGACCTGCGACTTGATGTCGTCGCCGACGATCGGCACGCCCGCGTCGGTGAACTTCTGCGCCCACTCCGGGTCCGAGGCGATGAACACCGGCAGCGCGTTGACGAAGGCCACGCCCGCGTCGATGGCGCACTGGGCGTAGAACTTGTCGGCGTCCTCGGAGCCCACCGGCAGGTAGGAGACCAGCACGTCGACCTCGGCGTCCTTGAGCGCCTGCACGACGTCGACCGGCTGCTCGTCGGACTCCTCGATGGTCTCCCGGTAGAACATGCCGAGACCGTCGTGGGTGTGCCCGCGCTGCACGGTGACGCCCAGCGGCGGGACGTCGGCGATCTTGATGGTGTTGTTCTCGCTCGCGACGATGGCCTCGGAGAGGTCCCGGCCCACCTTCTTGGCGTCCACGTCGAACGCGGCGACGAACTTCACGTCGTTGACGTGGTAGTCGCCGAAGGTGACGTGCATCAGGCCGGGGACGTTGCTTCCCGGCTCGGTATCGGCGTAGTAGTGCACACCCTGCACCAGCGATGCAGCGCAGTTCCCGACGCCGACGATCGCCACTCGTACGGCGTGGCCGGGACGATCTTCGCCCATGGCAGGGGCCTCCTTCTTGCTCATCAGTCGTGTCCTCGCACTTCTCACCCGCCGGCTTCCGGCCGGCCGGATGCCGAGGCAGCTGCCTGCTCGGCGCGTTCGGTTTCGATGATCTCTTCGAGCCAGCGAACCTCGCGTTCGCTGTGGTCCAGGCGGAGCCGGTGCAGCTCGCGGGTGTAGCGGTCGAGGCTGCCGGTGTCGCTGCTCAGCGCGCTGCGCAGCTCGTCGCGGCGCTCCTCGATTCGTCGCCTGCGCCCCTCCAGGATTCGCAGCCGGACGTCGGCCGGAGTGCGCGAGAAGAACACCATGTGCACGCCGAAGGCGTTGTCGTCGCTGGCCCGCGGGCCGCAGTCCGCCACCAGTTCGGTGAACCGCTGCACTCCCGCTTCGGTGATCCGGTAGACCCGCCGCGTGCGACGCCCCCAACCGGCGGCGTCCCCGGCGTCCTCTTCGATGAGCCCGGCGCGCAGCAGCCTGCGCAACGTCGGGTACAAAGATCCGCAGGAGAGCGCGCGAAACACGCCGAGCGAGTCGTTCAGCCGTTTCCGCAGCTCGTAGCCATGCATCGGGGAGTCGTGCAGTAGCCCGAGCACGGCGAGTTCGAGCATGTGCACCTCCTGCCGGCGTCCCGCTGCCGATCAACGTTGCTCTCTGGGAAACCACCGGAACTCCGCGCGGGGACTCGTCTGTCCGCAGCCCCCGGGGGAACTCCGTTCGGATTATATCGCGCCGATATATCGAGGTATAACGTCCAGCGGTTCGCAGGCGTGGGCATCATCACTGCTCGCGGCCCCGGCCAGGCACGCCTGCCCTGAACGGGCGCATGGAGGAGTCCCAACCAGCACGTACCCTGTGGTCGTGCGGACCCAACGGCAGGTGGTCGACTACGCGTTGCAGCGCCGAGCGCTGCTGACGCAGTTGCACGCTGGCCGCGTCGGGGTGTCAGAGGTCTGCGACGCCGACCCGTACCTGGTGCAGGCGGCGAAGTTCCACGGTGAGCCCAGCGAAACGATCTGTCCGGTGTGCCGGAGAGAACCGCTGACCAACGTTGCCTGGGTGTTCGGCGACGAGCTCAAGAACGCGTCCGGACAGGCGCGCAAGCCCGAAGAGCTCGACCGGATGGCGAACCAGTACGAGGAGTTCAACGTCTACATCGTCGAGGTATGTCGCACATGTAACTGGAACCACCTGGTGCTTTCGTACGTGCTGGGAACCGGTGGGTTGAACGATCGACCTTCCCGGCGCAAGACTGCAGCAGAGTGAGCTCGCTCAGTGGTCCCCGCGAGCGCTCGCGCCGATGCGGCGCAACCCCGACGTGAACGCATCACCGGCGTCGCCCCGACGCCACTGGAGGCCAACTCGTGAACGACGAGCGAGACGACCAGCCGGGTCGGCATTCCCGGCCGCAGAACCCCGAGGGTCGTCCCACTCCGCCACCCCCGCCCCAGGGCCCGCCGCCCGGTGGCCAGGGGCGGCCACCACAACCACCACCGAACCGGCCAGGTCCGCCACCCCCGCCCCCCGGCGGGGGTGGTCCAGCGTGGCCGGGCGAGGGCGGGCAGAACCCGCCGCCTCCGCCACCCGGCCGCCCGCAGCGCCCGGGGCCGCCGCCCGGGCAGCAGCCGGGTGCCGAGCAGTGGCCGGAGGAACCGGAGGAGCAGACCGGTGCCTGGACACCGGACTTCGACGACGATTCGTCGTCGGGTTCCTCGCTGAGCAGCAGGCTCAGCGGTGACGACGAGCCCGATCCGCCGGCGGGCCAACCGCCCGCAGCGCCGCCGCCGGGCCCGCCGGGACGTCCCGGGCCACCGCCCGGGCCGGACGCCGCGCGCCAGGGTCCGCCGGGCGGGCCGACGCCGCCCGGAGAACAGCCGACCCAGAACATTCCGAAAACCCCCGCCGAGGGTTCCGGTTCCGGCGGAGCCGCTGCCGGAGCCGCTGGTGCGGCGGCTGCGGGTGCCGCCGGTGCCGCCGCGGGGGGAGCCGGTCGCGAGCCGAACCTGATCACCCATCAAGATCAGGGAAGCTACGACTACTACGCCGACTACGACGATGATCTCGACGCGGACCCCCACGGTGGGTCGGACGTCCCGCCGGGCCCGGGCTCCTCGGAGACCGTCGGCGCGGCGCAGGGCGGCGTCGAGTTCAGCGAGGATCCGGACGACGAAATGAGTGCCCAGCAAGCCAAGCGCGCCGTGTTGTGGCGGCGGGTCCGACGGGGTTGCTACCTGGCCGCGGCAGCGGCGGTGATCATCCCGGTCGTGGTGTTCATCTACGGCTACATCGTCTGGCAGCCGCCGGACGAGCAGAAGCTGCTCAACATGAAGCAGCCGTGGACGATCGAGTTCGCCGACGGCAGCCCGATGGCGACGATCGCCGACTCGAAGGCTCGCGAGGTCGTCAAGAGCATCGACGAGGTCGCCCCGGCGATGCGCCACGCGCCCATCGCGGCCGAGGACGCGAACTTCTACTCCAACCCCGGGTTCAGCTTCACCGGCATCTTGCGCTCGGTGTACTTCATGTTCACCGGCTCCGGCGTCGGTGGTGGTTCCACGATCACCCAGCAGTTCATCAAGCTGGACCTGGAGCTGAACCAGAAGGACCCGGCCTACGTCCGCAAGGTCAAGGAGATCGTGCTGGCGTTCAAGATCACCAATGACCGCCCCAAGGACCAGATCCTGGTGTCGTACCTGAACACGGCCTACTACGGCCGTGGGGCGAACGGCATCACCGAGGCGGCCGAGGCCTACTTCGGCAAGGCGCCGAAGGACCTCAATCCCTCCGAGGCGGCGTTGCTGGCCGGCGTGGTGCAGCGCCCGACGGACAACGACCCGCGGGAGAACCTGAAGCAGGCGACCGATCGGTTCGAGTACGTCGCCGACCAGATGGAGGTCAACGGCTACGTCTCCAAGGCCGAGCGGCAGCAGATGGCGCTTCCGGAGACCCGCCCGAGCAAGGCGTGGCGCAAGGACAGCCGGCTGACCCCCGAGCAGTACATGGTCCAGATGCGGGTGATCGACGAGCTCTCCGAGCAGGGCCTCGACCAGGGCACCCTCTCGCGCGGCGGGTACACCGTGCGCACCACCCTGGACAAGAAGGCGCAGGGCGCGGCGATCAAGGCGATCGAGACGCAGAAGGAGAACCTGCCGGACACCGTCAAGAGCTCCCTGGTCGCCGTCGAACCCGGCAGCGGCGAGGTCAAGGCCTACTACGGCGACGGTCAGGTCGGTGGCTACAACTGGGTCGACGCACCGCAGGAGCCGGGTTCCTCGTTCAAGCCGTTCGTCGCGCTCGCCGGACTGCACAAGGGACGCGGCGTCGGCGAGACCTACGACGGCAGCAGCCCGCAGGAGATCGCCGGTACCGAGTTCGCCAACGCCCCCGGCGTTGAGTGCGACGACCCGCAGCGCTGCGGTCTCCGCGAGGCCATGACCAAGTCGGTCAACACCGTGTTCGTCAACATGGCCGCGCAGCTCGGCCCGCCCAACATCGCCGAGGCCGCCTACAACGCAGGCATCCCGCGTGACTACGGCGGCGGGCCGTCGCTGCAGAGCCCGGACGGTCTGGTGCACTCCGGTATCGCGCTGGGCATGTACAAGGTCAAGCCGATCGACATGGCCAGCGCCTACGGCACCTTGGCCGCCCAGGGCAAGCACTTCGAGCCGCACATCGTGGACTCCGCCACCAGCAGGGACGGGCAGACCGTCCGGTACCAGCAGGAGGAGCCGACCACCCTCTACGACGAGTCGGCGAGCATGGCCAACAAGCTGGCCTTCAACACGCTCTCCTCGATGCTGGAGGTCGCGGACCACGCGAAGATCGGGCTGGACCGGCCGGTGCTGTCCAAGACCGGTACGCACCAGTTCCGGGACACCAAGAAGAACCAGAACGCCTGGATGATCGGTTCGACTCCGCAGCTCTCGGCCGCGGTGGCGATGATGGGCACCGAGAAACAGATGCCGGCGGCGCTGGAGGACAACAGCGGCGTCAGCTTCTACGGCTCCAAGTACCCGGGTAGCGCGTGGCAGGAGTTCATGCGGATCTACCACGAGGACAAGCCGGTCGAGCAGTTCAAGAAGGCCGATCCGATCGGCCGGTTCAAGAAGGCTCCGCCGCCGCCTCCGCCGACATCCAGCGAGCCGCCGACCTCGGAGACGATGCCGTCGGAGACCTCGGAGGAACCGCCGACCTCGTCCACGCAGCCCGGCAACGGGAACGGCAACGGCAGCGATGATTGCGGCGGCCTGTTCCAGCCGCCGTGCGATCAGGAGTCGTCGCAGGAGGAACCGACCTCCACCGAGTCCGTGCCGGACCAGTTCGGACGTGACCCGGAAGACGAAGGTGGTTGGGGCAACTAGCCGGACCTACCGATCCGAGTGAACGAGGCACCCGCCGATCCGGCGGGTGCCTCGTTCACTTCTCACCGCCGAGTAGCATCCGGGCGTGTCCACTGATCCCTCGACCGAGAGCGAACCGGCCGCGCGACAGGTGAGTTCGGCTCCGGTGGACCGCGATTCGCTGGGCCCCGCCGACCGCGTCGCTCCCACGTGGACCGAGTCGACGGCCAGGCAGCTCAGCCGCGTGCTCGGCGGGCCGATGGGCAGGCACGCGCAGGTCGGGCGGCAGTGGTTCTTCACCCCGCTGCGCGTGGTGCTGCTGCTCGCGGTGCTGCTGCTGGCGGCGGGGTGGCTGTTCAAGGCGCCCTGCCAGACCACCTACGAGACCGAGTCCGGAACGCAGCTGGACTGGCGGGACAGCAAGCAGTACACCGCCATGTGCTACACGGACATCATCCCGCGCTACGGCATGGGCGATCTCGCCCCGGACGACGCGTTCCCGTACAAGACCGGCTGGGTGGAGAACGAGGGCACTCCCGAGGAGCACGTCCGGTACATGGAGTACCCGGTGCTCACCGGGTTGTTCCAGTGGATCAACGCCCGTGCCGCCGACGGCTGGGCCACCCTGGCCGGGTTCGGCGTGCTGCCCACCGGGCTGCTGACGGTGCTGTACTTCAACATCAGCGCGCTGTGGCTGGCGGGCGCGTGGCTGGTGACCATCTGGGCGGTGGTGGCGCTGTGCCGCCGGCGCGTCTGGGACGCGGCCATCGCCGCGCTGTCCCCGCTCGTGTTCGTGCACGCCTACACCAATTTCGACGCCCTGGCCACCGCGCTTAGCACGGTCGGCCTGCTGGCCTGGTCGCGGCGCAGACCGGTGCTGGCAGGGGCGCTGATCGGCCTGGGCGGTGCCACCAAGCTCTACCCGCTGCTGTTCCTCGGTCCGCTGCTGGTGCTGGCCTGGCGCGCCGGGAAGCTGCCGGAGGCCGCGCGAACGGTGCTCAGCGCCGCGGTCGCCTGGCTGGCGGTGAACCTGCCGATATGGCTGGCCTTCCCGGTCGGCTGGGGAGAGTTCTTCCGGCTCAACAGCTCGCGCCCGGCGGATCCGGATTCGATCTACAACGTGCTGATGCACTTCACCGGCTGGTCCGGTTTCGACGCCGGGTCGGACGGCATCCCGGTGCTGCTCAACGCGGTCAGCCTGCTGCTGTTCCTGCTGGCCTGCGCCGCCATCGGCTGGCTCGCGCTGGCGGCTGCGACGAGGCCGCGCCTGGCCCAGCTGTGCTTCCTGGTGGTCGCGGCGTTCCTGCTGACCAACAAGGTGTGGAGCCCGCAGTACTCGCTCTGGCTCGTTCCGCTGGCGGTGCTGGCGGTGCCCCGCTGGCGCCTGCTGCTGGTCTGGATGTTCGTCGACGCCGCGGTCTGGGCCCCGCGGATGTACTACTACCTCGGCACGGCCAACAAGGGGCTTCCGGAGGGCTGGTTCCTTGGCGCGGTCGTGCTGCGGGACCTGATGGTCGTGCTGCTGTGCGCGGTGATCGTCCACGAGATCCTCAACCCGGTCCGGGACAAGGTCCGGGTCTCGCTCTCGGCTCGCAGCGAGCGACCGGCAGGCGCGGTGGACGATCCCTGCGGCGGCTTCCTCGACGGCGCTCGGGATCACTTCGTACTACCGGGCGTCGCACGTTGGGGCCAACCAGCTGTCCGAAGGCGGCCATCACCTCTAGCTTCGAAGCGCTGACCACACACCACCGGAGGTGTACTGAGCAATGCTTCGAACCACCGCAGCTGCAGTCCTCGCCGCAGCGGCCGCCACGGCCCTGGCCGTTCCCGCGACCGCGGCCCCGCAACCGGTCCAGGTCCACCTCGGCGAGGTGAAGTGCCAGGACCTGAGCTCGACCGTGGCGATGGTCCCCGAACTGCAGGAGGCCTTCCAGGACGCGGCGCACACACCGGTG
Organism: Saccharopolyspora halophila; assembly: GCF_039531955.1. NCBI lineage: Bacteria > Bacillati > Actinomycetota > Actinomycetes > Pseudonocardiales > Pseudonocardiaceae > Saccharopolyspora > Saccharopolyspora halophila. The sequence continues at coordinate 282,813 of NZ_BAAARA010000002.1, forward strand.
GTCGGGTACCGCATCACCGCTGGCCCGGACGCGCCGATGACCGAGTACCAGTTCAAGGTCAACGGCGAGGTCAAGGGCTCTGGCGCGGTCGGCGCCGAAGGTCTGGTGAGCTCCTCGACCTCGATCCCGAACAACAAGCAGGTCCTGGTCGAGGTCACCTCGGGCGACAAGGTCCTGGCCACCAGGACCTACCACCCCACCTGCTGAGTCGCGGTCCCTCCCAGCCCGCACGACGAGGATCGGTCGCAGCGCGAAGCGCCGCGGCCGATCCTCGTATTTTCACTGCCCATTTCGCCCGAACCGCTCCGATGTCCGTGAAATGCGGAAGGGGGATCCCGCCGCGTCTCGGTCAGCCAACTCGACGTCCGGGGAGCGATGCACCGGGGAGACACGAATATCCTTGCACTTGGGATGATTCAGACATAGCGTGAGCTGTGCGTTCTGGCGGGGGCTGATATCGATTACTGGCCCGGAAGGCGGGCGGGTATATGGCATTGTTTTCGGTCGCGTTTTTGGCGTTCACTTTGACTCCGATGTTTTTGCTGGTCAAAGTCGCCCACGCGTTCATCCGCAAGCAGGTGCTGTTTTCTTCGCGTGGTTCGCCGAAGGTGCCGTTCGAGGTGGCAGCTTGGCTCCTGCTGGGTGTCCTGGACTGCTTTTTTGTAGCTGGCTCGTACGGCTTTTTCTTGGATCCGGAAGACAGTTGCGGGCAGGGTACGGGCGCGCGGCTTCTTCATGCGGAAATCCTCGGGTACCAGTACAGCGTTCAGTGCGTCTATCCCGATGGATCCATGGATGCGAACCAGGTTCCTTGGCAGGTCAACCTCACCACAGCGGTGTTCGCGGTAGCTGCGGTCGCGGTGATCGCGTTCGCAGTCGGTCGACTCCTGGTTGCGCGTTCCCACGCCGCCCGCTAGCCCTCGCCGGTCCTTCCCCGACCGGTGTGGTCAGGGCAAGGACCAGGGCTCGCCCTGAGGCTTCGCGGGCCGATGTCGGCGAGGGTGGAGACATGACTGCTTACAGCTCCACTTCACTCACCCGTCCGCACGACGAAGCGCTTATCGCCGGGGTCTGCGCGGGGCTGGCCCGCCGCTTCGGGATGAAGCCGACGACGATGCGCATCCTGTTCCTGGTGTCCTGCCTGCTGCCCGGACCGCAGTTCGTGGTCTACCTCGTCCTGTGGGTGCTCATCCCGAAGTCCTGATCAGCGCCGGGCGTGCGCGTCCAGGATGTAGGCGATCGCCGAGGTGATCTTGGCGGCGAACGGCAGGTCCAGGGACTCGTCCGGGACGTGGGCGTTGCTGTCCGGTCCGAGGGCGCCGGTGACCACGAACTGGGCGTCCGGGTAGGCGCGCTGCAGCAGGCCCATGAACGGGATCGAACCGCCCAGGCCCATGGTGCGCCACTGCGCGCCGAAGACCTCGTCGCCCGCCTGGTCCATGGCCGTCTCCAGCCACGGGGCCACGTCCGGGGCGTTCCAGCCCAGACCGGCCTCGCTGGAGCCGATGGTCACCTCCGCGCCGTAGGGCACGTCCTCGGTGAGCTCGCGCTCGACCGCGGCCAGCGCGGCCTCCGGGTCGGCCGTCGGCGGCAGCCGGAAGCTCAGCACCAGCGTGGTCGACGGGCGCAGCACGTTGCCCGCGTCGGCCGGTTCCGGCAGGCCCTCGCCGCCGATCACCGACAGGGTGGGGCGCCAGAAGTTGTTCAGCGCCAGCTCGACCTCGTCCTCGCTGACCGGCCGCATCCCGTCCGGCCACGGGACGGAGCCGCGCACCATGCCCGGCACGGCCTCGACCGCGGCGCGGGCCTCGGCGATCCGGTTGGCCGGGATGTCCACGTTGAGCTCGGGCAGCAGGATTCCGCCGGTCGCGGGGTCCTCGATGCGGTCCAGCAGTTGGCGCATCACCCGGAACGAGCTGGGCACGATCCCGCTGGCGATGCCCGAGTGCAGGCCGCTGTCCAGCACCTTGACGGTGACCTCCACGGAGACCATGCCGCGCAGCGAGTTGGTCAGCCACATCCGCTCGTAGTCACCGGCGCCGGAGTCCAGGCACACCACAAGCGACACCCGGCCGAGCCGCTCGGAGAGGTGCTCCAGGTAGGCGGGCAGGTCGGGGCTGCCGGACTCCTCGCCGGTCTCCAGCAGGACCACGCAGCGCCGGTGCGCACCGCCGTGCGCGCGAACCGCCTCGATCGCGGTAACCGCCGCGTACCCGGAGTAGCCGTCGTCGGCGGCACCGCGGCCGTAGAGCTTGTCACCGCGGATCACCGGGGTCCACGCGTCCAGGCCCTCGGACCAGCCGCCCACCGGCGGTTGCTTGTCCAGGTGCCCGTAGAGCAGCACGGTGTCGTCGTCTTCGGCGCCCGCGTTGCCGGGGACGTCCACCAGCAGCAGCGGCGTGCGCTCCGGCAGTCGCACGACCTCGACGTTCGCGCCCTCGATGCCCCGGTCGTCGATCCAGGCCCGCACGTGCTCGATCACGGCGTCCAGGTGCCCGGAGTTCGCCCAGTCGGCGTCGAAGGCGGGCGACACGGCGGGAATCCTGACCAGTTCGCTCAGGCTCGGCAGCACCGAGTCGTTCCACGCCTGGTCCACGGTCTTGGTCACTGCTGCTCGATCCACGACCGCGATCCTATGCCCGCCCGTCCCGCGATGTGGGCCCCGGCGATCGAAACCGGCGTTTCCCCGGGCGGGGACGGGTCAGCTCCCGGCCGCTCCGCCCGCGGCCGCCGCCGCGCCGGCCACCACGATCACCGTCATGGTCGCCGCGATCACGTCGCTGACCGCTTCGCCCACCTGCTCGCCCTTGCTGATCTGCTTGAGCCGGGCGCGCTCGGCCGAGTCCAGGCCGAGCTTGGGGGCGAGCCCGGTGGCCTGGGTCAGCGCGCACAGCAGGGCCAGGCGCTCGTCCAGGGGAACTTCGTTGCGCGCCGCCGCGCGGATCCGCCCGACCAGCAGGTTCCGGGTGGACAGCTCCGGGAAGTACTTCTGGTACGGGATGAACAGGAACTTCTTCTGCTCGCAGTACATCAGCCCGCGTGCCACCAGCGCATCCGCGTGCCTGCGGCGCGCGTTCGTCCGGCTCTGGATGAAGGTTGCCGCCTGCACCGGCTTGCCCTTGCGGTGCAGCCAGGCGAGCGCGTCGTCGGCCCAGGCGAGACCGGTCGGGGCGGTCGCCAGCGGGGCCACCTTCTTGTTCGTCAGCTCGACCTGGCGGTTGAGCACCAGCTCCCCGAGCTCGGCGGCACCGGTGTGGTCGCTGGCGTAGTAGGAGCCCTCCGGCCGGTGCAGCAGGAGGACGAACTCCTCGGGCAGGCTCAGCTGGTTCATGTCCGGATTCTGGCACCGGAGCGGACGGGGCGGGGCCGATTCAGGGCGGTTCGCCTGAAATTCGCAGGGCGTCGTCGCGGGGCGGCCCCGACACGTTCGGGCGAGTCGGCGCAGGGCTTCTTGACTGGACTTTTTTGCGAAGTTTCACCCCACCCGGCCCAATATCGGTACCGCGAAGGTCCGGAAGTCATCAGTTGGACTTCCATTACTTCGATGACCTGCGGATACTCCCTCGTCTCCGGCGATCTACGGTGGTCACACGGAGGCGGATGGATCTGCACTGGATCGATCCGAATCCGTGTGGCAGGACTCACGGAAGTGACGGGTTTCATGCCAGGATGGCGGGGAGCGATCCAACGCCTCGCTGGGCTGACCGGGTGACCCACCAGGTCGCAACCGTTCGGTCTGCGGGGCAAGCCGGGCCAATCGCCACAAGCGAGCGGTTCGGCGCGACAAGAGGAGATCACCTATGTCCCCCGAGCAATGGACGCGAGCGACCCCATCCGGCGACCCACCTTCCGAGACACCTGCCGCTACCGCAGCGAAACCCACACGGGAGCAGGTGATCGCCGGTTTGCGCGCGACGAGCGAAGGTGGAGCTGACCTGGTTCAGCTCCTCAGCCCAGAAGGTCAGCGGATCCATCATCCCGACTTCGACATCGACATCTCCGCGGACCAGCTGCGCGACCTCTACCGGGACATGGTCCTGGTCCGCCGCGCCGACCGCGAGGGCAACGCGTTGCAGCGCCAGGGCCAGCTGGGCATCTGGGTGCCGCTGCTCGGCCAGGAAGCCGCCCAGATCGGCGCAGGTCGTGCGCTGCAGCCGCAGGACATGGCCTTCCCCAGCTACCGCGAGCACGGCATCGCCTGGTGCAGGGGCATCGATCCGACCGAGCTCCTCGGCATCTTCCGGGGGACCGACCACGGCGGCTGGGACCCGATCGCGACCGGGTTCCACCTGTACACGATCGTCATCGGCAACCAGTGCGTGAACGCCACCGGCTACGCCATGGGCCAGCGCTTCGACGGCAAGGTCGGCGATGACGACGGCGAGGCCACGATGGCCTTCTTCGGCGACGGAGCCACCAGCCAGGGCGACGTGCACGAGGCCATGGTCTGGTCGGCGGTTTACGACGCGCCCGTGGTGTTCTTCTGCCAGAACAACCAGTGGGCGATCTCCGAGCCGCCGGAACGCCAGTCCCGGGTGCCGCTCTACCAGCGCGCCGAGGGCTACGGCTTCCGCGGCATCCGCGTGGACGGCAACGACGTGCTGGCCAGCCTCGCGGTCAGCCGCTGGGCCATGGACGAGGCCCGGCACGGCAACGGACCGGTGCTCATCGAGGCGTTCACCTACCGGATGGACGCCCACACCACTTCCGATGACCCGACCCGCTATCGGATGTCCGATGAGCAGGAGGCCTGGAAGCTCAAGGACCCGATCGAGCGGCTCAAGGCCTACCTGATCCGGGAGCACGAGGCCGACCAGGACTTCTTCGACAAGATCGATGGCGAGGCCGACGAGCTCGCCGAGCGGTTCCGCGAGTTCTGCTTCAACATGCCCGATCCACCACCGGAGCGGATCTTCTCCGAGGTCTACGCCGAGGAGAGCCCCCAGCTGGTCGCGCAGCGCGAGGATCACCTGCGCTACCTGGACGGATTCGCCGACGACGAAGCGGTGGCAGGAGGTGTCAGCTGATGGCCGCGCCCGCGCTCGAACGCCCGACCACCCCGTCGGGAACCCAGACCGTCACGATGGCCAAGGCGCTGAACATGGGATTGCGCGCTTCGATGGAGCGCGACCCGAAGGTGCTGATGATGGGTGAGGACGTCGGCAAGCTCGGCGGCGTCTTCCGGATCACCGACGGACTGCAGAAGGACTTCGGCGAGCACCGGGTGCTCGACACGCCGCTGGCCGAGTCCGGGATCATCGGTGCCGCGATCGGCCTGGCCATCCGCGGCTACCGCCCGGTGTGCGAGATCCAGTTCGACGGCTTCATCTTCCCCGGTTTCGACCAGATCGTGTCCCAGCTGTCCAAGCTGCACTACCGCAGCCAGGGCAAGGTCAAGATGCCGATCGTCATCCGCGTGCCCTTCGGCGGCGGCATCGGCGCCGTGGAGCACCACTCGGAGTCCCCGGAGTCGCTTTTCGCGCACGTCGCCGGGCTCAAGGTCGTGTCCTGCTCGAATCCGGTGGACGCCTACTGGATGCTGCAGCAGGCCATCGAGTCGGACGATCCGGTGCTGTTCTTCGAACCGAAGCGCCGCTACTACGAGAAGTCCGAGCTGGACACCTCCGTCGAACCGATGCCGCTGCTGCGCTCCCGCGTGGTGCGGCCCGGCAACGCGGTGACCGTCGCGGCCTACGGCCCGATGGTGCGCACCTGCCTCGACGCCGCCACCGCGGCGGCCGAGGACGGCCAGGAGCTCGAGGTCGTGGACCTGCGCGCGCTCTCCCCGCTGGACCTGCAGCCGGTGTACGAGTCGGTGCGGCGCACCGGTCGGCTGGTGCTGGTCAGCGAGGCGGCCGCCGAGTCGTCGGTGACCTCCGAGATCGCCGCCCGGGTGCAGCAGGAGTGCTTCTACTCGCTGGAGGCCCCGGTACTGCGCGCGACCGGGTACGACACGCCCTACCCGCCGTCGAAGTTGGAGGAGAGCTTCCTGCCCGACCTCGACCGGGTGTTGGACGTGGTCGACCGTTCGCTGGCGTACTGAGGGGGCTTTCATGGCAGTCAAGCAATTCCCGCTGCCCGACGTCGGCGAAGGGCTGACCGAAGCGGAGATCGTGGGCTGGAAGGTCCAGCCCGGTGAGAACGTCACCGTCAACCAGACGATCGTCGAGATCGAGACCGCCAAGGCCTCGGTCGAGCTGCCCTGCCCGTGGGCGGGCACCGTCCGCGAGCTGCTGGCCGAGCCCGGTCAGACGGTCGACGTGGGCGCACCGATCATCACCATCGACATGGCGGGCGCCGAGCCCGAGCCGGAACCCGAGGCCCAGCCCGCCGAGAGCGGGTCGGGCGAGAGCGGTTCCGGGAAGATCGGCGAGGAGTCCAACGGCCGGGTCGCGACCCTGGTCGGCTACGGCCCGCGGACGTCCTCGGCCAAGCGCAGGCCGCGCAAGGACAAGACCGCGCCCGCGGCGCAGACTCCGGCCGCCGCCGAACCGCGCCCCGAGCCGGAGCCGGTCCAGCCGGAGCCGGTCGCGGCCACGCCGAAGACCGAGGAGGGCGGCTACGTCCCGCTGGCCAAGCCACCGGTGCGCAAGCTGGCCAAGGATCTCGGTGTCGACCTGCGCTCGCTGGCCGGATCCGGGTCCGGTGGCGTGATCACCCGCGAGGACGTCCGGGCGGCGGCCGAGGGCACGGCCGCTCCGGCCGCCCCGGTGCGCAGCGGCGAACGCGAGCGGCGGGTGCCGGTCAAGGGCGTCCGCAAGGCGACGGCGCAGGCGATGGTGGACAGCGCGTTCAGCGCACCGCACGTCACCGAGTTCCTCACCGTCGACGTCACGCCGATGATGGAGCTGCGCGCGAAGCTCAAGTCGGATCCGAGGTTCAGCGACGTGAAGGTCACGCCGCTGGCGTTCGCGGCGAAGGCGCTGTGCCTGGCCGCCCGCCGGACTCCGGACGTCAACGCGACGTGGGACGAGGAAGCCGGCGAGATCGTCTACAAGGACTACATCCACCTGGGCATCGCGGCCGCCACGCCGCGCGGCCTGGTGGTGCCCAAGGTCCGCGACGCCGACGGCATGTCACTGCGCGAGCTGGCCGAGTCGCTGGAGCGGCTGACCGAAACGGCCAGGGAGGGCAAGACCGCCCCTGCGGACATGGTCGGCGGCACGATCACGATCACCAACGTCGGCGTGTTCGGCGTGGACACCGGAACCCCGATCATCAATCCCGGTGAGTCGGCGATCCTGGCGTTCGGCGCGATCCGGGACATGCCGTGGGTGGTTGACGGGCAGGTCGTGCCGCGCAAGGTCTGCCAGCTGGCGCTGAGCTTCGATCACCGGGTGGTCGACGGGCAGCAGGGCTCGCAGTTCCTCGCCGATGTCGGCGCCATGCTGGCCGACCCCAGCATGGCGATCACCTACTGAGCGCTCACCCGCTGAGCACCGCGTCGAGGGCCTCTTCCGCTCCGGGAGAGGCCCTCGTCATGTCCGCCGGAACGTGCGCAGCCCGTCGGCCGGGGTCCACAGGGTGATCACCAGATGCGTCTGGTCGTCGGCGACCGCCGTGCTGACGACCTCGGTCAGGTCCAGCCGGAACAGGTGCGCGGCGGCGTCCGGTGGCTGCACCTCGGCCAGCCGGGCGGCGTGCTCGTCGCCGGTCACCTCGATCGCCGCGCCGCTGAGCTTCACGTCGGCGTCCGCACCGGTCATGGACCCGTCGCCGGGGTTGCAGTGCAGTGCGAAGCGGGAGTCCCGCTGCAGGTCGCGGGCCTTGCGCGCGGCGGGCATCGAGCCGATGGTCAACTGCTCGCGGTGCCAGGCCACCTCGGTGCCGCTGACCCGCGGTGCGCCGTCGGCCCGCAGGGTGGCCAGCACGTGATGCCGCGCGGCCTCCAGTCGGCCGCGGACGGTCGTGGCGAGCTCGGGTGCCTGCGCGGCGAATTCCTGCCAGTCAGCCATGGCCGGAGGATGACATCGGCCACCGACAGCGGACCGACACGACGAACGGCCCGTTCACCATCCCCCCGGAGGTAAACGGGCCGTTCGCCGCGTCTCGTCTTCTCAAGCGTCGTTCGCGCCAGCTCTCGAAGATCCGACACCTGCATCCCGGCGTCTCGCGCCGGTGGTCTGGTGGGGCCGCTCACGCAGCGGCCGCGTTCGGTGCGGCCGCGTCAGCTCCCCTTGCGGCGGCGCCCGCCGCGACGAGAGCCACCCGAACCGCTGCCCGCGGCCGCGGCGACCGGTTCGCCGGTCTCCTCGTCCGCTGACTCCTCGGCTTCGGCCGTCGCCGTGGTGTCCTGCTCGGACTTCTGCTCGTCGTACTCGCGGAGAAACTCGAACGCGTGCTGGTCGAAGTCGTGGATGTCGATCTCCGGCAGATCGCCGAGCTCCTTGTTCAACTCCTGGAAGATCGGTGTCTCTGCCTCAGGGTTCAACTTCTTCACCGCTTCGCCCTCCCGTTCTCTTCGAAGCGTTGGTCGAGCTTCGAGCTCTCCCCGCAGAGCTCTGCCGACGAACTGCGGGCTCCTTGCGCCCGCGCTCGCCGGTGGGACGAACACTGTCGCTCCGCATGACGCGACAACGCCAGTCATTCATCCATTCGGCCTAGGGATTGGTACACCTTGCCCACGCGCATGCTGCACCCGCCCCTCCCGAACGGCCAGTTGGCCGGAGTGATCCTGCCTGCCAAAGGGTTGAACACGCGATTGAAATGTGCAATTCCGCACGGTGTCATACGACACGAGCGCCCTTAACCCTCCGCTCACGCGCATGTAACCCGAGCGGGGGTGGTCGGCCCGTCCCGAGGTGGGAGACGGGCCGACCATCATCAGCAGGAGGTCCACCGTTGGGGGGCGGATACGGCGGGCTCGAGCTGACGTCAGGGTTGCGGGATGCGGAACAGCTTCGGCAGCGCGGCGGCGAAGGTGAGATCGCCGGAGACCTTGAGCCTGCCGGTCATCAGCAGCTTCCCGGGCGAGGTGTTGCCGGCGGCCAGCTTGATGAACTCCAGCGGTGGCATTGTCAACGTCGTGCGCGGCTCGCCCGCGGTCGAGCCCTTCGAGACGGTGCACTCGCCGCCGGCGAGCTCGCACTCCCAGCGCAGCAGGTCGTCCCCGGTGTCGACGCGCCAGCGCACCGTTCCGGCGGCCTCGCCGCCGGTGTAGTGCTCGCGCATCCGCCGGAAGACCTCCTCGAGGATCTTCTCGCGCAGCTCGGGCCGCCCGAGCACGGCCTTGAGCTGCTCGCTGGTCGCCCGTGAGACGATCCGCGCGAACTGCTCCGGGGGCAGCGCGGAGAGGCCGGTCCCGTCGCCATCGGGTGCGGAGGCGGCTTCCAGCAGCGTCACGAACTCATCGCGGCCGAGCCGTTTCGGGTCCGTCTCGCCGAGCGCTGTGATGGGGTCGTCCTGAGGCCGAGGCAACGCTGCCACCTCCAGTTAGGAGATATCTCGGTGTGGGGCTCGCGTGGCGGTGCCGGTGGCGGAACCTGACGCGTCGTGCGGCTGCGGGATCCGCTCCTCGAGCAGCCCGTCCTGCGCGGCGTCGCGGCTGTCCTCGCCGCACGACGCGTCAGAACCGGCAGCGGTGGGAGTTGCGGTCCCGCGAGGACCCTAACTACTGAAGAGTAAGTCTACGTAGGAGTAGGTTGGCGGGCAAGCAATCGCGGTTCGACGGGGCACTCGACTAACCTGATCGAGATTTTCCAGTGCGTAAGAGGTGAGATGGTCGATCAGCGGGAAGACGAACGCCCCCGTTCCAGGAGGTTGCCGAGAGAGGTCCGGGAACGCCAGATCCTGGACGCCGCGGTCGAGGTGTTCGCCAAGCACGGTTACTACAACGCTTCGATGGACGAGATCGCCGAGACGGCCAGCATCTCCAAGCCGATGCTGTACGCCTACCTCGGCGCCAAGGACGAGCTGTTCATCGCGTGCGTGCGGCGGGAAGCGGCTCGTCTGGTGGAGGCCATCGGCGTCGAGGTCGAGTCGGGCCTGACTCCGGCCGATCAGCTGTGGAACCGGCTTCAGCTGTTCTTCGAGTACGTGCGCTGCAACAAGGACGGCTGGCGGCTGCTGCACCGGCAGGGCGACGTCTCCGGCGAACCCCAGGTCGTCGAGCTCACCGAGTGGCGGGACCGCGCCACCGAACTGATCACCGCGCTGCTGGCCCAGGCGACCGAAGACCAGAAGCAGCCGATGCAGCCGGAGCAGACCGAACCCTTCGCGGCCGCGCTGGTCGGCGCGGGCGAGGCGCTGGTCGAGTGGTGGTTCCAGCACCCCGAGCACACCGCCGAGGGCATGGCCCGACGCCTGATGAACCTGCTCTGGCTCGGCTTCGGCGAGCTCGTGGAGGGAAAGACCTGGCACCCGCAGGGCGAGGCCTGAGGAGATGCTTCGGTGCGGGGTTGGCGTGGCGGTGCGGGCTGAGCCCCGCACCGCACGCGGCTGCCGCCGCGTACTCGAACGACCCCTGAGCCCGGCGGGCGGCCGTGCCCGGAACCGCGCGGAGATCGCCGAGCGGTTCCGGGCGCGACCGAGGGTCAGCCCGCGGTTCCGGTGAGGTGGGGCTTTCCGGAACGGGAGTGCAGGGCGAAGTCCCAGCCATCGCCGTTGGGCCGCATCGTGAAGTCGACCTTGGACGGCAGCAGCAGCGGCTTGGCGAAGTCGACCTCGACCGTGCAGGCGTCCGGCAGCCGGCCCTCCAGCGCCGCCAGGCAGCGGGCCTTGGACCACATGCCGTGCGCGATGGCGCGCGGGAAACCCAGCGCCTTGGCGGTCAGCGGGTGCAGGTGGATGGGGTTCTGATCGCCCGAGACGCTCGCGTACGCGCGCCCGATGTCACCGGGCACCCGCCAGGTGCCGGACGGCGCGCCCGGTTCGATCTCGCGGCGCTCGCCCTGCGGCGCGTCCGGGTTCGACTTGCCGCGGCGCAGGTAGGTGGAGATCTCCTCCCACACCACCTGGTCGCCGACGCTGGTCTCGGTGACCACGTCGAACTGCAGCCCTTTGGGGTGTGGCCGCAGGTCGGCGACCCGGACCCGCTGGCTCAGCTCGTCGGTGACCAGGACCGGCCGGTGCTGCCGGATCCGGTTTCGCACGTGCACCAGCCCGACCAGCGCGAACGGGAACTCGCGGTCGGTCATCAGCTGCACCGACAGCGGGAAGGACAGCACGTGCGGGTAGGTGATGGGCAGCTCGTCGCGCAGCCCGAAACCGCAGACCCGGTTGTACTCGGCCAGTTCGGCGCGGTCGATGGTGATCCCGTGCCGCACGTACTCGGTGTCCGGCAGCGTCTCGCCCCGTCGGGTCGGGCCGGTCGCGGCCGCCTTGAAGTAGAGCGCGCCGAGCTTCGGCGCGGTGGTCAGTTCCGGCATTGCGGCCTCCTCTGAGTGCCTGTCGTTGATCCGGCGCGAGCGGTGGACCCGCTGCCCGGCCCGGCGGCTCGCGACTCGCGGGTCGGGCGGTTCCGCGGTCGGGCGGCGGGTCGTTCGCCGCCCGCAACACCGAGCAGACGGGTTCTTAGGGTCCTCGCGGTATGCGGTGGTAGCCGCACGCGGTGCGGGACTCAGCCACGCGGCGCGGCAGGTTCCACCACCCGCACCGCCACGCAAACCCCCGCGCTGAAACGTCTCCTCAGGCGCCGAGCAGGCTCTGGCCGCACACGCGGACGACGTTGCCGTTGACCCCGGAGGACGCCGGGTTGGCGTACCAGGCGATGGTCTCGGCGACGTCGACCGGAAGGCCGCCCTGCGACATGCTGTTCATCCGCCTGCCGGCCTCGCGCACGAACAGCGGGATGGTCGCGGTCATCTTGGTCTCGATGAAGCCGGGCGCGACCGCGTTGATGGTGGCGCCCTTCTCGGCGGCCAGCGGCGCGTGCGACTGCACGTGACCGATCACGCCCGCCTTCGAGGTGGCGTAGTTGCCCTGGCCGACGTTGCCCGCGATGCCGCTCATCGAGGACACGCAGACGATCCGGCCGCCCTCGTTCAGCGGCGAGCCCTCGCCGAGCAGCTTGGCGTTGATGCGCTCCTGCGAGCTCAGGTTGACCGCGATCACGGACTCCCACTGCGCGGCGGTCATCCGGCCGATGGTCTTGTCCCGGGTGATGCCCGCGTTGTGCACCACGATGTCCAGGCCGCCGTGCCGCTCGTCGAAGTGCTCGGCGAGCTTGGCGGGCGCGTCCTCGGCGGTGATGTCGAGCTGCAGGGTGGATCCGCCGACCCTGTTGGCGACCTCGGCGAGTTCGCCGCCCTGCGCGGGCACGTCCAGGCAGACCACGTGCGCGCCGTCGCGCGCCAGCGTCTCGGCGATCGAGGCGCCGATGCCCCGGGAGGCGCCGGTGACCAGCGCGACCTTGTCCGCCAGCGGCTTCTCCCAGTCGGTCGCCGGGACCTTGGCCGCGCCGATGCGGATGACCTGCCCGGAAACGTAGGCGGACTTGCCCGAGAGCAGGAACCGCAGCGTCGAGCCCAGCGCGCCCTCGCCGCCGTCGGCGACGTAGACCAGCTGGGAGGTGGCGCCGCGCTTGAGCTCCTTGCCCGCGGTGCGGGTGAAGCCCTCCAGGGCGCGCTGCGCGGTGGCCGCGCGCGGGTCGCTCAGCGATTCGGGCTGGGTGCCAAGCACGATCACCCGGCCGCAGCGGTCGACCTGCTTGATCGAGGCGGAGAAGAAGTCGTAGAGGGAGCGCAGCTGCTCGCTGTTCTCGATACCGGTGGCGTCGAAGACCAGCGCGGCGTAGCGCTCGCCGGTGGCCGGGTCCTTGTGCGCCGCGGCGCCGATCTCGCGCAGCGTGTTGCCGATGGCGTCGCAGAGCTTGCCGTTGCCGCCGATGAGCACCGGCCCGGTGAGCAGCGGCTCACCCGGCTGGTAGCGGCGCAGCGGCGTCGGCTGCGGCAATCCGAGCCGCTTGGTCAGCTGCCGCCCGAGCGAGGACTGGGTGAACTGCTGGTATCGGTCGGTCATGGGGCGCTCCCGCGACGGTCAATGTGGTTGGTGGACGAAAGTCAGGCTGCCGCTCGACGGCTAACTTACCCGCGGGTAGGTTAGATTGGCCAGGAACGAAGCAGCAACGAGGGAGTCAACATGGCCACCGTTCGGCGAGTCGCGATCCTCGGCGGCAACCGGATCCCGTTCGCGCGATCCGGCGGTCCGTTCGCCAGCGCCTCCAACCAGGACATGCTCACCGCAGCGCTGGACGGGCTGGTTGCCCGCTTCGGCCTGTCCGGCAAGACTATCGACGAGTTCGTCGCCGGCGCGGTGCTCAAGCACAGCCGCGACTTCAACCTCGCGCGCGAGACCGTGCTGGGCTCCAAGCTCGACCCGCGCACTCCCGCCCACGACGTGCAGATGGCCTGCGCCACCGGCCTCGAGGCCGTGGTCTCGGTGGCCAACAAGATCGCGCTGGGCCAGCTGGAGGTCGGCGTGGCCGGCGGCGTCGACTCCGCCAGCGACGCCCCGATCGCCGTGAACGACGACCTGCGCAGGGTGCTGCTCAACGCCAACCACGCGAAGTCCACCGGCGCCCGGATCAAGGCCCTCGGCGGCCTGCGCCCGAGCCACGTGGTGCCGGAGATCCCGCAGAACTCCGAGCCGCGCACCGGCCTCTCGATGGGCGAGCACGCCGCGAAGACCGCGCTGGCCTGGGGAATCTCCCGCGAGGAGCAGGACGAGCTGGCCGCCCGCAGCCACCGCAGGCTCGGCGCCGCCTACGACCGCGGCTTCTTCGACGACCTGCTGACCTCGTTCCTGGGCGTGTCCAAGGACCAGAACCTGCGCCCGGACAGCTCGGTCGACAAGCTCGGCAAGCTCAAGCCGGTCTTCGGCGCGGGCGAGGGCGCCACCATGACCGCGGGCAACTCCACCCCGCTGACCGACGGCGCCTCCACCGTGCTGCTGGCCAGCGAGGAATGGGCCGAGGCCAACAACCTGCCGGTGCTGGGCTACTTGACCGACGCGGCACCGGCCGCCGTCGACCACGTCAGCGGTGACGAGGGCCTGCTGATGGCCCCGGCCTACGCGGTGCCGAAGCTGCTGGACCGCAACGGCCTCGACCTCGGCGACTTCGACTACTACGAGGTGCACGAGGCGTTCGCCTCGCAGGTGCTGGCCACGCTGAAGGCCTGGCAGGACCCGGAGTTCTGCAAGAACCGCCTGGGTCGCGACAAGCCGCTGGGCGAGATCGACCCGGCCAAGCTCAACGTCAACGGCTCCTCGCTGGCCGCGGGCCACCCGTTCGCCGCCACCGGCGGCCGCATCGTGGCCACCCTGGCCAAGCTCCTGTCGGAGAAGGGCTCCGGCCGCGGCCTGGTCTCCGTCTGCGCCGCGGGCGGCCAGGGCCTCACAGCGATCATCGAGCGCTGACCCGAGCCCCCGCGGGGCCGAGAAGCGAGCGAGGGAACCTTCCTGTCACTTCAGCGGCAGGAAGGTTCCCTTCTTCATGTGTGGAGCGACAGGAAGGTTCCCTCGCTCGTCATCGTCGCGGGACCGACGGGATGCGGTCGGTCCCGCGACTCCCCGGTTGAACACGCCCCGGAGGTCGCTGCGCGGCAGCCGGTGGTCGAGTTCGTGGTGCGCTCGGTAGAAGTGCTGGTCGGTCCGCACCGCCGAGGTCCACGTGACGAGCACACCCGCAGCGAGCGCCACCCGTCCGGCGGGCTGCGGGCCGAGGAGCAGCGCGGTGACCAGCAGGGCGAAACCGAACCCGAGTCCGATCCACGTGGTGGGACGCACCGACTTGCGCTGCCGGGCCAACGCGATCGTCGCGATCAGCGTCACGAACGTCATCCAGCTTCCGACGAGCCATGCCACGCCGGGCAGGGTGAACGCGACGACGAGCCACAGCGCGAACGGCAGCACGAGGAGGGCTCGGTTCCGGTTCATGGCGGGAATGTTTTCCGTTCGGCGTCGAGACCAGTGGTCAGCGCACTTGCGCGTTCGGGCGTGCCACGGCGAGCCGATGATTCCCTCGGGCTGTATTCGGTTTTCTAGGGATATTGATAGAAATCCAAATACGACCCGATCGGTGACACGCGGGATTCGGGTTTCTGGCGAAGTATCGGTTCAGGGCTAGAGAAGTCGATACAGTCCCAGAGCTATGGACCCCGTCCGCAACCCCTTCGCGCCCGGTGCCGGTCAGCGCCCGCCCGAGATGGCCGGTCGGGACAAGGAGGTCGATGCCTTCGAGATCGTGCTGGAACGCGTCGCGCGCGGTCGTCCGGAGCGCAGTCTGGTCCTGACCGGGCTGCGCGGTGTCGGCAAGACCGTGCTGCTCGGCGAACTCCGCTCGATGGCGGTTCGCCGCGGTTGGGGCGCGGGCAAGGTGGAAGCTCGGCCCGATGCGGGGCTGCGGCGCCCGCTGTCGGCGGCGCTGCACCGGGCGATCCGGGACCTGGCGGTCAAGCACCGCGCCCCGGACCGGGTCGAGGAAGTGCTCTCGGTGCTGAAGGCCTTCGCGCTCAAGGCCAACCCGCAGGACGCCAAGCTGCGCGACCGCTGGCAGCCGGGCATCGACGTCCCCGCCGCGCAGGGGCGCGCGGACTCCGGGGACATGGAGATCGACCTGGTCGAGCTGTTCACCGAGGTCGCCGAGCTGGCCGCGGACGTGGGCACCGGCATCGCGCTGCTCATCGACGAGATGCAGGACGTGCAGCCCGCGGACGTCTCCGCGTTGTGCGCGGCCTGCCACGAGCTCTCGCAGTCCGGTGCTCCGCTGGTGGTCGTCGGGGCCGGGCTGCCGCACGTGCCTGCGGTGCTGTCGGCGAGCAAGTCGTACTCCGAGCGGCTGTTCCGCTACGTGCGCATCGATCGCCTGGATCGCTCGGACGCCGATCACGCGGTGGTCACCCCGATCGAGCGCGAGGACGCGGGCATCACCTCGGAGGCGCTGGACACGCTGTTCTCCGTCTCCGGCGGCTACCCCTACTTCGTGCAGGCCTACGGCAAGGCCGCCTGGGACGCGGCCGTGCGCTCGGAGATCGCGGAGGAAGACGTCCGCCTGGCCGCTCCGGAGGCCGAGCAGGAGCTCGCGGTCGGTTTCTTCGGTTCCCGCTACGAACGCGCCACGCCCGCCGAGCGCGAGTACCTGCGCGCGATGGCCGAACTCGTCGAAGGCCGCGACGAACCGGCGCCGACGGCGCGCATCGCGGAGTACCTCGAGCGCCGCGCGTCCTCGCTGTCGCCCGCGCGCGACGCGCTGATCAAGAAGGGGCTCGTCTACTCCGGCGAGCGCGGGCAGATCGCCTTCACGGTCCCGCACTTCGGCCGCTACCTGCTCACTCAGGACTAGCGTCCGATCGGACTCTCTACCGCCGTATAGCTCTGGATTTATACAGCTGAATACGGCGCGAGTTGCGGACCAAAATCGACACGAAAAGTGCAAAACCATT
This sequence comes from Saccharopolyspora halophila, assembly GCF_039531955.1. Classification (NCBI taxonomy): domain Bacteria; kingdom Bacillati; phylum Actinomycetota; class Actinomycetes; order Pseudonocardiales; family Pseudonocardiaceae; genus Saccharopolyspora; species Saccharopolyspora halophila. The sequence continues at coordinate 299,192 of NZ_BAAARA010000002.1, forward strand.
GCCGTTACGAGTGAATATATGTGACCTAAGGCACACCTCCCAATCTGTGTAACGAACGCAGGGTGGGCATCGATATCCAGGATGACCCCGCGGTGCTGTCGGACCCCCGACCTGGCAGCATCGCGGGGCTTTTCAATTTCCGGGGCCTGTGTCCCCCTTCCCGGTCTCCGCAAGCGCCGGGAACGTCGGTGGTGCCCGGCATGCTGCTCGCATGATTCTCTGGTCTCTGGTCGAGGTGGAACGAGCGCTCCGGTCCTCCTGGGGGTCGGATACCTGCGCGCCCGAGGACGTCGCGGATTGGCGATCCGACAACCCGGCCGGCGGTCAATGCGGCACGACGGCCCTGGTGCTGCACGACTTCTTCGGCGGTGACCTGATGTGCGGCGACGTTCACCGCGACGGTCGGCTGTCCGACCACCACTGGTGGAATCGCCTGGGCGATGGCTTGGAACTCGACCTCACGCGCGAGCAATTTGCCCTAGATGAGCTCGTCGGACCTGGCGAACCCGTCGCCCGGCCGACCGGTGTTCACCGACTCGACGGCGAGTATCGAACGCTCCGCCAGCGAGTCTTGGCGATTCTCTCGGGCGCGAGTTGTGGTGGCTGATCACCTCGGTTTGAGGTGTCCTCTTGCGTGGGTATTCGAACTACCGGCTACCCCTGAAGGAGGTTGGACATGGCTGACGAGCTCAACGGTCGCAAGGTCGCGATCCTGGCCACCAACGGTGTGGAGCAGGTCGAGCTGGAGAGCCCGCGCAAGGCCATCGAGCAGGCCGGCGGCCAGGCCGAGGTCGTTTCCTTGCAGGCCGGTGAGATCCAGGCGATGAACGGCGACATCGACAAGGGCGACAGCTTCCCGGTGGATCGCGAGGTATCCCAGGTCTCGGTGAGCGACTACGACGCCCTCGTGCTGCCCGGCGGCACCATCAACCCCGATCAGCTGCGACGCGACGGCACGGCCGTGTCGTTCGTCCGCGACTTCGTCACCGGGGGCAAGCCCGTCGGCGCGATCTGCCACGGCCCGTGGACGCTGGTCGAGGCCGACGTGGTGAAGGGGCGGCAGCTGACGTCGTACCCGAGCATCCGCACCGACATCCGCAACGCGGGCGGCGAGGTCACCGACCAGCAGGTGGTCGTCGACGACAACCTGGTGACCAGCCGCAACCCGGACGACCTGGCGGCCTTCCAGGACGCGGTGATCAAGGCCATCGCCGCCAGCTGAGCGATGCCGGCGGCAGGGGACTCACAGTTTTAGGCAAAACTGTCAGGTCGTTGACCACCTCGAGTACCGGCGGTGGGGAGCTGCGCGCGAGACGGCCGCGTGGGTCGCGTGAGGTTGGCCTCCCGGGCGCGTCCCCGGGGAACAGTCGTGCGTGCGGTGTTGTTGACTGCTCATGTGAGTGCTGAGCAGAAGCGTCGCGCCAGGGTTCGCGCACCCGAGCTGGCCGGACGGCAGTGGTTGAACACCGGTGGCAAGGAGCTGCAGCTCGCCGATCTCCGGGGCAAGGTCGTCGTCCTGGATTTCTGGACCTTCTGCTGCATCAACTGCCTGCACGTGATCGACGAGCTGCGGCCGTTGGAGGACGAGTTCTCCGACGTGCTGGTCACCGTCGGCGTGCACTCGCCGAAGTTCGAGCACGAGGCCGACCCGGACGCGCTCGCCGCAGCCGTGGAGCGCTACGAGGTGCACCACCCGGTGCTCGACGACCCGGAGCTGAGCAGCTGGCAGAACTACGCGGTCAAGGCCTGGCCGACGCTCGCGGTGGTCGACCCCGAGGGCTACGTCGTGCACGTCGCCGCCGGTGAGGGGCACGTCGAGGCGCTGCGCAGCGTCATCACCGAGGTGATCGCCGAGCACGAGGCCAGGGGAACCCTGCACCGCGGCGACGGGCCGTACGTGCCGCCGCCCGCCTCGGAGACCACGCTTCGCTTCCCCGGCAAGGTGCTGGCCCTGGAGGACGGGAACCTGCTGGTGTCGGACTCGGCGAACCACTCGCTGGTGGAGTTCGCCGCCGACGGCGAGACCGTCCTGCGCCGCATCGGGAGCGGTTCGCGCGGGTGGACCGACGGCACCGAGCCGGAGTTCTCCGAACCGGCCGGACTGACCCGGCTGCCCGCCGAGGTCGCCGAGCGGGTCGGCTACGACGTCGTGGTCGCCGACACCGTCAACCACCTGCTGCGCGGCCTGCGGCTCTCCGACGGCCGGGTCAGCACGCTGGCCGGGACCGGTCAGCAATGGCGCGACGGCGAGGACGCCGGGGTTGCCGCCGAAACCCCGCTGACCAGCCCCTGGGACGTCGCCTGGTGGGAGCCCGCCGGTGGCGTGGTGATCGCGATGGCCGGGAACCACACGCTCGGCCTGTTCGACCCGATCGCCGGGCGGGTCCGGCGCTTCGCGGGAACGACCGTCGAGGGGCTCCGGGACGGGGCCGCCGAGGACGCGTTCTTCGCGCAACCGTCCGGGCTGGCCGCCGGGGGCGAGCGGCTGTGGCTGGCCGACTCCGAGACCTCCGCGCTGCGCTGGGTCGAGGTGGACGGGGACGGATTCGCCGTGCGCACCGCGGTGGGGACCGGGCTGTTCGACTTCGGTCACGCCGACGGTCCCGCGGGCGAGGCGCTGCTGCAGCACCCCTTGGGCGTGGCGGTGCTGCCGGACGACTCGATCGCCGTCTGCGACACCTACAACGGCGCCGTTCGCCGCTACGAGCCCGCCACCGAGGAGGTCTCCACGCTCGCCACGCACGTGTCCGAGCCCTCGGGCGCGGCCGTTGTCGACGGGGAGCTCGTCGTGGTCGCCTCCGCCGCGCACCGGCTGGAGCGGCCGGTCCCGCCCGGACTCGCGGCCAAGCTGATCGACGGCGGATCGCAGCAGGTCAAGCGGCCCGCTACCGAGATCGGTTCCGGCGAGGTCGAGCTCGAGGTGGTCTTCACCCCGCCGCCCGGGACGAAGCTCGACGAGCGCTACGGGCCCTCCACCCGCCTGGAGATCACCTCCACCCCGGAGGAGCTGCTGGTCGAAGGCGCCGGTGCGGGCACCGACCTCGCGCGCAGGCTGGTGCTGGCCGAGGGCATCACCGACGGCGTCCTGCACGTCGTCGCCGCCCAGGCCGCCAGCTGCGATGACGACGAGACGATCGAGCACCCCGCCTGCAGGCTGACCAGGCAGGACTGGGGCGTCCCGATCAAGGTCAGCCCCGATGGCCCGGCGCGCCTGCCGCTCGTCATGGGTGGTCTGGACGCCTGACCGCGGCGTCTACGCGTCATGAGTCGGATGACCCGGTCGGGTAGTGGTAGAGGCGGCCGCTACCCGCCGTGGCCGGGAGCTTCGTGCATCACAGGTCACCTGAAACGTCGTGAAATGCGAAAAGGACGCGTAACCGGCATCGGGTCGAAAACCTCGATACATACCCCCTTGCTGATTGGTCATCCGTTGGGGGCAAGTAAACTTTTCGGGTGACCGATGCCAAGCTCGAGATCCAGATGCTGCACGACCGGGTCATGGTGCGCATCTCCCCGGACACCGGGGAGCGCCGCAGTAACGGCGGCATCGTGATTCCGGCGACCGCCCAGGTGGCCAAGCGGCTGATCTGGGGTGAGGTCTTCGGCGTTGGCAGCCACGTGCGCACCGTCAAGGTCGGTGATCAGGTGCTGTTCAACCCCGATGAGCAGTACGAGTTCGAGGTGCAGGGCCAGGCGTACCTCGTGATGCGCGAGCGCGACCTGCACGCCGTCGCCACTCAGGACACCGAGCAGGGCACGGGTCTGTACTTGTAGTCCCCGAGCCGGACCCCCGGCGAAGCGGGCGCAACGCCCCCACCGCAGGACCGAGGAGAAGGGGAAGCGGTGCCGGAAAACCACGATCACTCCAACGGAGCGGGCTCCACCGGGTGGAACCGCGACCAGGACCAGGGGCCTTCCGACAACGCGCAGGCAGAGCCCCAGTGGCCCGCTGCGGATACCCCGCCCGCCGAATCTGCCGCCGAGCAGACCGGCAAGATCGAGATGCCGCCGGAGCAGGGCGAAGCCCAGCCGCCGCGCGCTCCGGAGCCGGACGCCGAGCAGACCCAGCAGATCGCCGCACTGCCGGACGACTTCCACGGGTTCCCCCTCGGCACGACCCAGAGCATCCCCACCGTCGGCTCCGAACAACCGACCACCGGTTTCGGCCCGGTCGGTGGCGGGGTCGCGGGGAGCGGACTCGGCTGGAGCGCGGCCGAGCAGCCCGTCACTCCCGCCGAGGCCAAGCGGCAGCAGCTGCTCAAGGGCGGCCTGATCGCGGGCATCGCCGCGGCCGCGCTGGTGCTGCTCTACATCGGGGACCTGGTGTTCACCAGCGGTTCGTTGCCCCGCGGCACCCTGGTGGCCGGCGTGGACGTCGGCACCATGAGCAACCGGGAAGCCGAGTCCAAGCTGCGCAACGAGCTCGGCGCGGACATGCAGGGTCCGGTGGAGCTGCAGGTCGGTGAGGCCTCCACGACCATCCAGCCGGACCGGGTCGGGCTGGAAACGGACTGGGAGGCCACCGTCGCCAAGGCCGACGACCAGCCGCTGAACCCCTTCACCCGGATCGGCTCGTTCTTCTCCACCCACGAGGTGGAGCCGGTCAGCACCGCCGACCGCGGCAAGCTCGTGCAGGCGCTTGAGGACGCCCGCGTGCAGCTGGACCGCCCGTCGGTCGAGGGGACCATCCGCTTCGACGGCACCACCCCGGTCGCGGTCGACCCGGTGCACGGGCAGAAGCTGGACGTCCAGCGCGCCGCCGACAAGATCATGGCGCACTACGCCGAGGGCTCGACGATCGAGCTGCCCGCCAGCCAGAAGCCCGTAGGCACCACCGAGCAGGGCGTGCAGCGCGCGCTCGAGGAGATCGCCAAGCCCGCGGTGTCCGGCCCGGTCACCGTGCGCGGCGACGGCACGGACGCGACCTTGTCCCCTAAGGACATCGCCGACGCGCTGCGCTTCGCCCCGAACGGCAAGGGCGGTCTGCGGGCGAGCTTCGACGAGCCGACCGTGATCGGCGAGATCGAGCCGCAGCTGGCCGACACCATCAAGCCGGGCAAGGACGCCGAGATCGTGCTCGAGGGCGGTCGCCCGACCGTGCACCCGTCGGAGGACGGTCGCGGCATCGACTGGAAGAAGTCCCTCGAACCGCTGATGCAGACCCTGCGCCAGCAGGACGGCCGCGAGATCAAGGCCATCTACCACCCGCAGCCCGCTCAGTTCACCACCGAGCAGGCCAATCAGCTCGGCGTGCGCGAGGTCGTCGGCCAGTTCACCACCGGCGGCTTCGAGCAGGCCTCGGGCGTGAACATCCGGCGGGTCGCCGAGCAGGTCAACGGCGCGCTGATCCGGCCGGGCGAGCAGTTCAGCCTCAACGGCTACACCGGCCCGCGCGGCAAGCCGCAGGGCTACGTCGAGTCCGGCATCATCAAGGACGGCCGTCCGGACAAGGCCGTGGGCGGTGGCATCTCGCAGTTCGCCACCACGCTCTACAACGCCTCGTACTTCGCGGGCATGAAGGACATCGAGCACAAGGCGCACAGCTACTACATCAGCCGCTACCCGGAGGGCCGGGAAGCGACGGTGTTCCAGGCGCCGAACGGCAAGAGCATCATCGACGTGAAGTTCAAGAACGTCTCCGACAGCGGCATCATGATCACCACGCAGTGGACGCCCTCGGACATCACGGTGACGCTGTGGGGCACCAAGCAGTTCGACGTGCAGTCCAAGACCGGGCCGCGCTTCGACCCGACTCCGCCGGAGGAGAAGGTCGTGCCGCCGGGCGAGCCGTGCGAGCCGAGCAAGGGGAAGCCGGGCTTCTCCGTGGTCAACACCCGGACCGTCCGCGACCTCAAGACCGGCCAGGTCCGCACCGAGGACCAGAAGACGGTCTACGACCCGCACCCGATCATCCACTGCGGCGCGCCACCGCCTCCCGGTCCGCGCTGACCCGACCGATGAGGGCCCTTCCCGTGCGCGGGGAGGGCCCTCGGTCGTGCGGAGGCGGAACCGGTGGGCGAGTTGTCGACATGGCGATGACGCGCTCGGGCGATTCGGGGACGTGGCGATTTGTCGACACGGTGAGTGCACGGCGAAAGTCGAGGGATATCCGATCCCGGCGCCTCCGCCAGTGGTGGTCGCCACAGCCGAATGACGCTTTGCCGGTCGGGCCATGCGGACATCCGGCGCGAGTGGGGCTCAGGGGCCGAAAATTCTTTCTCCGGGATCTTGCGGACGCTCAAGGTTTACCGAGCGTGACCGGATGTGCGGCGCGTGATTTCCGAGGAACTTGATGGATTCGCAACATGAACTATTGGGTTTACGTCCGATCGAGTGGCACCATTCGTTCACTTGCGTTCTCACATACTAGGAGTGACATCGTGGCGCGTCGCAGAACCCTTCGTGCGCTGGCATTGTTGCCCGCGGTTGCCGTGGCGTTGGCCGCCGCGGGCTGTGCGGAGTCGACCAAGAGTGAAGGAACCGTCGCCGGGGGCGAGATCAGCCTCGTCGAGCCCGGCACGCTGACCACCTGCACCCACCTGCCCTACGAGCCGTTCCAGTTCAAGCAGGGCGGCAAGACCGTGGGCTTCGACGTCGACCTGGTCGACCTGGTCGCCAGGGACCTCGGCGTCGAGCAGAAGATCGTCGACGCGCCCTTCGACGAGGGGATCCAGTCCGGTGAGTCGCTGAACTCCGGGCAGTGCGACGTGGCCGCGGCCGCGATGACCATCACCGAGGAACGCAAGAAGAACCTGGACTTCTCCGACCCGTACTTCAGCGCCGAGCAGGCGCTGCTGGTCAAGAAGGGTTCCGAGATCACCGACCTGTCCCAGCTCGACGGCAAGACCCTCGGCGTGCAGGTCGGCACCACCGGCCAGATCTACGCCGAGGAGAACAAGGACAAGTTCGGCTACAAGATCAAGGTCTTCGACGACCTCGCGCTGCAGCAGACCGACGTGCGCACCGGGGGCGTCGCCGCGGCGATCAACGACAACGGCGTGCTCCTCAACTTCGCCAAGAACCACCCGGACACCGAGGTGACCAAGGAGTTCACCACCGGCGACAAGTACGGCATCGGTGTCCAGAAGGGCAACAAGGCGCTGCTGGCGAAGGTCAACGAGTCGCTGGCCAAGGCCAAGCAGTCCGGCGAGTACGACAAGATCTACGAGAAGTGGTTCGGCGCGAAGCCCGAGTGACCAACCCTCGTCGTCACCCCGGGGCCGGTGTGGAACACGCCGGCCCCGAGCGGTGCGCGGACCACCGCGCCGGAAAAGGGCGTCCCGCCGGATACATGGAGATTCGATGACAACCGAGACCGAGGAGCGGCCCAAGCCCCGGATGGGCAGGCGGCAGCGGGAGCGGCTCAGCCGCGGCATCCAGTACGGAGTGCTGGTGGTCGTGGCGGTCGTGCTGGCCTTCCTGGCCGACTGGGGCGAGATCGGCCGGGCCTTCTTCAACCTCGAGGTCGGGGCCGCGCAGTTCCCCGACGTGATCACGACGGCGTTGGTGAACACCATCGTCTACACCGCGGTCGGCTTCGCCTTCGGCCTCGGCCTGGGCGTCGTGCTGGCCCTGATGAAGCTCTCGTCGGTCGGCCCGTACCGCTGGATCGCCACCGGCTACATCGAGCTCTTCCGCGGCCTGCCCGCGCTGCTGGTGTTCATCGCGCTGGGCTTCGGCGTGCCGATCGCCTTCCAGCTGCGCTTCGACATCTACTCGACCGTGATGCTCAGCCTCGGCCTGCCCGGTGCGGCCTACATCGCCGAGACCATCCGCGCCGGCATCCAGGCGGTGCCCAAGGGGCAGATCGAGGCCGCGCGGTCGCTGGGCATGTCGTCCAGCCGCACCATGCTGACCGTGGTGCTGCCGCAGGCGTTCCGGATCATCCTGCCGCCGCTGACCAACGAGCTGATCCTGCTGACCAAGGACTCGTCCCTGGTCTACCTGCTCGGTCTGACCTCGCAGCAGTACGAGCTGGCCAAGTTCGGCCGCGGCGCGCTGAATCAGTACCAGTCGCTGACGCCGATCCTGATCGCCGGTCTGTGCTATCTGATCATCACGGTTCCGCTGTCCCGGCTCTCCGAGCTGCTGGAGCGCAAGTACGGCGGGGTGCGAAGCAAGGGAGCCAGCAAATGAGCGACGTGATGATCGAGCTCTCCGGGCTCGGCAAGTCCTTCGGTGACCTGGAGGTGCTGCGCGGCATCGATCAGCAGGTCGAGCGCGGTGAGGTCGTGTGCGTCATCGGCCCGTCGGGTTCGGGCAAGTCGACCCTGCTGCGGTGCGTGAACCTCCTCGAGGAGCCGTCCGCGGGCAAGGTCGTGGTGGACGGCAACGAGCTCACCGACCCGGACAACGATCTGGACGGGTCGCGCAGGCACATCGGCATGGTGTTCCAGCAGTTCAACCTGTTCTCGCACCTGTCCGTGCTGGACAACCTGACCGTGGCGCAGCGCAAGGTGCTGGGGCGCGGCAAGGAGGAGGCCGTCCGGATCGCCGGGGAGAACCTGGAGCGGGTCGGGCTGTCGGACAAGGCCGACGCGATGCCGGCGCAGCTCTCCGGCGGGCAGCAGCAGCGCGCGGGCATCGCGCGGGCGCTGGCGATGAACCCGAAGGTGATGCTGTTCGACGAGCCGACCTCGGCGTTGGACCCGGAGCTGGTCGGCGACGTGCTCGGCGTGATGCGCCAGCTCGCCGACGAGGGCATGACCATGCTGGTGGTCACCCACGAGATGCAGTTCGCCCGCGAGGTCGCCGACCGCGTGCTGTTCATGGACGGCGGCGGCATCGTCGAGCAGGGCAAGCCGGCCGACGTCATCGGCAACCCCAAGGAGGAACGCACGCGCTCCTTCCTGGCCCGCGTGCTGAACCCGACCCACGCGGACGCGGCCGAGTAATCGAGCCGATCGCGGTCCCGGCGAGTCGCTGAACGACTCGCCGGGACCGTTTCACGTGGAACGCCCCGCGCCGCTGCTCCGTTCGGAGTGTCATACCCCGCTGCTAGAAACCAATCGCCCGGTTCGCACGTCTCACCAGTAGGTGATCGGGAACGATGGGGGACCATGGCGATTCTTCCGGGGGCGAGGATGCCTAGTGGCAAGGAGAACGGGAACGGTCCCGCGACGGCGGCCGAGCGGCAGATCGACGAGCTGCTGCGCACCGGCCGGGCCGAGCGTGCCGAGCTCGAGCCGCTGGACGTGCACGCCGACGAGCACGATGCCGAACGGGAGATCCGCGGTGCGTTCCTGACCCGGCGATTGATCGACTCGCCGGACGAGGGCTCCTCCGGCTGGCACCCGTTCGCCAAGAGCGACGGCGGGCAGCGCCCGGTGATCGTCATCGAGGACGCGGTCATCACCGGCGATTTCAACCTGCGCGCCGCCGACCTGCCGTACCTGCTGGAGTTCGTGCGCTGCCGGTTCGAGCGGCAGCCCGACCTGCGGCAGGCGACCCTGGCCGGGCTGGTGCTGCGCGGGTGCCTGCTGCCCGGCCTGAGCGCGCGCAACCTGCGCACCGGCAGCGACACCGTGCTGCAGCGCTGCACCAGCCGCGGCGGCCTCATCCACCTCGCCGATGCCGAGCTCGGCGGATCGCTGGTGCTCAACGACAGCGAACTGATCAACCCGGGCAGGCGCGCCGTCTACGCCGACCGGCTGCGCGTGGCGGGCGCGATGCTGGGAATGCGGCTGCGGGTCTCCGGCGAGATCCGGATTCCCGGTGCCCAGATCGGCGGAAACCTGACGCTGTCCGGGGCCGCGCTGCGCAATCGCGGCAGGCTGGCGTTCAACGCCAACGGCGTCCAGCTCGGTGGTTCGCTGCGCTGCGACGTGGACCCGAACACCAAGCAGCCGTTCACGGTGGCGGGGCGGGTGTTCCTGCCGAGCGCGAAGATCGCGGGAGACCTGCGGATGCGGGACGCGGTGCTGGAGCCCGGGATCGCGGCGCCGCAGCGCGGCGAGTCGCCGCACGACGACCCGACCAGCACGCTGATCATCGACCGCTCCACGATCAGCGGGGACGCGCAGCTCGACGAGGGCTTCCGCAGCGGCGGCACCATCCGCATGGTCAGCTCCACCATCGGCGGCGACCTGCGGATGTCCCGCGCCTGGCTGGATCTGAGCTGGGCGCGGACCCCGCAGCAGTCCGTCGACAACCCGCTGCGCGCGCTGCACATCGACGGGAGCGCGATCAGCGGCAACCTCGACGCCCGGCAGATCGTGGTGCTCGGCCAGATCCGGATGATCGATGTGCGGGTGCAGGGCAGCTTCCAGCTGAACAAGTCGCGGTTGCACGGCCCGCGCACGGACGTCCTGCAGGCCAATCGCAGCACCGTGGGCAGCAACCTGGAGATCCGCGAGGCCGACGTGGTCGGCTCGCTGCAGCTGCAGGGAACCTGCATCGGCGCCAGCTTCGACCTGCGGTCCACGACGCTGACCAGTCCCGCGTGGCACCAGCACAAGCTCGCCTACAAGCCCTCGCTGGACCTGCGCGCGGCGCGGATCGCGCGGGACCTGGTGTGCGCCACGGGCAGCCGGCCCTTCCACTCCGAGGGCGAGATCCAGCTTCGGCGGGCCGAGATCGGGCGGCAGACCAACTTCTGGGGCGCGCGGCTCGGCGACTACATGAGTCCCACGGCGATCGGGGCGTTCGGGCTGGTCACCCAGGAGCTCACGCTGCTGCCGGAGCAGCCGCCGCTGGGCCGGGTCCTGCTGCGGCAGGCGCAGTGCGAGCTGCTGGACGACAACGCGCAGCTGTGGAAGGCCGAAGGCGGCGTGGACGTCGAGGACTTCAGCTACGACAACCTCGCCAAGATCGTCGAACCGACCGATCGCGAGACGGTCCGCGAGCGGCTCTCGTGGCTGCGAGCCAATTCCGGGGGCCGCTACCAGCCCGGTCCGTACGACCAGCTGGCCAGGGTGTTCAGCGGCAACGGCAACGAGGAGCACGCGGTCACGGTGCTGATCGAGAAGGAGCGCCGGCGCTACCAGGCGATCGCGCGGGCGACCCGGCCCGTGTTCCGGCCGCCGGTGCGGTTGTGGAGCGCGATGCAGCGGTCCACCGTCAGCTACGGCTACCGGCCGCTGCGGGCGTTGATCTGGCTGGTGATGCTCACCGCGGCCGGCACGATCTGGTTCAGCTGGCATCCCTTGCGGGAACCGGTGAATCGCGATGACAACCCGGTGTGGGACCCGTTCCTGTACACGGTGGACCAGCTGGTTCCGATCATCAACCTGGGCCACGACTCGATGTGGCAGAGCACCGGGGCCTCGAAGTGGATCACCGTGGTGCTCATCGCGGCGGGCTGGATACTGGCCACCACCGTCGCAGCGGGCATCACCCGGGCGTTGCGGCGCGAAGTGCGGTGAGCAACGAGATTCCTTTCGGGCGAATCGGGCTCGTGAACGGGTGAATTCGGCTGTTATCGGCGGAGTTCCGTGCTCAGATCAACGCGGTTTGAGCTACGAGCACGGAGGTTCGCGTGGCCCGGTTGTCCCTCGCCGTCACCGCCGCGATCGCGGCGACCGCACTGCCCCTGTCGCCCGCGCAGGCGGAGGAGTCCGTGGAGTACGTCGCGATGGGCGACTCCGCCGCGGCCGGGCCGCTGGTGCCGCACCCGGATCCGAACCTGCTGTGCTTCCGCTCCACCTCGAACTACCCGCGGGTCGCCGCCGCCGAGCTGGGCGCCGAGCTGACCGACGTCACGTGCTCCGGCGCCGAGACCGAGGACTTCGCGGGACGTCAGCACGTGGTGCTGCCGCCGCAGTACGACGCGCTGAGCCCGTCGACGGACCTGGTCACCGTCACCATCGGTGGTAACGACGTCGACCTGGTGCAGGCCGCGGTGTCCTGCCTGAACCCGCTGCCGGAGCCGATCGCGAACTCGTGCGCGGACGAGTTCACCGAGGACGGCGACGAGCTGGCCGAGCGCGTTGCCGCCCTGACGCCGGAGATCGACGCGATGCTGGACGAGATCGCCTCGCGCGCCCCGGACGCGCGGATCGTGGTGGTCGGCTACGGGACCTACATCCGGCCGGGCGGTTGCTATCCGATGCAGCCGATCCTGGCCAGGGACGCGGACTACATCCAGTCCAGTGTGGACGCTCTGAGCGAGATGCTGGCGGAGCGCGCGGACGCGCACGGGGCGTCGTTCGTCGACCTGCGTCCGGTCAGCCAGGGGCACGACGTCTGCGCAGCGCGCGATCAGAAGTACTTCGAGGGCTTCGTGCCCACCTCGCTCGCCGCTCCGCTGCACCCGAACGCCCGGGGCATGGAGGCCTTCGGCGAGGCGGTCGCCGACGCCGTGGCCGACCGCGAACTCGTGCGGTGATGGCCGTTCGCAAGTCGCGGGCCCCGGAGCCCGGAACAGCTCCTCAGGAGCCGAGCAGCGTGTTCAGCCTGGGCGAGTAGGTGTGATCGAAGACCAGCGACGCCGCACCGACCGCGGCGGCGTCGCTGCCGATCAGGGCGGATTCCACCTGGACCGGACGCACGTGCGACGCCCAGACCTGGGTGTTGACGACCTTGGCCACGCGGGCGCGGACCAGCTCGGCGACCTGGCGCAGCGCGGGACCGCCGAGCACCACTCGGTCCACGTCCAGCACGCTGACCACCGAGGCGAGGGACTGGCCCAGGCGGGTGGCCGTGCGGTGGAGGACGTTGCGCGCGGCGGTGTCGCCCGCCACCGCTTCGCGGCAGAGCTGGTCGTAGGCGGCGGTCACCGAGGTGGGCTCGGGCTGGCCGTTGGACTCCCGCCAGTCGGCGACGATGGAGCGCATCGAGCAGTAGGCCTCCAGGCAGCCGCGCCTTCCGCAGTGGCACTGCCTGCCGCCACCGCTGTGCACGTGGCCGATCTCGCCCGCGTTGTTGCTGACGCCGCGATGCACCTGTCCGTCCAGCACCACCCCGATGCCGACACCGGTGCCGAGGTAGGCGTAGACGAACGACCCGGTGCGCTGCTCGCAGCCCGACCAGCGTTCCCCGATCGCGGCCGCGGTGGCGTCGTTGTCCATCACCACCGGTACGGCGAACCGCTCCTCGACCAGGTCGGCGAGCGCGACCTCGTGCCAGCCGGTCAGGTTCGGCGGGTCGAGCACCATGCGGTGCGCGGCGTCCATCGGACCCGGCACCGCCAGTCCCGCGCCCAGCACTCGATCGGCGGGAAGGCCGGAGCGCCGCACGAGCTGCTGTCCGGTGCGCGTGAGCGCGGCCGTGATCGCCGAGGGGCTGGAGTCGGCGGGAATCCGGCGGGTGGTGCGCAGCCGCACCCCTCCAGCGAGATCCAGCAGCACCCCGGTGATCCGCTCGGGATCCAGGTGCAGGCCCACCGCGGTGTAGGCGTCGGGCACCACCTTGAGCAGCACCCGCCGCTTGCCGCCGGTGGAGGGGGCGTGGCCGTTCTCGGTCACCAGCCCGTCGGTCATCAGCGCCCGCACGATGTTGGACATGGTCTGCGCGGTCAGCCCGGTGTGCTCGGCCAGTTCGACGCGGCTGATCTCGCCGTGCCTGCGGATCGTCTCGAGCACGACGGCGCGGTTGAACCCGCCCACCCGAGGCAGGTTGGTCCCCTGCCAGGAGGAATTCGACATCGAAGCTCCCTTTGGCGGTGGCTGTGGTCGTCGTGCGCGGCCGAATCCGAGCGGTTCCGGAGGACCACGGCCCTCGCCGAAGGGTTCGGCGGCGGTACCGGCGGTTGCGGTGGTTCGGCCTCCACGTGGTCCGGGGAAGGCGTGCTCATCGACTTGTGCAAACGAATGGAATTACCAGCACTGAGTGTGATCCGGGTCTCAGGTAAACCGCAACCACCGTCGGTGTGATCGACCCGGTTGCCGGGCCGCGGCGGGACGGCGATCTCGCCGGTTCGAGTCGGGATGTGCGTGCCGGCCCCCGCGCGGTCCGGGCTCCGCGCCCGCACGTGGTGCGGGGCGCCCATCGGCACCTCGACGGCCGAGGCGGAATCTCAGGCCTTTCGGTGTCGCCGAAGAGCGAAAGCGGTGCGCGAGGCCGGGTTCGACGCTGTCGTGTCCGGCCTCGCGCACCGCTCGGTCGTGCATCGGATCGCGATCATCGGCTCACCCGCGAAACGCGCGGTGGAAGCTCGATGTCCTCTCGGGTGGCTTCGGTTTCCTCGTCGTCTTCGTCGCGCAGGGCGATGAACACAGCGGCGACGGCGACCAGCGCCAGCACCAGCAGAGCCAATCCGGCCATCACTCGACACCTCCTCGTCCGGCTCCCGCTTCCCCGTTGGGGCGGGTTTTCGTAGGACGCACAGAGTGTCGATCCGGTTGCTGGCGGTAGACGAATTCCCATCTACTCGACTCGATCGAGTAGATCTACTCAAAACGGGGCGAACGCGAAACGGCGCTTCCCCGGAACCACGTCCGGGGAAGCGCCGCTCGGAACGCGCACGGATCCTGCCATCCGCCGCTCCGGATGGGTGGCCGCGAGGTTTCCCACGACACGTCGCAGCCACCCACCAGGGTTTTAGGGGTTCTTTCGGAATGCGGCGGAGCCGCATGCGGTGTGGGACTCAGCCAGCGCCGCGGCGTCCGAGGTCGCTCCCGGCACCGCAACGCAAACCCCAAGCTGAAACGTCTCCTTAGGGTTGTTCTCGGTTCGAGGTTCGCGGCGGAGCCGCTGTCCCAGGTGTGGGACTCAACCGGCTCCGCTACCGGCACCGCCGCGCGAACCGCACCCGAAACCCCTACTCGCCGAGGCGCTGCTTGAGCGCTTCGAGCTCGTCGCGCATCGAGCTCGGCAGGGCGTCGCCGATCGTGTCGAACCACTCCTCGATCAGCGGCAGCTCGGCCTTCCACTCGTCGATGTCGACGTGCAGCGAGGTGTCGACGTCCTCGACCGGGCAGTCCAGGCCCTCGAGGTCGATCTGGTCCGAGGACGGGACCCGGCCGATCGCGGTGTCCTCGGCGGCCGCGTTGCCCTCGAGCCGGTCGATGATCCACTTGAGCACGCGGGAGTTCTCGCCGAAGCCCGGCCACACGATCTTCTTGCCGGACTCGTCGCGGCGGAACCAGTTCACGTAGAAGATCTTGGGCAGCTTGGAGGAGTCGGCCTCCTTGCCCATGTTCACCCAGTGCTGGAAGTAGTCGCCGACGTTGTAGCCGATGAACGGCAGCATCGCCATCGGGTCGCGGCGGACCTCGCCGACCTTGCCCGCGGCCGCAGCGGTCTTCTCCGAGGACAGCGTGGCACCCATGAACACGCCGTGCTGCCAGTCGAAGGACTCGTTGACCAGTGGAATCGTGGTCTTGCGGCGGCCACCGAACAGGATCGCCGAGATCGGCACGCCGTTCGGGTCGTCCCACTCCGGCGCCAGGATCGGGCACTGCGACATCGGCGTGCAGTAGCGGGAGTTCGGGTGCGCGGCCTTCTCCTCGGAGTCCGGAGTCCAGTCGCGGCCCTTCCAGTCGGTCAGGTGCTCCGGCTGGTGCTCCATCTCCTCCCACCACACGTCGCCGTCGTCGGTCAGCGCGACGTTGGTGAACAGCGAGTTGCCCTTCTCGATGGTGCGCATCGCGTTCGGGTTGGTCTTCCAGTTGGTGCCCGGGGCGACGCCGAAGAAGCCGGCCTCCGGGTTGACCGCGTAGAGCCTGCCGTCCTCGCCGAAGCGCATCCAGGCGATGTCGTCACCGAGGGTTTCGACCTTCCAGCCCGGGATGGTCGGCTCCAGCATCGCCAGGTTGGTCTTGCCGCAGGCCGACGGGAAGGCGGCCGCGACGTAGTGGACCTTGTTCTCCGGCGAGATCAGCTTCAGGATCAGCATGTGCTCGGCGAGCCAGCCCTCGTCCCGGGCCATCGCCGAGGCGATCCGCAGCGAGTAGCACTTCTTGCCGAGCAGCGCGTTGCCGCCGTAGCCGGAGCCGAAGCTCCAGATCTTGCGCTCCTCCGGGAAGTGGGTGATGTACTTCGTCTCGTTGCACGGCCAGGGCACGTCCTGCTGGCCGGGCTCGAGCGGCGCGCCGACCGAGTGCAGCGCCGGTACGAAGTCGCCGTCCTTGCCGAGGCGCTCGATGACCTTGGCGCCCATGCGGGTCATGATGTGCATCGAGACGACCACGTACTCGGAGTCGGTGATCTCCACCCCGATGCGCGGCGGGTCGGCGTCGAGCGGGCCCATGCAGAACGGGATGACGTACATCGTGCGACCACGCATGCAGCCCCGGTAGAGCTCCGTCATGATCGCCTTCATCTCGCTGGGGTCCATCCAGTTGTTGGTGACCCCGGCGTCCTTCTCCTCGGCCGAGCAGATGAAGGTGCGCTCCTCGACGCGCGCCACGTCAGCAGGATCCGACGCCGCGTAGAACGAGTTCGGCTTCTTGTCCAGGCGTTTGAACGTCCCGGCTTCGACCAGGCGGTCGGTCAGCCGCTGCCATTCGTCCTGCGAACCGTCACACCACACCACGCGGTCCGGTGTGGTCAGCTCCGCGACCTCACGCACCCACGACAGCAGGCGCTCGTGCTCGGTCGGGGCCTGGTCGAGACCGGGGATGGTCACTGCGGTCATCGCGACGTGTCTCCTGACTGGGCGCCACAGCCCGGATAGGCGTCGATGGGATGCCCCCATCGACCTTTACAGGGAACGCTTCGACCGGCCCGACGACCGGGCGAAGTGAAAAAGGGATGCATTGAGGCTAACGGCGATGAGCGCGAGCATTGAAGATCAGCGATGTCGGTTCTCTCACAGGAACGATAAGGGAATCGATTCAGTAGCAAATTCTCGGGTGCCACGTGCGGAAATCTCCTCGTGGCAGGCTTTGTGCGCTGGCGGATTTCCGGCGAACCGGACGCGCTCGGGAAGCCCTGGTGCGTAGCCGCTGCGGCCGAATGGCGGTTGCCGCAAATGGAAAACCGCCCGAAGGCTTGAATAATGCCCTCGGGCGGGTGATGAATTCACCTTCCCAGGTGGTGTTTTCCGCATTTAGTTTGAGGGGTCAAATCTGCATCGCGGAAAACCGCAGGTGGCCTACTCCCAGACGGCGTCCGAGTCGGGAGCGGCGGCACCACCGCGGTGCGCCCGAGGCCGGTCGTCCGCGGCGCTCGCGTGCTGGCCGGGCTGCTCGGCGTGCTCCCCGACGGGCTGCTGGGGCTCCGGCTCGTCGAAGGTCCACGTCGCGTCATCGGTGGCCGCGGTGTGCGGATCCGGCGCGTACCGGCCGTCGTCACCGATCTTGCCCTGCTCCACGACGGTCCACTGCCCCTCGCCGGTGTGGTGCGAGATGGTGATGTCGCCGCTGCTGGAGACCTCCACGACCTGGTCGGCGGACCCGTCGCCGTCCAGGTCGGTGACCATCATGGTCGCGCCGTCCTCGCCCTCGACCATGGCGGTGTCGGCGATGCCGTCGGAGTTGGTGTCCTCGGTGGGCAGCCCGACCTGCCGCTCCCCCTGGCCGGTGTCGATGACCAGGCTGCGCTCGTCGTGCTCCCGCCGGTCGTGGCCGCCGGGGTCCGGGTGGTTGCCGGGGCGTTCGCCGATCCACTGCCCGGTTCCCGGGTCGAACCGCGCCTGCTCGGTGACGTCGCCGTTGTCGTTGATCGACTGCAGCACGTCGGCCCGGCCGTCGCTGTCCTCGTCGATGTAGGCGACGAACCCGTCCCCGGTCATCACCGCGATGGTGTCGTCCATCCCGTCGCCGTCGAGGTCGTAGTTCGCCTCGGCGGTGTAGTCCTCGCCGTCGACGGTGACCTTGATGTCCCCGTCGCCCGCACCGGTCTCCTCGATGTACACGTCAACCCCTCAGTCCGTGTCCGCGGCCTGCGCCGCTGAGACGCAGCGTAGGGCCCGCGGGTTCCAGCCCGAAACCATCCCATCAGGGGATTCGGAGGTGGTTCCGCCCGAACCGGGCGGGTGAAGCGCGCGGCTACTCCGCCGTGTCCCGGAGGTTGCGGATGCTCGCGAGGAGGTGCTCGGCCCGGTCCCGGCCGGTGGTGGCCTCGGTGAGGCGGTGATCGACGTCCCGCAGGCGGCGGCTGCGCTCGGCGGCGTCCATCTTCAGCGCCTTGTCCACCTCGCGGAGCTCCTCCTCGATGGCCTCGATCCGGCGGCTCAGCGCGTCGTCCAGGGCCAGCGACAACTGCTGCTCGGCCTCGATGAGCTGCTCGGCGACCAGCTGGTCCAGCGATGAGCGGGCATCGGCGATGGCCTCGGTGAGCCATTGCTTGAGGTGCTGCTTGTCCGCGGCGTGCTTGCGGGTGCGGGCCATCCACCAGCCCGCGCCGAGGCCGAGCACGATCGTCACCGGCAGCACCACCGGGTTGAACGCGGCCACGCCGAGCCCGGCCAGCGGCATCGCCGCCGCGCGGCCCACGCCGAGGCCACCGGAGACGCCCATGAACATCAGCAGCTTGTCCTCGGCCGTCGGCGGTCGCCTGTCCGGCGGCCGCAGCGCGATCGGGGACTGCGCACCGCGGGCGAACTGGGAGCGGATCACGTCCAGCTCCTCGGCGGAGAACAGGTTCTCCAGGGTCTGCTCGGCGACCCCCGCGAGCCGGGCCGACAGCATCGCGGCGACTCGGGTGGAGGCCATCTGCAGTGCGACGTCGACCTGCCGGGGCAGTTCGACGAGCTGTTCGCGGTCGGCGCCGTCGATGGCGCGCCGGAACCAGTTCTGCACCTCGCGGACCTGATTGCTGACCTCGTGCGAGGTCTCCACCCGGGCCCGCTGGACCTCCCCGCGCAGCTTGACCTGCCAGCCCCGGGTGGACGAGCGCCGGGCGGTGGTGAGCTCGTCGCGGCGCGCGCGCAGCGACTCGGCCTCGTCCTCGCCGACGGTCAGCGCGCGCTTCTCCGCATCCAGGTTCGCGGCCAGCTCGGCGAGCACGGTCGACAGCGCGCGCATCGTGTTGGCCTCGCCGAGCATCGCCGAGCGGCTGCCGATCAGCCGTTCCAGGTCTTCGCGCAGTTCGGCCACCCCGGACTTCTCCCGCAGCAGCGCGGCGGCCTGCTCGCTGGGGGCCTGCTCGGCGAGGTGTTCCATCCGCGCCGACACCGGGTGCATCGGGGCCTCGGCGAAGCGCGGTGCGTGCTCGGCCAGCAGCCTGCGGTTCTCCTCCAGGATTCGCCGCCAGCCGCGGTGCGCGTCGGTCTTGGCCAGGGCGAAGACCACGGTCTCCACCCGTTCGCCGAGCTGCTGGAGGAAGTTCAGCTCGCCGCGGGTGAACGGGGCGGAGGCGTCGACGACGAACAGCAGCGCGGTGGCCGATCCCGCCGCCTCCATGGCCAGTTCGCCGTGCAGCGCGTCCAGTCCGCCCGCGCCCGGCGTGTCCACGACGGTCAGCTGCGACAGCGCGTCCAGGGGCGCGCCGACTCGCACGAAGCGGGGCGGCAGCTGGCCCTCCGGGAGCTCGCGGCTCGCGCTGCACCAGTTCGGCAGCTCGTCGATGCCGAACGGCACCGGTTCCTGCCTGCCCGGGTAGCAGGCCTGCGCGGTCCACTCCGGGGCGTGCTCGAACTGCAGGTAGGTGCAGGTGGCGACCTCGGCATCCACCGGCGACAGATCGGGGCGCGCCAGCAGGGCGTTGACCAGCGAGGACTTCCCGCGGTTCGTCTCGCCGACCACGACGACGCCGGGCGTGCCCGGCCGGCCGCGCCGGACCTGCTCGACCCACTCGGCCGCCACCGGATCGCTCTCCCGCAGGAAGCCGATCAGCTTGTCCCGGGTCTGCTTCACCTGCTGCGGAAGCGCCGCGGCCACGGCAACCCCGGAAGCAGCCGCCATCTCCACCCCTTCCTGGTCACGTGACAGTTTTGCCTATAACTGTGAGGCTCCGAGCCCGAGATGTCCGCGCAGTTTTAGGCAAAACTGTCAACTCCACCGGTCACCGTAGTCGGTAGACCGTGACGACCGGGGTGCGCAGGAGCTGGTCACGGTCGGCGAAGCCGGGGATCTCGGTCTCGGCGATCGTGCCGTCGAGCACGGGGTCGGTGGTGGGCAACGTGCCGCCGGCCTCGTGGCGCGCGGGATCGAAGCGCTCGCCGTCCGGGTACAGCGCGTGCACGCCGATCTCGTGCAGTCCGTCGGCGAGGCGCTGGGCGACCCCGGTGCTGCGCGCCCGGTCCAGCGCGTACACGCACAGTTCGATCAGCTTGGCGCGCTCGGTGAGCGCGTGCTCGAGCGCACCGTTCTCGCTGGTCACGGCGATCATCTCTGCCCCCAACTCGGCGTCGGCGTCCGAGGCCGCATCGGTGGCCTCTTGCTGCACAGACGGATTCCGAGCGGGACTGGTTCCGCTTTCGGGTGATTTTCTCGCACGTCGCCAACGCACCGTGATCACCCCTCGCGCAGCTGCTGCCAGATCAGGAAGTACGCCCGGTGCACCACGTGCGCCACCCGCGCCTGCGCGGGAGTGGAGCCGAACGAGGAGAACGAACGCCACCAGTTGGCGCGCTCGAGGGCGTAGTCGGCGAGTTCCTTGCGCTGCCTGCCGGGGAGCCCGAGCTGCTCGTCGAGCTCCGTCGAACCGCCCACCCGAAGCACCTCCTCGGCCAGGTCGGAGGGCATCTCCACCGCGCCCGCGGCCACCTGCGTCAACGCCTCGAGCACCCGCAGCTGATGGGCTTCCGGCCTGGTCAGCAGCCCCTCGATCGCGTCGTGCACCTGCTGCCGCTCGCCCAGGTCTCCGGAGGCGTGCGCGAGCGCGGTCAGCGATGCCAGCGCGGCGGCCGCCTTGATGCCGTCGGCCCGCGCCCGGAACACCGCGCGCAGCCGCTGCAACACCTCGGCCAGCCCGGAGCGCTCCTTCAGCCTGCGCCGGAGATCGCCCGCGGTGATCTCCGGCGACTCGTCGATGACCTCCAGCGCGCACCGCACGCCGTAGAGGTCGAACCGCTCCAGCAGGCTGCTCCGGGTGCCCGCCGGAACCGGGCACTCCCAGCTGGTGAACAGATCCGCCGACAGCAGCAGCGTCTCGCGGGTCTCGGCGTCGAGCCCGGCCAGCGACCGCAGCGCTTCGGCGTCCTCGGCGGTGAACCCGCCGGACTCCACGGTCTCGGCGAGCAGCCCGATCACCGGCAGCACGTCGGCCACCTTGGGCTTGAGCAGCTCGGCCTGCTTGCCCGCCAGCAGCTCGGCGGCGCGCCAGACCCGGCCATCGGAACCGGAGACGGTGTCGGCCTCGATGGTGTCGGCCTTGTTGAGCACCGCGAGCGCGTTGATCGGTCCCGCCTCCCGGCTCGCGGTCGCGGCGGTGAACGAGGCCAGCGCCTGCTCGTCGTCGGCCCGGACGCCCTGGGTGACCACGTACAGCACGGCCTCGGCCCCGGCGACGGCGTTGCGCGAGACCGGGTCGAGCTCGTCGGAGGTGCCCAGCAGTTCCTCGGTCCGGGCCACCGACGCGGAATCCAGCGAACCGAGCCCCGGTGTGTCGATCACGGTGAGGTCCTGCAGCACCGCGTTGGTCAGGTAGGCCTCCAGGTGGGAGACGTCGGAGATGTCCACCCCGAGCTCGGCGGGGATCCCGCCGTCGGCCTCGAACGGCACCGCCTGCCGCTCGCCGGTGTGGAAGACCACCTCGACCCGATCCACCGTGCCGTACTGGAAGCGGGTGACCAGGCGGGTGCACTCGCCGACGTCGGTAGGGGCCACCCGACGGCCGATCAGGGCGTTGACCAGCGTGGACTTGCCGGACTTGATCCGCCCGGCCACCGCGACCTGCAGCGGCGCCCGCAGCCGGTGCAGCACCTCGGCGAAGCCCTCGGCGGTGCCTTCCGAGACCTGCGGCTGCAAGCCCGTGCACAACCGCGCGACCTCGGCCGACAGCGGGCCGGGCCAGGGTTGCTCGGGTGCGGTGCTCAAGCGGTGAAGCTCCTCCGGGTGCGGAACGGCGCGGACCATCCTGCCATGACCGCGGCCCCGTGAAGTTCGCCTCGCGTGAGCGCGCGTGGACTGCCCGTATCGATAGCCTGCGCAGGTGAGCACCCCAGAACTCATCGCACTCGACGTCGACGGCACCCTGCTGGACCCGGAGACCCAGACCATTTCCCCCGCGGTGAAGGACGCCGTGGCGCGGGTGCTGGACTCCGGCGCGGAGGTGGTCGTCTCCACCGGGCGAACCTTCCTGGGCACGCAGCCGATCCTCGACGAGCTGGGACTGCCCGGCGGGTACGCGCTGTGCTCCAACGGCGCGGTGCTCGTCGACGTCGCCGCTCGCGAACCGGTCTCGGTGACCACCTTCGACGCCGCCCCGGTCATGGCCGAGCTCGCCGAGCGGCTGCCCGGAAGCATCTTTGCCACCGAACGCGTCGGCATCGGGAGCCTGGTCACCGCCGAGTTCGACCCGGCGAAGCTGCACGGCCCGCAGCAGCGGGCCACTCCGGAGGAACTGGTTGCCACCGGGGTTCCCCGGCTGATCGCCGAATGGGTCGATCACGATCCGGACGAGCTGCTGGCCGCGCTGCGCGGGGTCCGGCTCCCGGAGTGCACCTACACCCTCGATCAGTACGAGCCGTGGGTCACCGTGGTTCCGGCCGGGGTGTCCAAGGGCGCGACGCTGGAGAAGCTGCGCGCCGAACTCGGCATCGCGGGCGAACTGACCTTCGCCGCAGGCGACGGCGACAACGACATCGAGATGCTGCGCTGGGCCGCGCACGGCGTCGCGATGGGGCAGGCCCGCCCCGAGGTGCACGCCGTTGCCGACGAGATCGCGGGCCCGGTCGAGGAGGACGGGATCGCGGCGGTTTTGCACCGTTTGTTCGGCTATTAGATCCGCAGCGCACGGCGCCGCACCGAGGGTTCGCGCGATGTGTTCCCCTACCCCCGGGTGCTCGGATCGATCGCGACAACCGGGGATCGGTCCGGGGCAACCCTGAGGCGCGCGGCACCCGTTCTGCCGTTGACTTCCACGCGAAACCGGCTCCGTTGAGCGGGAACGGTCCCGGTGCACAACTCGATCGGGCAAGCTGGCCGCGAACCCCGATCCCGATGGCGTCCGCAACAGGAGTGAACATGATCGAGGCAATAGGCCTCACCAAGCGCTACGGCTCGAAAGTGGCCGTGCAGGACCTGTCCTTCACGGCCGAACCCGGGCACGTGACCGGGTTCCTGGGGCCGAACGGCGCGGGCAAGTCCACCACCATGCGCATGATGCTCGGGCTCGATGCGCCCACCTCCGGCGACGTCCGCATCGACGGCAAGCGGTACGCCGAGCTCAAACACCCGCTGCACACCGTCGGCGCGCTGCTCGAGGCCAAGTGGGTGCACCCGAACCGCTCGGCGCGCAGCCACCTGCGCTGGATGGCCCGCGCCAACGGGATCTCGAACAAGCGGGTCGACGAGGTGCTCGGCCAGGTCGGGCTCAGCGAGGTCGCGGGCAAGAAGGCGGGCGGCTTCTCGCTGGGCATGTCGCAGCGGCTGGGCATCGCGACCGCGCTGCTCGGGGATCCGCAGGTGCTGCTCTTCGACGAGCCGGTCAACGGCCTGGACCCGGAGGGCATCCACTGGATCCGCCGGTTCATGCAGGGCCTGGCCGCCGAGGGGCGAACGGTGCTGGTCTCCAGCCACCTGCTCTCGGAGATGGCGCAGACGGCCGAGGAACTCGTGGTCATCGGCCGCGGCAAGCTGCTCGCCCAGTGCAGCACCCGCGAGCTGGTCGAGGGCGCCGGACGGGGCGAGGTCCTGGTCCGCACGCCGGACACGGCCAAGCTCGAGGAACTCGTGCGCGGCGAAGGGTTCGGCGTGCGGTCCGATTCGGACGGAGGCCTGGTCGTCGAGGGCACCGAAACCGCGCGGATCGGGGAGCTCGCCGCGGAGAACCGGATCGTGCTGCACGAGCTCACCCAGCAGCGCGGTTCGCTCGAGGACGCGTTCATGCAGATGACCGGCGATGACGTGGAATACCAGACTTCGCTCGGCGGATCCGCCGAGCTGACCGGCCAGGGGGTTGCCCGATGAGCCTGCTCGCCGTGGAACGGATCAAGCTGTTCTCCGTGCGCTCCACCTGGTGGTGCATGCTGCTGGCGGTCGCGCTGCCGGTCGGGCTGGCGGCTCTGGTGGCCGGGTACGCCGATCGGCTCGACGTGCGCAGCACCCAGGCGGGTTACCAGTTCGGGATGATGGTCGTGCTGGTGCTGGCGACCTTGTCGATCACCACCGAGTACCGCTTCAGCACGATCCGCGCGACTTTCCTCGCGGTGCCGAACCGGATCGCCGCGCTGACCGCCAAGACCGGCCTGATCGCGGCGCTGGCGTTCGTCCTCGGCGAGGCGGTCTCCTTCGGTTCCTGGGCGATCGCCAAGGTGATGCGTCCCGAGGCCGCTCTCCCGCTGGGCGATGCCGAGACCATGCGGATGGTCGCCGGCGTCGGGGTGGTGTTCGCGATCAGCGCCGTGCTGGGCGTCGCGGTCGGCGCGCTGCTGCGGCAGACCGCGGGTGCGGTGGCGCTGCTGCTCGTGTGGTCGCTGCTGCTGGAACAGCTCACCATGCTGATCCCGAACATCGGCCCGGACATCAACAACTGGATGCCCTTCGTCGCCGGCGATTTCTTCCTCACCGGCGGTGGCCCGCTCAGCAACCCGGGCGCCCCTTACGGCCCGTGGGGAGCGCTCGCGTACTTCGCCGCGGTCACCCTCGGTGTCTGGTTGGTGGCGGCGTTCGTGGTGCGCAAGCGGGATGCGTGACCAGGGTTTTCGATCTTGAGGTGAGTCGGCCGTGATCAACTTTGGAAATTCGCAGCTGGCCGGGGGATCGCGAAACGTTACCGAGCCCGGCCGAGAGTCTGGTCACGTCGACCGATAGGATCGGAGCCAAGATCGGACCGATTCCCGCACGTGGGCGGCCCGATCGAGCACAACCAGAGACGACCGACTGCAACAGCGCTCGGGGGCGCCGGCGGTCGGGACGGGGGAGGGCCCGGGCTGTCATTCGGGGGATGGTCCGGGCCCTGTGCTTTCTACTTCCTTCTTCGCGGCCGATCCGCTCGGCGTTACCCGCAGGAGCGCTCAGCGCCGCGCAGAACTCTCCGCGCGAGCGGCCGCCGTTCCTGGTCGTCGGGTCGCTCAGCGGGCCGTGGCGGCTCGCTCGGCGCGAGCGGCGGGGCTCTACACCGATGGGCGGGTCACGAGCACCGGGCAGGCCGCGTGCCGCACGCATTGCTCGGCCACCGAGCCCAGCATCAGCCCCGCGAAGCCGCCTCGCCCCCGGTGACCCACCACCAGGAGGTCTGCTCCCCGGGAAGCCGACAGCAGGGCCTGCGGCGAGGGCGAGTGGACCGCGTGCACCTGGATCTTGATCTGCGGGGTCTCGCCCAACTTCTTCGCGATGAGCCGCCGGGTGTCCTGCTCCACCTCTTGCTGGAACGCGTCCATGCTCGGGACCGCGTTCGGCGGGCAGTCGTCCGGGCGCGGCGCGGTGCGGATGCTCCACGCGCGGACCACGTGCAGCACCGCGCTGCGGCGGGCCGCTTCGTCGGCTGCTGCGGTCAGCGCGTGCAGCGAGGAGCTCGAGCCGTCCACGCCGACGACGACTCCGCCGTCGACCTCCACGCGCTGGTACATCCGGTCAGGCACCACTCCACTCCAACCCCGGCGAGGTGTTGTGTCGACTCGGGTCGCCACTGACTATCCGATCGAGTTTTAAGGTGATATCAAGCACATTTTACACGGACGTCTCATTCCGCTGGCCTTCTGGTGGTAAAGCAGTAGTCGAGGGTTGTCCCGAACCAGTGTTGCTTGGGGGCAAGGCGCGGGGTCGTGGACGAGATCCCCGGCTCGCGCCCTTCTCGAGAGAGGAGTGAGCCACATGCTGCACTCGCAAGAACGCTCGTTGATCGAACTACCGCGTGGCCGTGCGCAGGCGGACCTGCCGCACGACCGAGGGACCGATGTCGCAGTGGAGCCGGTCCCCCGCCTGGAGTGGTCGCTGGCCACCGAATCGCACCCGTCGGTGTCGGAAGGCACCACGCCCGGATCGCTGCGCCGCAGCTGGATCCACACCGCTCCGGAGCGGCAGGTGCTGGGGCTGTTCCGCAAGCTGCACGGCGCTCGCCGCGGGCTGCCCGCACCGTGGTGGCTGCGGGCGCTGGATCGCGGGGAGATCGAGTCCCGCGAGGCCGCGTTCGCCTTCGAGGACGAGGTGCACGCCATGCTCTCGAACCGCCCGGGCTGGGTCTTCGTCCCCTGGTGCGGTGCCGGCGAGTCCGGTTACTGGGAGTACGCCCCTTCGGACCGCGCCCCGGTGAGCGAGCCCACCGCCGTGGTGCTCACCGACGAGCACCTGGGCTGGCTCAACGTCGTCCCGGCGCACGCCGACGACGAACCGCTGCCGGTCCCGGCGCACCGCGTCGACGGTCTGCTGTCGATCCTGGAGCAGGTCGAGACCTGGTGAACTGAGAACTCGGTCACCTCGCACGCCCGCATCGCGGGTTCGGTGCTCGGGGCTGCCGAGCGGTTTGCGATACTGGGTTCCCGTGAATGCCTCTGACCAGCAGGTTCCGTTTCGCCGTACCGTCGTGAGCTACGTCCAGCGTGGCGAGCGGATGACCGCGGGCCAACAGCGCGCCTGGGATCGCCACTGGGCCGACCTGGGTGCCGACGTCGCGGAGCTGCCCGAGGGCTCGCTGGACGTCGAGTCCTGGTTCGGCCGCTCGGCCCCCGTCGTCCTCGAGATCGGCTCCGGGATGGGCGAGACGACCGCGCAGCTGGCCGCCGAGCAGCCGGACGTGAACTATCTGGCGATCGAGGTCTACAAGCCCGGGCTGGCGCAGCTGATGCTGCGCGCCGAGAACCTCGGGGTCGAGAACCTGCGGCTGCTGCGCGGTGACGCGATGGTGCTGCTGCGCGAGCACCTCGCGCCGGAGTCCCTGGACGAGGTGCGGATCTACTTCCCGGACCCGTGGCCGAAGAAGCGGCACCACAAGCGCAGGCTGGTCCAGCCGGAGACCGTCTCGATGATCGCCTCCCGGCTGCGCCGCGGTGGTGTGCTGCACCTGGCCACCGACTGGGAGAACTACGCCGAGCAGATGCTCGAGGTCTGCGAGGCCGAGCCCGAGCTGCGCAATCGCCACGCCGCCGAACCCGGTGGCTGGGCGCCGCGGCCGGACTGGCGGCCGGTCACCAAGTTCGAGAACCGGGCGCACGAGGAGGGCCGGGAGATCCGCGACCTGATCTACGAGCGCGCCTGAACTCCACGGCGGATTTTCGTGGTGTCACTCGAATAGCCGATCAAGGTGGCACCGACGGGGGTCGAAGATGATTACGTCACGTCAGCGGCAACTCGTTCGTGGGAGTAAACACCACCGGAAAGAGCGGTCGCTCAGGAGTGACGAGTGATCGGCTCGGAGTACTACGTTTCGCCGCGTGACGGCTACCAGAGATGAAGTCATTCCGAGTCAGGCGAGCCCGTCGGACGCCGACGGGCGGGTCCTCGACGCGCCTGCCGAGGGGCGGTCGCCTTCCGGCTGCGCCGATCTCGCGGCGGCCGAGGAGTTCCTGCTCGCCTTCCACGACGCGCACCCGGAAGCCGGTTCGCTGACCGCGCGGCTGGCCGAGGTGCGGCGCAGCATCGCCGAGACCGGTACCTACCAGCACACCGGCGCGGAGCTGGCCTACGGAGCCCGGCTCGCGCTGCGCGACAGCGGCTGGTGCACCAGCGGCGTGCCCTGGCAGCGCGCGCAGGTGCGCGATCTGCGCGGGCTGCGCAACGCCGCGGCCATCGCCAGCGAGTGCTTCGAGCACCTCCGGCTGGCCACCAACGCGGGGCGGATCCAGCCGATGATCACCGTCTTCGGGCCGGACAGCCCGACCTGGTCGGGTCCGCGGATCCGCAACGAGCAGGTGGTGCGCTACGCCGGGTACTCGCTGTCCGACGGCGGGGTGCTCGGCGACGCGCGCAACCGCGCCTTCACCGCCGAGGTCATGCGACTGGGCTGGAAGCCCCCAGCCGTGCGCAGCCGGTTCGATCACCTGCCGCTGGTGGTGGAGACCCACCACGAGGGGGTCAAGCTCGTCCCGGTGCCGCGCGACGTGGTGCAGGAAGTCCCGCTGGAACACCCCGAGTACCGCTGGTTCGGCGAGCTCGGCCTGCGCTGGCACACCGTTCCGCTGGTCAGCGACGTGCAGCTGCGCATCGGCGGCCTGACCTACCCCGCGGCGCCGTTCAACACCTGGTTCGTGGGCACCGAGATCGGAACCCGCGCCCTGGCGGGCGAGAGCGCCTACGACATCACCGGGCAGGTCGCCGAGCGGCTGGGCCTGGACACCTCGACCGAGCGCTCGCTGTGGCGGGATCGAGCGATCGTGGAGATCAACCGAGCCGTGCTGCACTCGTTCGACTCCGCGCGCGTGGTGATCACCGATCACCACGGCGAAGCGCTGCACCGGCAGGTACGGCCGCGCCCCGGCCAGCGCGGCGACGGGGGCAAACCCCGCTTCACCCGAAGCCGGGATTCGGCACGTCCGGACGGGGCGACACCCGACGAGGCTCCAGCAGCGCCAGCTCGGCCCCGCTATGACGTCCTCGCTCGGATGAATCGCCGTTGTCTGGGCACCGATCCGGTTGCGGAGTGACTCCGGGGCCGCTGGAGCCGTTCCGGTTCGTCCCGTAGCCGTCCAGCAGGTCCGGCAGCACCGAACTCAGCGCCATCAGCACCAGCGCGCCCACGGCGATGGCCGCGGCGATCGCGGTGATGGTCGTTTCCAGCATCGTGAGCCTCCCGACTCGATTCCCAACCCCACAGCGTGACCGTTGTGGGTGCTTCGACGGATCGGCCACACGGGCAACATTCGTCCGTCCGTTCGTGGTGCGGTCCGTCGATGAAGACCCTCGTCGCCGCGCGGCGCTTCCGGATCGGGTCGGAGACCGGAGTCCGACCCTGAGATCGCCGGTGCTCTTCCTAGGGGATCACCCGCGCGGTGGTCGCGCCGGTGTGTTGGTGGGGTGCGCTGCGGCTTCTCGCGCATCGTGATGGCCCACGACGACGGGCCCACGACGGGAGGCGCAGATGAACCTGACCGAACGCGAACTCGCGGTGGTGCGCGCGGCCGCCAAGGGGCTGACCAACGTGGAGATCGCCGCGCGGCTGTACATCTCGGCCTCGACGGCGAAGGCCCACCTGGCGGCTGCCCAGCGCAAGCTCGGCGTCCGCAACCGGGTCGAAACCACCGCCTGGGCCTGGAAGAACGGCCTGATGGACGGTGGTTAGCCCGGGTTCGAGGCGCTGCTCCGCCGCGTCCCTCGACGACTCCCAGCCGCACGATCCGGGCCATCGGCCCGTCCTGGGTCCACTGATCGTGCGGCACAATGCCAGGCATGCCGACCGCACTTCGCCTGCACGCACCGATGGTTCTTCCCTGCGATCCGGCTTGCTCGGTGATCAGGGACGCGGTGGTCGACGTCGATGAAACCGGCCGAATCAGCTACTGCGGACCGCGGCAGAACGCCCCGGAGCGGACCAACGACGCTCAGGTGCGCGAGTGCGGCGGGATCCTGATGCCCGGGCTGATCAACGCGCACGCGCACAGCCCGATGACGCTGCTGCGCGGGATGGGTGCCGACCTGCCGCTGCTGCGCTGGCTCAGCGAGGTCATCTGGCCTGCCGAGGCGCGGCTGCGGCCCTCGGACGTCAAGGCGGGCATGGAGCTCGGCTGCGTGGAGATGCTGCGCGCGGGGGTCACCACCAGCTCGGAGATGTACTTCATCGGCGAGTCGGTGGTCGAGGCCGCGCTGGCAACCGGGTTCCGCGTGGTGCTCGGTTCGGCGGTGATCGACGCCCCGGCGCTGGAGGCCCTCGGCGGCTGGTCCGGCATGGTCTCGCGGGTCGACCGCTGGATCGACAGCGACGGCCTGCGCTTCGGCCCCGGAGATCGGATCGAGCTGGCCTACGGCCCGCACTCGGCCTACATGCTGCCGACCGAGGCGCTCCAGGCCATCGGTGAATCCGCGCAGCAGCGCGGGGCGCTGGTGCACACGCACGTCGCCGAAACCCTGGCCGAGGACGTCGAGCTGCGCGAGCAGCACGGCTCGGTGCCCGCGCTGCTGGAGAAGCTCGGCGTGCTCGAGGGCCGGGTGCTGGCCGCGCACGGCGTGCACCTCTCCGATGCCGACCTGGCGCTGTTCGCCCGGCGCGGCGTCGGCGTGGCGCACTGCCCCGGTTCCAACGCCAAGCTCGCCTCCGGCACCGCTCGCCTGGTGGAGCTGCTCGCGGCGGGCGTCCCGGTCGGGCTCGGCACCGACGGGCCCTCCAGCAACGACGACCTCGACCTGTGGGAAGAGGTGCAGCTCGCGGGCATGTTCGCGCGCGCGAGCACCGGGGACGCGACCGCGCTGCCGGCGCGCAAGGCCCTGCTGGCCGCGACCCGCGGCGGCGCCGAGGCGCTGCACCGCGAGGACATCGGGTCGCTGGAGGCGGGCCGCTGGGCCGACATCGTGCACCTGGACGTGGACAACCCCGCCTTCGCCACCGGCTTGGAGGCCCCGGACGAGCAGGTGCTGTCCAACGTGGTGTGGGCGGCCGGATCGCGCTGCGTGCGCGACGTCTGGGTCGCGGGCGAGCAGGTCCTCGCCGAACGCGAGACCACCCGCGTCGACCGCCGGACCGTGCAGGCCGCGGCCCGCACCGCGGCCCGGCACATCCGCGGCTGACCCGGCACGCGGTCGGCCCGGAACGCGAAAACGGCGCCCGAACCAGGTGGATCGGGCGCCGCGAGATGCTGTCTCAGCTGGGCCGGAGGATGATCTCCGTGAGGTGCGCGTCCGGCGTGGCCTGCACGGCCGACACGACCGGGCGGGCGACCGACTCCGGCTGCAGGTACTGCTCCGGCTCGTAGGTGCCGCCTTCCTGCGCACGCAGCTCGCGCTGCATGTCGGTGGCGGTGCGACCGGGGAACACGGAGGTCACGCGGACGCCGTTGGCGGACTCCTCGGCGCGCAGCACGTCGGCGAAGGCGCGCAGCGCGAACTTGCTGGCGGCGTAGGTGCCCCAGTTCGGCTTCGCGGCGAGGCCTGCACCGGAGTTGACCAGCACCACGTGCCCGCTCGCGGCGCGCAGCGCGGGCAGCGCGAGGCGGGTGAGCTCGGTGACCGCGAACAGGTTCAGCTCGAAGGTGCGCCGCCAGGCGTCGCCGGTCATGTCGGACACCGGGCCGATCTCGACGAGTCCTGCGCTGTGCACCAGCGCATCGAGCCGGTCGATGCCCGCCACCTTCTCGGCGACGGCGTCGTGGTCGGTGAGTTCGACGGCCCACGGCTCGGCGTGGCCGGGAAGCTCGTTGGCGAGGGTTTGCAGAGCGTCGGTGTCGCGGCCGCCCAACAACAGGTCGTGTGTGTTGGAAAGCTCGCGCGCGACAGCGGCACCGATGCCTCGTGAGGCGCCGGTGACCAGGGCAATCGGGCGTTCGGGCATGGCCTCACGGTACCGTTCCAGAGATCCGGCTCACCGACCGGCCTTCCCAGCCGCCGGGAGGATCTTGACCGCTCGCGGTGCGGGCGCGTATGCCACTCGAGTGAGCAGCGTCGATGTCACCCCCGCCGAGGGAGACCGGGTCCTGCGCAAGGTCGCGGTCCGGTTGATGCCCTTCCTGTGCTTGCTCTACTTCGTCAACTACCTGGACCGGGTCAACATCGGTTTCGCCGGCCCGAACGGGATGAACGACGAGCTGGGCCTGACCGCGACCGCGTTCGGCTTCGCCTCGGGCGTGTTCTTCCTGGGCTACCTGGTGCTGGAAGTACCCAGCAACCTCGCGCTGCACCGCTTCGGGGCGCGCAAGTGGCTGGCCCGCATCATGATCACCTGGGGCGCGGTGGCCACCGCGATGGCGTTCGTGTCCGGCCCGGTCAGCCTGGTCGTGCTGCGGTTCCTGCTGGGCGTGGCCGAGGCGGGTTTCTTCCCGGGGATCATCCTCTACCTGACCTACTGGTTCCCGGCTGCGCAGCGGGCGAAGGCGGTGGCGATGTTCATGGCCGCCGTCCCGATCTCCAGCGCGATCGGCGCGATGGTCTCCAGCGCGCTGATCAGCGCCGGGCACGGCGTCTTCGGGCTGTCCGGCTGGCGGTTCATGTTCCTGGTCGAGGGCGTGCCCGCGATGCTGCTGGCAGTGGTCACCTGGTTCTACCTGACCGACCGGCCGGAGCAGGCGAAGTGGCTCAGCGTCCCCGAGCGGGAGTGGCTGGCCGGGCAACTCGCGGCCGAGCGCACCGAGACCGAGTCGAAGCACGGCTGGCCGCTGCGAAAGGCGTTGACCCACCCGAGGATCCTGGCGCTGGCGTTCGTCTACTTCGGCATCGCCTACGGGCTCTACGCGCTGGGGTTCTTCCTGCCCACCATCATCGAGGGCTTCGAGCAGAGCTACGGCACCGAGCTGTCCACGATGGAGAACGGGCTGATCACGGCGATCCCGTACGTGATCGGCGCGGTGGTGATGATCTTCTGGGCCGCGCACGGCGACCGGACCCGGGAACGCACCTGGCACGTCGCGCTGCCGATGCTCATCGGCGGGATCGCGATCCCGATCGCGCTCTACCTGAGTAACCCCTACCTGGCGATGGCCGCGATGACCGTCTGCGCGGTGGGCGTCTGCGCGGCGCTGCCCACGTTCTGGGCGCTGCCCAGCAACTTCCTCGCCGGAGCCGCCGCGGCGGGCGGTATCGCCATGATCAACACCCTGGGCAACATCAGCGGCTTCGCGGCCCCGTACATCACCGGATCCCTCGCCGACATCACCGGCTCCCAGCGCACCGGCCTCTGGGTGGTGGGCCTGGTGATGATCGCAGCAGCCGGCACAGTCCTAGCCCTCCGCGCGAAACCCCGCGAACCCTAGGCGCTGACGTCGCCCAGCCCTGCTGACAGTTTTGCCTAAAACCGTCACGTGATCACGCCCGTTCCACGCTGACAGTTTTAGGCAAAACTGTCAGCGGCCCGAAATGCCACGAGGGCCCCCGACTTTCGTCGTAGGGCCCCCGCGCTCGCCGGGTGAGGTTCAGGACTGGCCGATCTCACCGCCGTTGCCGGGATGCACGGCCACCACGGACGGGCGAGGCTGCGAGTTGCCGCCGTCCGGCCAGTGCGAGGCCGGTTCGTCGGCGCTGGCGCCGTCGACCTCGCCGGGGTGCTGCACGCAGACCGTCACCACGCTGTCGTGGATGACCGGGCCGCAGGTCTCGGCACCCTTGGGGACCGTGAGGAACTGCTTGACGTGACCGCGCTCCGGGCCCTCGACCGGGACCGCGAACAGGCCGTCGTTGGACCCCAGCGCGTTGCCGTCGGTGGAGATCCAGAGATTGCCGTGCCGGTCGAAGGCCACGTTGTCCGGGCACGAGATCGGGCTGACCGCGGACTTGTCGAACCCGCCGTAGTAGGTGGACTCGTCGTTCGGGTCGCCGCAGACCAGCAGCAGGTTCCAGCCGAAGCGGGTACCGGTCGCGTCGTCGTCGACCTCCAGGACCTGACCGTTCTTGTTGCCGACGCGCGGGTTGGCCTCGTCGACCCCGGCGTGGTCGGCGGTGCCCCGGTTGGAGTTGTTGGTCAGCGCGCAGTAGATCTTGCCGTTGACCGGGTTCGGCTGGATGTCCTCCGGCCGGTCCATCTTCGTGGCGCCGGCCTCGTCGGCGGCCAGCCGGGTGAAGACGTAGACCTCCTCGGCGGTGAAGCCGGGCACGAAGGACTCGTTACCGCTGGCCAGCTTGATCCACTCGCCGGTGCCGTCGAAGTGCCCGTCCGAGGGCAGCTTTCCGCTGCCGTCGATCTCGCTCTCGGGGCTGTTGCCCTCGAACTTGGCGACGTAGAGCGTGCCCTCGTCGAGTAGGGCCATGTTGTGCCTGCGCGCGTGCGCGCTGACGCCCTTCTTGACCGTGCCGTTGGAGACGAACTTGTAGATGTAGTCGAAGCGCTCGTCGTCACCGCTGTAGGCCACGACGCGGCCGTCCCGGGCGATCTGGATCGAAGCGCTCTCGTGCTTGAAGCGGCCCAGCGCGGTGTGCTTGACCGGCGTGGAGTTCGGGTCGTTCGGGTCGATCTCCACGATCCAGCCGAAGCGGTTGGTCTCGTTGAGCTCCTGCGCGACGTCCCAGCGCTTGTCGAAGCGCTCCCACTTGCGGGTGCTCGCACCGCCCTCGAGGCCGTAGCGCGCCAGGCGCTCCTGCGCGGCCGGGTCGGTGACCTGCTCGGCGTTGGCGAAGTACTGGTGGAAGTTCTCCTCGCCGGAGAGCACGGTTCCCCACGGGGTGAGGCTGCCCGCGCAGTTGTTCTGGGTGCCGAAGACCTTGGTGCCGGTCGGGTCGGCCGAGGTCTTGAGCAGCTCGCTGCCCGCGGCCGGGCCGCGCACCTCGAACTCGGTGTTCAGGCTGATGCGCCGGTTGTACTTGCTGGGCACCGGCTTGAGGTCGCCGTTGTGGTCGCGCTCGACGCGGACCACCGAAAGACCGTGCGCGGCCCAGGCGATGCGCGCCTGCTCCTCGGTCGGGTCGGCCTCGTCGTAGCCGCGGAACATGTGCTCTTCGCTGGTGTACTCGTGGTTGCACACCAGCAGGTTGTTCCGGCCGTTGCCGTTGAGCGGGATGAGCGCGGCGAAGTCGTTGTTGTAGCCGAACTGCTTCTCCTGCGCTTCGGCGCTCTGGTTGTCGAAGTCGAACTCGGGCGCGCCCTCGACGACCGGGTCGCCCCACCGGATCACGACGTTCTGGCGGTAGCCATCGGGAACGACGACCGCGTCCTCGGTGTTCGGGGCGACCGGGGAGAAGTTCGTGCCGGGCGCGCCACCGGCCGGGCGGCCGGGCTGCGCCGGAGCGGCGGCCGCAGTGCCGGACAGGGCGGCCGCGCCGCCGAGGGTCAGCGCCATCGCGCCGGTGGCCTTGAGCGCGGAGCGGCGGCTGAGCACCGACTCGACGATGTCGCCGAAGTAGCTGTTGTCCGAGGTGTTCGGCGCCTCGTGAGCGCAGGCGTTCCCGCACCGGTACTTGCAGGTGACCGAGGAGCGGTTCGCGGTGTGGTGGGTGGCCAGCGGGAGCGGGATGACCCGCCCGCTTTCCGGTCTGCTGGACAAGCGGACCTCCAGAAGTCTCGTGGGAACACTCCAACGTTAGGCAGATCAGGCGATGTGCCTTGGTCTTTTGGGTGAACAGAAGTCGAACAAGCGACGCGGAGTCACGTTTACCGCGCTAATCACACCGAACCGGGTCGATGTCGCAAATCCGCCGTCTCCTTCGCGCGCTCAGCGAGTGGTGAACTCCCGCAGCGGGCGGTTGCGGACGCCTTGCGTGGTGACGCCCGCGATGCACAGCAACGCGCCAGACACGGCGGCGGTGGTGGCCGAGGTGGCGTCGGCGACCAGACCTGCCCGGAAGTTGCCGAGGTCGGGTCCGGACGCGCCGACGATGTAGTTGACGGCGTTGACCCGCCCGCGGTGCGAATCCGGCGTCGCCAGCTGCACGACCGCTCCGCGGCTGATCACCGAGGCGGTGTCGGCCGCCCCGGCGATGGCCAGGCAGCCCAGCAGCGGCCACAGCGCGTGCGACAACCCGAATCCCGTGAGCGCCAGCCCCCAGATCCCGGACGCGCACACCATCACCAGCCCCGGGTGCCGGGCACGGGTGACCGGCCCGGAGGCGATTCCGGCCACCAGCCCGCCGAACGCGATCGCGGACAGGAACAGCCCCAGCGTCCGCGGGTCACCCCCGAACCGCTCCGCGTTGATCACCGGGAACAGCGCGATCGGGAACGCGAGAAGGGTGGCCAGCGCGTCGTTGAGGAACACCCCGCGCAGCACGCGGGAACGCAGCACGAACCGCCAGCCCTCCCGGACCTCGGCGAGATTCGGGCGGGCGCCCGCGCCGTCCGGACGGATGCTGGGCAGGCGCGCGAGACCGTAGAGCGCGATCGCGAAGCTCGCCGCGTCGAGCAGGTAGCAGAACGCGACCCCGGCCCAGCTGATCAGCGCTCCGGCCAGGGCCGGGCCGACCAGCATCGCGACCTGGAACCCGATGTGGTTCAACGCGACCCCCGCGGCCACCTGATCGGCGGGCAGCAAGCGCGGGACGAACGCGCTGCGCGCGGGCGCGCCGAGTCCGCTGCACGCCGCGGCCAGCGACGCGAGCGCCAGCAGCACCCACATCGATCCGGGACCGGCCCAGGCCTGGGCGGCCAGCAGCGCGGCCGCGAGCAGCTGCCCGGCGGTGGCCAGCAACGAGAGCAGCCTGCGGTCGGCCGCGTCGGCCAACGAGCCGCCCGCCAGCCCGAACGTCGTCCGGGCGACGGCCTGCGCCGCGCCGAGGGCGCCGACCGCGGCGGCGTTGCCGGTGATCTGCCAGATCTCGAAGAGCACGGCGACCGCGGTCAGCTGCGAGCCGGCGGTGGACAGCTCGCCGCTCCACCACAGCCGCCGGAACGGGGCGTGCCGCAGCGGGCGGACGTCGATCCAGGCGCTCACGGCCGCTGATCATGCCCGAACCGGTCGGCGGAGGCGATTGAAATCCGCAGTTGCCGGGTATACCCCCTCGGGGTATATATGCGTAGTCGGAAGGAGACGTCGTGGAGGCGCACCAGGAGCAGCAAGCACACCACCAGGACCACCAGGACCACCAGCGCTCGGGGCTGACCCGGCAGGCGATCTCGGCGACCGCGCACTGCCTGACCGGCTGCGCGATCGGGGAGATCCTCGGGATGGTGATCGGTACCGCGCTGGGCTGGCACAACGCGGGAACGATCGCGCTGGCCGTCGCGCTGGCGTTCGTCTTCGGCTACAGCCTGACCATGTGGCCGGTGCTCAAGACCGGGATCGGGCTCTCGGCCGCCCTCGGCGTGGCACTGGCCGCCGACACCGTCTCGATCGGCGTGATGGAGCTCGTGGACAACCTGTTCATGGTCGTCATCCCGGGCGCCATGGAGGCGGGGGTCGCGAGCTGGTTGTTCTGGGCCGCGCTGGCGGCTTCGCTGGCGGTGGCCTTCGTGATCACGGTGCCGGTCAACCGGTTCATGATCGGGCGCGGCAAGGGCCACGCGGTCGTGCACCAGTACCACCACTGACGAGTTCGGCCCCGGCGCGAGCAGTGCGCCGGGGCCGATTCGTGGTGCGCGTCGCTCAGGCGAACACGCTCAGCACCAGGACGAAGGCGAAGCCGATGACGCCGATCAGCGTTTCCAGCACCGTCCAGGTCTTCAGCGTGGTCTTGACGTCCATGCCCAGGAAGCGGCCGACGAGCCAGAACCCGGAGTCGTTGACGTGCGAGAGCACGGTGGCACCGCAGGCGATGGTGATCACCAGCAGCGCCCGGTAGAGCGGCGAGACGCCCTCGGTGGCCGCCACCGTCGGCGCGAGCAGCCCGGCGGTGGTGGTCAGCGCCACGGTCGCCGATCCCTGGGCCACGCGCAGCGCGGTGGAGATGACGAACGCCGCGAGCAGCAGCGGGAATCCGAAGGAGCTCAGCGTGTCGGCGAGGGCGTTGCCGATCCCGCTGACCTTGAGCACCTCGCCGAACATGCCGCCCGCACCGGTGATCAGGATGATCGCGCAGACCGGCGCCAGCGCGCCGTTGACGATGCCCTCAACGGAGGCCCGGGAGCGCCCGCGCCCGAGGATCGCGATGCTGGCGATCGCGGTGATCAGCAGGGCGACCGGGGTCGCGCCGAGCACCTGCAGCGCCTGCACCCAGGTGGCATCGCCGTTGACGACCCCGGCGGTGTCCAGCGTGTCCAGCCCGGTGTCCAGGAAGATCAGCAGCATCGGCAGCAGCAGCAGCGCGATGACCGTGCCGAACTTCGGGTACGGCAGGGTGCTGTCCTCGGCCTCGGTGGTCTTGCCCGCGGCGGCAGCCGAGATGGCGGGCACCGGCACGTCCACTCGCCTGCCGATCAGCTTGCCGCCGACGTAGCCCGCCAGGTACCAGGTCGGGATCGCGATGACCAGGCCGACGATGAGCACGAGGCCCATGTCCGCGCCGAAGAACTCCGCCGCGGCCACTGGCCCGGGGTGCGGCGGGACGAAGGCGTGCATCACGGCGAACGCGCCCACCGAGGGCAGCGCGTAGAGCAGCACCGAGCCGCCGAACCGGGTGGCGACGCTGAAGATGATCGGGACGAACACCACGAAGGCTGCGTCCAGGAAGATCGGGAAGCCGAAGATCAGCGAGGCCACGCCGAGCGCCAGCGGTGCCCGCTTCTCGCCGAAGCGGGTGATCAGGCTGTTGGCCAGCACGTCGGCGCCGCCGGTGACCTCCAGCAGCCTGCCGACCATCGCGCCGAGGCCGACCAGCAGACCGACTTCGGCGAGGGTGTCACCGAACCCGCCCACCAGGGTGTCGACGAGTTCGTCGAGCGGGACGCGGGTGGCCAGCGCGGTCAGGACGCTGACGAGCACGAGCGAGATGAACGCGTGCAGCCGGAACTTGATGATCAGAAGCAGCAGCAGCGCGACGGACGCGAGCGCGATCGCCAGCAGCGGACCTACTCCGTAGGCCGGAGTTATCGTTTCCATCTTGGTTATTCCTCAGCACTGAGCGAATACGATCTGTCGGGACGCCCCTGGTGGGGCCTGTTCACCGCCGGTGCGGCGGGTGGTCGGGGGCGGTCAGCGGTGCTCGCCGCGCCCGTCGGTCTCTGGAATTCCGGCGTCGTCCACCTCTCCGAAGCTCATCGGGCGTCGGCTGCCGCGCCGGGCCTCGTCTCGGACAGCAGGGCGCGCGCTCGGCGGCTCAGCTCGGTGCGGTCGCCGCCGTCGAGGGCATCGCCCAGCAGCGGTCCGCCGACGCCGATGCCGCAGGCCCCGGCGTCGAGGTAGGCGCGCGCGGTTTCCAGCGAGACGCCCCCGGTGGGCAGCATCTCGATGTCGTCGAGCGGGGCGCGGAGCTCTTGCACGTACCCGGGCCCGCCGAGGCTGGCCGGGAAGATCTTGACCGCGCTGGCTCCCAGCTTCGCGGCCGTGGAGACCTCGGTCGCGGTGAACGCGCCCGGGAAGTAGGCCAGGTCGTGCGCGGACGCGCGGGTCGCAACGTCGCCGTCGGTGTCCGGCGAGACGATGAATCGGGCTCCTGCCTCGGCCGCGCGGTCCACCTGCTCCGGGGTGCGCACGGTGCCCACGCCGAGCTCGACGCCGGTGCCGTGCCGTTGCCCGGCGGCGCGGACGGCCTCCAGCGCCCCGGGCGTGTTCATCGTGACTTCGAGGCAGCGCACGCCGGCTTCGACGAGCGCGTCGATGACCGGGTCGAGGTGTTCGCCGGTGCGGCCCCGGAGGATCGCGATCACCCGGGTCTGCCGGAGGCCGTCGCTCAGGGGGATCTTCTTCGAACTCAATTGCCTGACCTTTGTTTGCAGCATGTGCAAAAGCTATGTAAATGTTGCACTAGTCTGTAGGCTGCCCCGTCAGAGGTCAAGGAGCGATATGTCGAGAACCGTCGCCAAAGCCGTGGTCGTGCTCAACGAGCTGGCCGAGGGCCCGCAGCCGCTGTCCGCGCTGGCCGACTCGGTGGGCGTGCACTCGTCCACCGCGTTGCGCATGATCCAGCCGCTGGTCGAAGCGGGCCTCATCACGCGCGGCGGGGACGGGAAGTACCGCTTGGGATTGCGGCTGGCCGAGCTGGGTCAGCAGGTCATCGACAACCTCGATCTGCGCGCCACCGCGCGCGAGCACCTGCTCCCGCTGGCCGAGGCGACGCGGGCGACCGTGCACCTGGCTCAGCTGATCGACGATTCGATCGTGTACATCGACAAGATCGAGAGCTCCGCGACCATGCGCACCTGGTCCCGGATCGGCAGGCCGGTGCCGCTGCACACCTCGGCGGTGAGCAAGGCGATCCTCGCCGGCCTCGACCCGGTGGTGCGCGACCGGCTCATCGACGAGTGCGGTTTCGAGCCGCACACCGAGGCCACGATCACCACCCGCGAGGCGTTCCTCGACGAGCTCCGGGCGACCGGGGAGCGCGGTTACGCCACCGACGCGGGGGAGTTCGAACCGCTGGTCCACTGCGTCGGCGTCCCGGTGCCCGACGTGTCGGGGATCAAGGCGGCGATCTCGGTGACCACCATCCAGGCCGAACCCGACCACGACGAGCTCCGCGGGCTGGTGCCCCGGCTCGTCGCCGCGGCGACCGCGATCGCCGCCGACCTCGGACACCGGAGCTGACCGGACCGGGCGATCCCCGAACGCAGACACGGACAGGAGAAGTCGACCAGTGAAGATCACCAGCCTCAAGACGTACCTGATCGAGCCCCGCTGGCTGTTCCTCCGGATGGAGACCGATGACGGCATCGTGGGCTGGGGCGAACCGGTCGTGGAGGGACGCGCCGAGACGGTCGCGGCCGCGGTCGGCGAGCTCTCCGAGTACCTGATCGGCGCCGACCCGCGCCGCATCGAGGACCACTGGCAGGTGCTGACCAAGGGCGGCTTCTACCGGGGTGGACCGATCCTGTCCAGCGCGGTCGCCGGTATCGACCAGGCCCTCTGGGACATCCGCGGGAAGTCGCTGGGCGTGCCGGTGCACGAGCTGCTCGGTGGCGAAGTGCGCGACCGGATGCGCATCTACTGCTGGATCGGCGGCGACGAGCCCACCGCGGTGGGCGAGGAGGCGGCCAGGCAGGTGGAGGCCGGTCTGACCGCGGTGAAGATGAACGCCACCGGGCGGATGCGGCCGCTGGAGACCAAGGCGCAGATCCAGGCGGCCGTCGATCGCGTGGCGGCGGTCCGCGAGGCGATGGGCCCCGACCGCGACGTCGCGGTGGACTTCCACGGCCGGATCTCGCCCGCCGTGGCGCGCGTGCTCTGCCGCGAGCTGGAGCCGCTGCAGCCGATGTTCGTGGAAGAGCCGATGGTCCCCGAGCTGTCCAACGACCTGCGGCGGATCTGCGACTCGACCACGATCCCGATCGCCACCGGCGAGCGGTTGTTCTCCCGGTGGGACTTCCGCGACGTGCTGCCCTCCGGTGTGGCCGTGGTGCAGCCGGACCTGTCGCACGCGGGCGGGATCTCCGAGTGCAGGCGGATCGCCGCGTTCGCCGAGGCCTACGGCGCGAGCTTCGCACCGCACTGCCCGCTCGGGCCGGTCGCGCTCGCGGCCAGCCTGCAGGTCGACTTCGCCAGCCCGAACGCGCTGATCCAGGAGACCAGCCTGGGGATTCACTACAACCAGGGCTCGGACCTGCTGGACTACCTCGTCGATCCGTCGGTGTTCGAGTTCGCGGACGGATCGGTGCAGCGGCCCACCGCACCGGGGCTGGGCGTCGAGATCGACGAGCAGGCCGTGCGGAAGGCCGCCGAGGTCGGCCACCGCTGGCGCTCGCCCATCTGGCGCCACGAGGACGGCAGCTTCGCCGAGTGGTGAGGGGTGATTCGTTCGGGGCTGCGTGGCGGTGCCGGGAGCGGAACCTCAGCGGCCCGCTGGCTGCGGGAACCGTTCCTTGAGTAGTGGCCTACGCGGCGTCGCGGCGCTCCGGAGTCGGGCCGCTGAGGACCCGCCGCGGTGCGGGTTGAGTCCCGCGCTCGAGACGGCGGCTTCGCCGCGAACTGGAACTCGAAAACAGCAGGGGCGCGTGAAGTTCATCCGCGCGCCCCTGCTGTTTCCCGTGGCGTGGGTCAGAGCTCTTCGCCGACCAGAGCGGCCTCGGCCGGGACTCGGTGCGGGTTGCGGCGCAGGCCGGGTGCCAGCAGCAGTGCGGCGATGACGCACAGGACCGCGCCGACCGCGAAGGGAGCGCTGTCGAAGCCGAGCCACTCGGCGACGTGCCCGACCAGGGTGGCCGCGACGGCGCCGCCGAGCCAGCGGCAGAAGTTGTAGCCGGCGCTGGCGACCGGGCGCGGGGCGTCGCTGACGCTCATCGCGCTCCCGGTGAACAGGGTGTTGAGCAGGCCCGAGGCGATACCGCTGACGATCACCCCGACGACCACCACCGGCTTCGGGCCGATGGCCATCACCGCCAGCACGACCGCGTAGAGCAGCACGGCGATCACCGTGCCGCCGACCTCGCCGAAGCGGGCGGCCAGCCGGGGCGCCAGCGTCACGCCGGCCACCGCCACGCACAGGCCCCAGCCGAAGAACACCAGGCCGACCGCGATCGCGCCGAACTGCAGCACGAACGGCGACCAGGCCAGCACGATGAAGAACGCAGCGGTGTAGAACGCCGAGCCCAGCGAGGTGCGCAGCAGCCCGCGGTGCTCGAGGGCCTTGAGCGGGTCCAGGATCCCGACCTTCGGGCGCTTGGCCTCGTCCTTGGGCAGGAAGCCGGCCGACAGCACCAGCGCGATGGCCATCAGCACGGCGGTGCCCGCGAACGGGCCGCGCCAGGAGATGTGGCCCAGCAGCGCGCCGAGCAGCGGGCCGGTGGACAGTCCGATGCCCAGGGCGGCTTCGTAGAGCAGGATCGCGGCCTGTTGCCCGCCGGAGGCCGCGCCGACGATCACCGACAGCGCGGTGGCGATGAAGAACGCGTTGCCCAGGCCCCACACCGCGCGCAGCGCGACCAGCTGGCCGATCGAGCTCGCCAGCGCGCAGGCGACGGTGGCGGCCACGATCAGGATCAGCCCGGTCATCACGGTGCGCTTGGCGCTGAAGCGGGCGCTGAACGCGCCGGTGATCAGCATCGCCACCACCTGCACGCCCAGGTAGGACGAGAACAGCAGCGTGACCTGGGATGGTCCCGCGTTCAGCGCCTCCGCGATGGACAGCAGGATCGGGTCGACCAGGCCGATGCCCATGAACGCGATGACGGCGGCGAAAGCGGTGATCCAGACGGCTTTCGGCTGCCCCTTGAAGACTTCGGCCAACCGAACATCGTGCCCGGCACTCATGAGACCTCTCAACGACCGCGGTGGTGAACCGCCCAGCGAAGCATTTCGTTCGCAATGCTAACCACTAATTCATTAGCAGGACCAACGAAGATGAGCGGGCTCACCGACCGCGGCCGTCCGCGCGGCGGGCGCGTCAGCTCAGCGCGGCGCTCGCGGCCGCGGCCACCTTCTCGTCCGGGTGGTATTCGCCCAGCGCGTGCAACAAGGTGGTGGCGCTGGAGGTCTCGGCCTTCGCCATCTCGTTGATCAGGCTGAGCTGGTCCTCGGTGGGCTGGCCGGAGAAGTCCGCGATGAACTCCTCGAGACCGCCTTCCAGCGTCGCGGCCATGCCGTCCAGGGTCACCGCGAACTCGTCGCCCGCCCTGGTGGCCTCGAGCCCGGCAGCGGCCTGGAGCCAGACCCGCACCGCCGCTCCGCAGCACTCGTCCTCGACCAGCCCGCGAGCTGCGGCGACGCCCTCCTCGCCCGCGTACTCCAGGATCGCCAGCGCCGCGAGCCGGACCCCGGGCTCGTCGACGCGCCCCAGCACCCCGGCCAGGTCCGCTGCGGCCTGCCGCGCGCCCCGATGCGCGATCCACTGCTCGCTCAGCGCCCGCTGGGTCTGCGGCGGGGACTCCGCGAACAGCAGCGCGATCAGCTCGGCGGGCGCGGTTCCCAGCTCGTCGACGGTGGGCACCCGGAACCCGAAGGCGCGCAGCGACTCGCGCGCCGCCCACTGGCCCGCTGGACGCATCTCCAGCGACTGCTCGTCCTCATCGGCGACGTGCACCGCGTCCATCGCGATCCACTGCGTGACGATCGTGCGCACCACCGGGTCCAGGGCCTCGGAGTCCTCGAGCTCCAGGGCTTCCGCGGCGAAGTCGATCAGCGCGTCGACCGGCACCGGCTCGGTCGCGGTGTAGAGGACGCTGAGCAGCGTCTGCACGATCTCCGGGAGCGCGTCCTCGTCGACGTCCTCGAGCTGCTCCCGGAACGCGTCCTCGATCAGCACGAACCGCTGCCACAGCCGGGTCCACAGCAGCCCGGGCTCCTCCAGCATCGGCGCGGCGATCAGCGTGGGCACGATCCGCTCGTCGGACATGCGCAGCAGACCGGTCCGCTCGCACCACTCCAGCACCAGGTCGGCGGTGGTGGTGTCGCCCAGCGCCTCGACCAGCTCGTCGGCTTCCGACGGGTCGCCGCTGGACTCGGCCCACCGCACGGCGGCGGCGACCTGCTGGATGATCGGTGCGTCCGCGGCGATCTCGGGGTGCGGTTCCTCGCCGGAGAGCTGCACCGGAGGCAGCCACAACGCCTCTTCCTCGGTCTCGCCGTCCCCGTCGAGCCGTTCCGCGAGCTCCTCGTCGACGTCGGCCTCGCCGTTCTCCACCAGGGTCGCGAACTCGGCGACCGCGTCCACATCGGTCTCGTCGATGCCGCGCTCGATCATCGCGGTGCGCCAGAACTTCTCCGTCCCCCACTCGGAGGGGTCGGCCATGCCCGCGAGGTACTGCTGGGCGGCGGCGTCGACGGTCTGGTGCAGCGCGTCGAGC
The DNA here is from genome assembly GCF_039531955.1 of Saccharopolyspora halophila. NCBI lineage: Bacteria > Bacillati > Actinomycetota > Actinomycetes > Pseudonocardiales > Pseudonocardiaceae > Saccharopolyspora > Saccharopolyspora halophila. The sequence continues at coordinate 343,427 of NZ_BAAARA010000002.1, forward strand.
GGGTCGCCGGTGAGCAGGTCCTCCTCGGCGAGGAAGTCCAGCCAGTGGTGGACGAACTCGGGCAGCGCCGCCCAGTTGCTCCGCAGCAGCGCCTCGCGGGGCGCGGTCTGGGCGACGAAGTGCGCGACGTCGGCCTCGGTCCAGTGGGCGAGCAAGCCGTCCCGGGCGTACTTGTCGCGCAGCAGCAGCATCGCGAGCTCGGCCGAGACCTCATCCGGGTGCCGCTGGGTGAAGAGGGTGACCAGTTCGAAGCGGGCGGCCTCGTACCGCCCGGTCTCGCCGTGGATGAACGCCGTGCGCATGGCCGACTCCGTTCGCTCAGGTGTGCGGAACTGCTGGAACGAGGTTAATGACCTCGCTCGCCCGGACCGCGCAGCGGCGGGCGTGTCGGGACGTGCCGAGCGGGAGATCAGCTCCAGGCGGCCGCCGCCAGCAGCAACCCGATGCCCCCGGCCCCCAGCCCGGCCAGCACGGTGCCGAGCACGTTGAGCACCGCGAACCACCGCGCTCCGTCGGTGACCAGCTTGACGCTCTCGTAGCCGAAGGTGCTGTAGGTGGTCAGCGCGCCGCACAAGCCGACCCCGATCAGGGGCCGCACCAGCGGCGGCGACATCCCGAACAGAGCCGCTCCGGTCAGCAGTCCCAGCAGCAGCGAGCCCGCCGCGTTGACCGCCAGCGTGCCCCAGGGAAACCCGGTGTCGTGCTGCGCCTGCACCCAGCGGTCGGCGAGGAAGCGCAGGCAGGCCCCGACGGCACCGCCCAGCGCGACGAGCAGGACGCTCACTCGGAATCCCGCCCGCTGTAGCGGATGACCTCGACGTCGTCGAGCAGCACCAGCCCTTCGCCGACCAGCTCGTCGAGCTGCGGGACGAACGCCCGCACCCGGGCCTCCTCGTCGACGATCACCACCGCCACCGGCAGGTCCTCGCTCAACGACAGCAGCCGCGCGGTGTGGATCGCCGAGGAGGCGCCGAACCCCTCGATGCCGCGGAAGACCGACGCCCCCGCCAGCCCGGCCTGGCGCGCCCGCAGCACGATCTCGTGGTACAGCGGTCTGTGCTGGTAGGTGTCGTCCTCGCCGACGATCGCGGTGAGCCGAACGGCGTTGCCCTGCACACGCATCAGCGAACTCCCTTCAGCGCGCGGACGATCAGCCGGGTGGCCACCACCCCGGCGAACACCGCGAGCAGGCAGCTCACCGCGGTCCCGGCCAGGTAGGCCAGCGCGAGGGCCGGGTGCGCCTGCCGCGCGAGCTCGAACGCGTCGGTGACGTAGGTGGAGAACGTGGTGAACCCGCCGAGCAGTCCGACGCCGAGGAACGGGCGCAGCAGCCGGTGCGGGGTGACCACCTCGGTGATGGTGTACATCAGCACGCCGATACCCAGGCAGCCGAGCACGTTGACCAGCAACGTCGCGCCCGGTCCCGGCCAGGTCAGCGCCGCGCCGTGGCGCAGCAGCGACCCGATCGCGCCGCCCGCGGCGACCACCCCGAGCACGTCCAGCGGTGCGCGGACCGGGGGCTTGCGCGTCGCGCGCAGCTCGGGAGGAAACGCCATGCCTGCGCACGCTACTCGCTCGGAGCGCGCCGGCCGCGACAGGTCAGCGGCGCCCGACCGCCTGGCCGGACCGGCCGGTGGCGCCCCTGACCTGCGGTAGTTCCGGTCACATCACCGTGATCTCGGCCCGCCGCGCGGACTCCGGGTCCCCGCTGGCGTCGCCCTTGCCGGTGGTCTCCAGGCGATCGGCGGAGATGCCCGCCTGGGTGAGCTGATCGGCGACGGTCTGCGCCCGCTGCATGGACAGCTGCTGGCTGTCCATGCTGGACCCGCTGACCGAGGCCGTGTACCCGGCGATCTCGAAGCGCATGTCCTGCGGCGCCTGCTTGAGCATCTCGGCGGCCTGGCTGACGCTCTGGCTGCCCTGCTCGCTCAGCTCCGCGGAGTCGGGGTTGAAGGTGATCGGCGCGCTCTGCTGGAGTTCGTCGATCTTGCCCTGCAGCTCCGCCTTGGCGGCCTCGGCGTCGCCCGCCTGGCCCTGCCCCTCTTGGCCCTGGCCTTCCTGCCCCTGACCTTCCCCGCCTTGGCCGGTGCCCATGCCGCCCGGCGTGGTGGCTGGTGCCTGCGGGGCTCCCTGCCCCTGCTGATCGCCCTGTTCACCGGTACCGCAACCGGCGAGGAGCGCTGCGGCGCTGGCGATCACAACGACGGAGTACTTGATGCTGGTTCGGCGCATGGCCACCTCGCTGTGCGAATCGGCTGAGTTGGCCAGATGGTGCTCCCCGAACTGTCCACAACGGATGTTGGAACACGCGGGGCCATGCGAACGGGTGAGGTTTTAACGCCGATGGGGTGTGAATTCGATGAGCGAGGCTGCACGTCCCGGTCAGCGGCTGGCCACTCGGCGATATCGCGCCACGGCCAGCGGGATGAAGATCGCCAAGATGACCAGCGAAGCGCCGATCGAGTACAGCACCGCGTGCTGCGAGGGCCAGCTGTCCGGCGGTGGACCCGTCACCCGCAGCGGATTGCCGTAGAGCTCGCGCAGCGCGTCGGCGGTCACCGTGATCGGATTCCACTCCGCGAAGGCGCGCAGCGGACCCGGCATCGCCTCGGCGGGCACGAACGCCGAGGACACGAAGGTCACCGGGAACAACCACAGCAGCCCGGCGCTCTGGGCCACCTCGACGCTGCGCGCGACCAGCCCGATGAAGGCTCCCACCCAGGACATCGCGAAGGAGAACAGCAGCAGGATCGCGAAGGCCAGCAGCGCGTCGACCAGGCTGCCCCGGATCCGCCAGCCCACGATCAACCCGCACAACGACATGATCACCACGGTCAGCACGCTGACCGCCAGGTCCGACGAGGTGCGGCCGAGCAGCACCGCGACCCGCGACATCGGCAGCGATCGGAAGCGGTCGACCATTCCCTTGGTCTGGTCGCTGGCCAGGCCGATGACGGTGAACGCGCTGTTGAACGCCACGGTCTGCACGAAGATCCCACCGATCAGGAACTCCCGGTAGGCCTCGCCGCCCAGGCTGCCGCCGAAGACGTAGGCGAACATCAGCACGAACATGATCGGCTGCGCGGTGCTGGACAGCAGCAGGTCCGGGTTGCGCCGGATGTTCATCAGGTTGCGCCAGGCGACGACGCTGCTGTCGCGCAGGCTCGCGGTCAGCGCGGTCATCACTGCTCCTCCTCGGCGTGCCGTCCGGTCAACCCCAGGAACACGTCGTCCAGGCTGGGCCGGTGCAGCCCGACGTCCTGCACCGCGATGCTGTCGGCATCGAGCCTGCGCAGCGCCTCGATCAGGGCCTTCGGTCCGGTGTCGACCGAGACCGAGACCCGCCGGAGCTGCTCCTCGGTCTGCGGGGCGCCGACGCCGACCTCGCCGAGCACCCGGGCGACCACAGGGAGGTCGACGGCGTCCTGGGCGACCAGCTCCAGGCGTTCCCCGCCGACCTGGGCCTTGAGCTGGTCGGCGGTGCCGCCCGCGATCACCCGGCCGCGGTCGATCACCGCGATCGAGTCGGCCAGCTGATCGGCCTCCTCCAGGTACTGGGTGGTCAGCAGCACCGTGGTGCCGTCGGTGACCAGCTCGCCGATGACCTCCCAGGTGTCCATCCGGCCGCGCGGGTCCAGCCCGGTGGTGGGTTCGTCGAGCACCGCGACCGCGGGCCGGGCCACCAGCGCTCCGGCAAGGTCGAGCCTGCGGCGCATCCCGCCGGAGTAGCCCTTCGACGGGCGATTGGCGGCCTCCTCCAGCCGGAAGCGCTCGATCAGCTCGCGGGCCCGTTTCGCCGCGCTCTTGCGGGACATCCCGTAGAGCCTGCCGACCATGTGGAGGTTCTCGTAGCCGGTGAGGTGCTCGTCGACCGCCGCGTACTGCCCGGACAGCCCGATCACCCGGCGCGCGGCGTGCGGTTCGGCGAGCACGTCGTGACCGGCCACCCAGGCCCGCCCGGAGTCCGGGCGCAGCAGGGTGGTCAGGATGCGGACGGTGGTGGTCTTGCCCGCCCCGTTGGGGCCGAGCAGCCCCAGTACCTGCCCGGCGGGCACGTCCAGGTCCACCCCGTCCAGGGCGCGCGTGGAACCGAAGCTCTTGACCAGGGCCTCCGCCCGGATGGCACTCATCGAAGACCGCCCCCACCAGTGGAATGCACGATGTCCGGTCACTGTAGGAGCGGATGCCGACACTCCGCCTCCGAATTTTTCCGCCCGCGGAGGTTCTTGCGGACGGGAACGCAGGTCGGATGTGACGTGGCGCGGTGCGCAGCAAGGTCGACTCGACAGAAGTTACCACCAGGTAATACCCTCTTGTTACCGACGAGTAAGGGCCGAGCCGGGCCCGCCGCAGAGCAGCGCGCAAGAGGGAGCCTTCCGATGGGCCACTACAAGAGCAACGTCCGAGACCTCGAATTCAACCTGTTCGAGGTGCTCAACGTGCAGGATCGACTGGGCAAGGGCGCCTTCGAACAGTCCGACCAGGACACCGTCAGGGGCGTGCTTTCCGAACTCAACGACTTGGCCAACGGCCCCCTCGCAGACGGCTTCGTCACGGGTGACCGCAACCCGGCGCAGTTCGACCCGGCGACCCACTCGGTCACGCTGGACGAGACCTTCAAGAAGTCCTACAAGGCCGTGCAGGACGGCGAGTGGTGGCGCCTCGGGCTCCCGGACGAGCTCGGCGGCTACGGGATCCCGCCGACGGTCAACTGGGCCGCCGGCGAGCTGATCCTCGGTTCCAACCCGGCCGTGTACATGTACATGGCCGGCCCGAACTTCGCGACCATCCTCTGGAACAACGGCACCGAGGAGCAGCGCAAGTGGGCCGAGCTCATGATCGAGCGCGGCTGGGGCGCCACCATGGTCCTCACCGAGCCGGACGCCGGTTCCGACGTCGGCGCCGGTCGCACCAAGGCGGTCAAGCAGGAGGACGGCACCTGGCACCTGGACGGCGTCAAGCGCTTCATCACCTCCGGTGACCAGGACATGACCGAGAACATCATGCACCTGGTGCTGGCCCGCCCCGAGGGGCCGGACGTGGAGAGCAAGCCGGGCACCAAGGGCCTGAGCCTGTTCCTGGTCCCCAAGTTCCACTTCGACGGCCAGACCGGTGAGCCCGGCGAGCGCAACGGCGCCTTCGTCACCAACGTCGAGCACAAGATGGGCCTGAACGCCTCCGCCACCTGCGAGGTCACCTTCGGCCAGAACGGCACCCCGGCCAAGGGCTGGCTGCTCGGCGAGGTGCACGACGGCATCGCGCAGATGTTCCAGGTCATCGAGTACGCCCGGATGATGGTCGGCACCAAGGCCATCGCCACCATGTCCACCGGCTACCTCAACTCGCTGGAGTACGCCAAGGAGCGCGTGCAGGGCGCCGACCTGACCCGCGCCTCGGACAAGACCGCCCCGCGCGTGCCGATCACCCGCCACCCGGACGTGCGCCGCAGCCTGATGCTGCAGAAGGCCTACACCGAGGGCCTGCGCGCGATCTACCTCTACACCGCGGACTTCCAGGACCAGATCCAGCAGGGCAAGGCCGACGGCTCGGACGTCGAGCTCGCCGAGCAGATCAACGACCTGCTGCTGCCGATCGTCAAGGGCGTCGGCTCCGAGCGGGCCTACGAGATGCTGACCATCGCGCTGCAGACGCTGGGCGGTTCGGGTTACCTGCAGGACTACCCGGTCGAGCAGTACATCCGCGACGCCAAGATCGACAGCCTCTACGAGGGCACCACCGCGATCCAGGCGCAGGACTTCCTGTTCCGCAAGATCGTGCGCAACCAGGGCGTCGCCATCGGCCACGTCGCCGCCAAGATCCAGGAGACCCTGGAGGCCGCCGACGCCGACGACCGCCTCAAGGAGGAGCGCGCCGCGCTCGGCAAGGCGCTGCAGGACACCCAGGGCATGCTGGGCACCCTGTTCGAGTTCCTGACCGCCTCCCAGGAGGAGGTCACCAACATCTACAAGGTCGGCCAGCACGCCGTGTCGTTCCTGCTCAGCGTGGGTGACCTGCTCGTCGGCTGGAAGCTGCTGCAGCAGGCCGAGATCGCCCAGGTCGCGCTGGACGCCGGCGCCTCCGCCAAGGACGAGTCCTTCTACCAGGGCAAGGTCGCGGTGGCCCGATTCTTCGCCAAGAACGTGCTGCCCGAGCTCACCGGCCGCCGCAAGATCATCGAGGCGGCGGACCTCTCCCTGATGGAGCTGGACGAGAACGTCTTCTGATCCCAGCGATCAGCTGAAACGGCCCGCATCCCGCTCGGGGTGCGGGCCGTTTCAGCAGGGGCGGTGACAGTTTTGCCTAAAGTTGCAAGCCGTCGGTGCCGGAGAATGCCCGTGCAGTTCTAGGCAAAACTGTCACGCCATCCCACGCAAGGCCGATGAGCAGGTCGAGTACCTGAGCAGCGGATCCGCAGCCACGCGGCGCGTCAGGTTCCCCGCGCGATCACGTCGCGGAGCGCGACGGGTCGAGCTCCACCCGGCCCGGTGGTGCCGACCGGCTAGAGCGCCCCGGCCTCCCGCGGCACCGGGGACGGCGCGCGCGGTGGTGGATCCACCGCGGAGCGGGCGGACAGGAAGGCGATGAACAGGCCGACCAGCAGCGCGGCCCGGCCCCAGACGCCGATCATCAGCGCCTGGGCGGTGAAACCGTCGTAGATGCCGCTGGACTCACCGGAGGTGATCAGGTGCAGCCAGCGGAACACGCCCACGTACATCGCCGCGTCGGCCAGCAGGTACGCCACGATCCAGCCCCAGCGGACGTGCACCAGCGCGAAGAACGGCAGCAGCCACAGCGTGTACTGCGGCGAATGCACCTTGTGCAGCAGCAGGAACCCGCACAGCATCGCCGCCGAGACCTGCACCCACGGGAACGTGCCCGTTCTGGAGCGGAGCCACCAACCCGCCCAGCAGGCGATCGCGAACGACAGCAGCACCAGCGCCGGCGAGATGATGCCCATCGCGTCCTGGAACGAGTCCGAGCCCGCCCACTGCCGGAAGCCCCAGAACCAGATCGAGTTCGTGCTCAGATCGACCTGCCGCCGGGACTGGAACTCGAACGAGGCCAGCCAGCCCTCGAAGCCCGCGATCATGAACGGCACGTTCACCAGCACCGCCGTGCCCGCGGCGGCCCCCACGACCCGCGCGGCGCCGCGCCAGTCCCGGCCGGACCCGCTGGTCAGCACGTACAGCGCCAGCGGCAGCACGAAGATCGCCGGGTAGATCTTCACGGCGAACCCGAGCCCGAGCAGCACCCCCGCCCAGGTGGCCCGCCGCCGCAGCGCGGCCCGGTCCGGCGGCGGATCGTTCCTGTGCATCACGTAGACGGCGGCGACGGCGCAGGCCACGACCGGCAGGTCCCAGTTGTGGAACGCGTAGAAGACCAGCGGCGGGCCGAGCGCCCACAGCAGCGCTCGCCAGCGGCTGAGGCGGCCGAGCCACCAGGCGACCGCGAGCCCGAACGGGGCCATCAGCAGCGCCGAGGCCAGCAGGAATCCGGCATCGGTGTGCACGAAGAACGCGCCTAGCCAGATCAGCAGTCCGGTCAGCACCGGGTACTCGACCACGCCGCCGTAGAGCGACCCGTCCGAGTCGATGCCGCCGTGCACGTACGGGAAGACGTGCCGGTCGATGTCCCGGCCGATCCACAGGTTCTGGATGTCGGAGTAGCAGACGTCGGCGTAGGACCGCTCCTGGTAGTTCGGCCCCGACCGGCCCCACTCGTCGAACGAAGGGCCGGTGCACCGCGCCTTGTTCAGGTAGCCCAGCAGCAGCGTGCCCGCCGCGAGCAGGCACAGCACCACGAGTGCGGAGGTGGCCAGCCCGCGCTTGGCCCCAGTTCCCCAGATGCCGGGCTCCCTTCTCAGAGCCTGCTGCGCAGGAACTCGATGTCCGCGGCCTGCCCGTCGCCCGGGGTCTCCACCACCACCGGCGCCTCCGCTGCGCGCACCACGGCGGCCAGCGCCTCCGGATCGATGTTGCCCTCGCCGATGTTGGCGTGCCGGTCCCGAGAGGAGCCGAACTCGTCGCGCGAGTCGTTGAGGTGCACCAGGTCGATCCGCCCGGTGATGGCCTTGACCCGCTCGGCCAGGTCCGCCAGGTCCTCGCCCGCCGCGTGCGCGTGGCAGGTGTCCAGGCAGAAACCCGCCCCGAACTCGCCGACCGCGTCCCACAGCCGCGCCAGCGCGTCGAAGTTCCGGGCCATCGCGTTCGTGCCGCCCGCGGTGTTCTCGATCAGGATCGGCACCTCGAAGCCGCCCTCGGCGGCCTGCCGCTCGAAAAGCTTGCGCCAGTTCGCCACGCCCTCGGCGGGGTCGTCGTCCTTGGTCACGTGCCCGCCGTGCACGATCAGCCCGCGCGCGCCCACCTCGGACGCCGCCGCGGACTGCTGCAGCACCGACTTGCGCGAGGGGATCCGGATCCGGTTGTTCAACGACGCCACGTTGATCACGTACGGCGCGTGGATGAACACCTCGATCTCGGAGGCGCGGAGCTGCTCGGCCTGCGGGTGCGGCTGCGGCTTCTTCCAGCCCTGCGGGTCCGAGAGGAAGAACTGCACGACCTCGGCGCCTCGCTCCTCGGCAGCGGTCAACGGGTCGTCGTCGCGAACATGAGCGCCGATACGCATGGGCAGCAGTCTATGCGGACTCCGGGACCGGCTCACCGGGTGGCGCGCTCGGCCGCGGTGGAACTTTTCCGCCGATTTTTCGATCTTGCGCAACCAACGGAGGTACTTGCGCGTTAAGCACAATGCAACACTGGTGTCGATCAGTAGCCTGTTCGCGGGGAGGCGAGCCATGGGTATGCGGGGCAAGGCCAACCCCTTGTTCAAACCGAGCGCGCTTCGCCGCACGGCCACCACCGGCTTCGCCGGGCTGGCCCTCGCGCTGCTGAGCGCGCCGCCGGCGAGCGCCGCCGACCCGCTGGTGGTGAGCACCTCGCTGGCCATCGTGGAAGCCGAGCCCGGCCAGCCGGTCGCCGTCGAGACCAAGACCATGGACCTCAAGCTCCGCGAGGCGGCGCTGCTGGCGATGCCGCTGCACCTGGGGACCGCCAACGAGGCGGTCGAGCGGTTCGAGCAGCAGAGCCCGATCCAGCTGGGCACCGTCGACGTCGGCAGCACCACCTTCTCCGGCGGGGACATCGCCGAGGCGGCCGCGCCGCGCTTGGAGCGCATCGGCTTGCCCGCGGACAAGGTCGACGACGTCCGGTTCCACTTCAACAACCTGGTGAGCCTGGGCAACTCGGTGACGGTCAACGTGCCCGAGCCCGAGCCCGCCGAGCCGCCCGCGGAGGAGCAGCCCGCCCCGCCGCCGGAGGAGTCCTCGCCACCGCCGCCCGAGAGCACGAGCGCACAGCCCGCGCCCGCGCCGGACGCCGGGGCCCCGCCGACCCACGCGCCCGCGCCGGCGCTGCCGCCGAGCGCGCGCAGCGCTCCGCGGGCGATGAGCGTGCTGCCGCCGAGCCTGCGCAGCGCATCCGAGCTGCCCTGGGCCAACTCCAGCTACGGTCAGATCCCCGGTTCCGCGCCCAGCGTCGGCGACCTGGCGAAGCAGGCCGAGCAGCAGCAGCGCGAGCAGGACCGCCAGGAGGAGATCCGGGCGGCGGGAAGCGCCGAGGCGATGCCCGGCGAGACCTCCGAGAAGGTCGCGCTGCCCGTGCTGCTGGCCGCGATCTCACTCGCCGTGGTCACTGCCGCGCTGGTTCGCTCCTGGGTGCTGCGCAGGCAGTAATCGCAGCGCAAGCGGCGTGAACCGGATCCGCTGAAGCGCCCGGCGGCCCGCTGCGGAAGCCGCCCGGGCCGATGTCAGCACTGTCGGTGAGGCTTGCTAGCCTTGACCGGTTCGTCAACGCGACGACCCTCCTGCCGCGGAAAGTCCGTGGCCGTGAGTCCACAGGAGGTGAGTGGTCTTCATGCGTCATTACGAGCTCATGGTCATCCTCGACCCGAGCCAGGACGAGCGCACCGTCGCTCAGTCCCTCGAGAACAACTTCCTCAACGTCATCCGCAACGACGGCGGCACTGTCGAGAAGGTTGATGTCTGGGGCCGCCGCCGGCTGTCCTACGAGATCAACAAGCAGGCCGAGGGCATCTACGTGGTCATCGACATCAACGCCGAGCCGGCCACCATCAAGGAGCTGGACCGCCAGCTCAACCTCAACGAGTCGATCCTGCGGACCAAGGTCCAGCGCAAGATCGTTGAGCCCCGCAAGGTCGCCCGTGCCGCCGCGGCTCGCGCCAAGGCCGCCAAGGCCTCCGCGGCCAAGGCCTCTGTCTGAGTTCCAGACAGCGAACCCGCTAACGACCAGACTGGAGTCCCCAGGTCATGGCTGGTGAAACGGTAATCACGGTGGTCGGCAACCTGACCGCCGACCCGGAGCTGCGCTTCACCCCGTCCGGTGCGGCGGTCGCGAACTTCACGATCGCCTCCACCCCGCGGACCTTCGACCGCCAGAGCGGCGAGTGGAAGGACGGCGAGGCGCTGTTCCTGCGCTGCAACATCTGGCGTCAGGCCGCGGAGAACGTGGCCGAGACGCTGACCCGCGGCATGCGGGTTGTCGCGCAGGGGCGACTGCGCCAGCGGTCCTTCGAGACCAAGGAAGGCGAGAAGCGCACGGTCGTCGAGCTCGAGGTAGACGAGATCGGCCCTTCGCTGCGCTACGCCACCGCCAAGGTCAACAAGGTCAGCAGGGGCGGCAGCGGCTTCGGTGGTGGCGGCGGCGGTGCTTCCAGCCCGGCCGGTCCGCCCGCCGACGACCCGTGGGGTTCGGCTCCGCCTGCCGGCTCCGGTGGCGGGTTCAGCGACGAGCCGCCGTTCTAAGACGGCGCAGCTAATGCTTTAGGAAGTTTCGAGGAGGAAGACCGATGGCCAAGGCGCCCGTGCGCAAGCCGAAGAAGAAGGTCTGCGTGTTCTGCAAGGACAAGGCTGCGCAGATCGATTACAAGGACACGACGCTGCTGCGGAAGTACATCTCCGACCGCGGCAAGATCCGTGCCCGTCGGGTGACCGGCAACTGCAGCCAGCACCAGCGCGACGTCGCCATCGCGGTCAAGAACGCCCGCGAGATGGCGCTGCTGCCCTACACCTCGACCGCTCGCTGATCAGGAAAGGAGTCGAGTCGTGAAGATCATTCTCACCGCTGACGTCTCCGGTCTCGGCGAGTCGGGCGACATCGTCGAGGTTCGGGACGGTTACGCGCGCAACTACCTGCTGCCGCAGAACCTGGCGATCGTGGCAACCAAGGGTGCGCAGAAGCAGATCGAGACGATCCGCCGCGTCCAGGAGAACCGCCGCGTGCGGAACCTGGAGCACGCCCAGGAGCTCAAGCAGCAGCTGCAGAACCTGGGTTCGGTCACGCTGACCGCCAAGGTGTCCAAGCAGGGCAAGCTGTTCGGTTCGATCACCAACGGCGACGTCGCGAACGCGGTTCGCAAGGCCGGCGGCCCGAACCTCGACAAGCGTTCGGTCTCGCTGCGCGGTCACATCAAGTCGCTGGGCAAGCACGTCGTCGACGTGCGTCTGCACCCGGACGTGACGGCCAACGTCAGCGTCCAGGTCACCGGCGAGGAGCAGTGACCCGGTAGCACCGGTTCATTAGCACGGCATCGTCCACTCCTGCATTCGTGTGAGGAGTGGACGATGCCGTGTCCTGGCCGCCCACTGGCGGTCACTGGGGTCGGGTGCTCGTGACCCTCGGGTGTTGATGACGACACGCCGAAGAGCACGACACGCCGAAGTTTTTCCACGGGATTTTTCCACAGCTAGTACCAAGCTCATGAGCTGGGGTTTTGCGTGAATCTCCACGGCTTCTCCCCAAGTTATCCCCAGCTGTCCGGAAGGCTGCTGGAACTTATCCCCACCTCGTCACAACCTATCCACAGGTTGTCCCGAGTTCTGTCCACAACTTGAGTTGCCTGCTCCAAGCAGGCGATCTAGCTTCGCGCGCGTGCCTTGGCCACCACGGCCCGTTCGCGAGTCGTGCGGGGCAACACGTCCCGAGATCGCCGCTGGACGCGGGCGATCGCTTGCTGCCCTTGGAGGTGACGGGGTCAGGTGACTGTGCCCGACGAGCGGGAAGACCCGTACATCACTGACGGCGGCGGCGCAGGCGGCGGCGCGACGACCTTCGAGAGGCAGCCCCCGCAGGACCTGGCCGCCGAGCAATCCGTGCTCGGCGGGATGATGCTGAGCAAGGACGCCATCGCCGATGCCGTCGAGGTGCTCAGCCCCACCGACTTCTACCGACCCGCGCACCAGGCCATCTACGACGTCGTCCTGGACCTCTACGGCCGCGGCGAACCCGCCGACGCCATCACGGTCTCGGCCGAGCTGGAACGCCGCCAGGAGCTGCTCAAGGTCGGCGGCGCCCCGTACCTGCACACGCTGATCGCCACGGTCCCGACGGCGGCCAACGCCGGCTACTACGCCGAGATCGTCTCGGAGAAGGCGATCTTGCGCCGCCTGGTCGAGGCGGGCACCCGCATCGTGCAGCTGGGCTACAACGGTTCGGAGGGCTCGGCGATCGAGGAGGTCGTCGACCGCGCCCAGGCCTCGATCTACGACGTCACCGAACGCCGCGCCAGCGAGGACTTCCACGCGCTGGAGGACCTCCTCCAGCCGACGATGGACGAGATCGACGCCATCGCCTCCCGCGGTGGCGAGTCCCAGGGCATCCCCACCGGCTTCGCCGACCTGGACCACCTCACCAACGGCCTGCACGCGGGCCAGATGATCATCGTCGCGGCCCGCCCCGGTGTGGGTAAGGCCCTAGCCCTGGATACCCCGCTGCCCACGCCCGACGGCTGGACGACCATGGGCGAGGTCGAGGTCGGAGACCACCTCATTGGCGCAGACGGCAAGCCCACCGAGGTCGTCGCTGCGACCGAGGTGATGCACGACCGCCCTTGCTACGAGGTCGAGTTCTCCGACGGCACCACGGTCATCGCCGACGCGAACCACCAGTGGTTGACCGACACGCGAGCGTCGCGGAAATCTGCCCAAGCGGCCGCCACCGGGTACAACAGGATGCGCAATCAGCGCACCTCCGGGGAGGTGCGCACCACGGAGGAGATCGCGGCGACGCTGCGGTGCGACACCGCGGACGGCCGTTTGAACCATTCCGTCAACGCCTCACGACCGATCGAACTTCCGGAGCAAGAACTGCCGCTGTCGCCGTACGTCTTGGGCGTGTGGCTTGGTGACGGTACGTCGGCATCTGCTGCGTTTACCAGCGCTGATCCGGAAATAGCCGCCTATGTAGAGGGCGAGGGCTATCACGCTCCCGAGGTTCGGCATCAGTACTACGGCATTCAGTTCCCTCTTCCGGGACCGGTTGCCGAGCGTGAGTGCGTCGTCTGCGGCGAGTCCTTTGTGCCTAGGGCCAGTCAGGTTCGGACTTGCGGCAGAAGCTGCGGCGGTAGGGCTCGTTTCATCTCGGCACCGGTATCGCAGCCCACCTGCCCGGATTGCGGCGAACCGACGAGCGGTCTTCGGCAGTGTCAGGAATGTCGGAACGAGCGCGGAACCGTCCAGGCGGTTCTGCGCACGGTGGGCGTGCTTGGGAACAAGCACGTCCCGGCGCAGTTCCTGCGGGCTTCGGAGAGTCAGCGTCGTGCCTTGCTCGCCGGTTTGCTGGACACCGACGGGACTGTCCTGCCGAGTGGCTCGGTGCAGTTCAGCGTTACCAGTGAGCATTTGGCACGCGGCGTTTACGAGTTGATCGTCAGTCTCGGCTACCGCTGTTCATCGACGACCAGGCGGGTCCGTGGGCGCCGTGAGGAAACGTCGACGGCATTCCAGCTCACGTTCTGCACGCAGGACGATGTGTTCCGCCTTGAGCGCAAGAAGCGCGTTCACAAGGAGCGCAACGCGCGTACGCCGCGGATGGTCGGGATGCGCTACATCACCGCCGTTCGGCCGGTGGACAGCGTCCCGGTCCGGTGTGTCGAGGTGGATGCGGACGATCATCTTTACTTGGCGACTCGGTCGATGATCCCGACGCACAACTCCACCCTGGGGCTGGACTTCGCCCGCGCGGCCTCGATCAAGCAGGGACTCGGCAGCGTCATCTTCTCGCTGGAGATGGGCCGCACCGAGATCGTGATGCGCATGCTCTCCGCGGAGGCGCGGATCCGCCTGGGCGACATGCGCGGCGGGCGGATGACCGACGACGACTGGACGCGGCTCGCCCGCCGGATGAGCGAGATCAGCGAAGCGCCGCTGTTCGTCGACGACTCGCCGAACCTGACCATGATGGAGATCCGCGCGAAGGCCCGGCGGCTCAAGCAGCGCCACGACATTCAGCTGATCGTGGTGGACTACATGCAGCTGATGACCTCGGGCAAGAAGGTCGAGTCCCGTCAGCAGGAGGTCTCGGAGTTCTCCCGAAACCTCAAGCTGCTGGCCAAGGAGCTCGAAGTCCCGGTCGTGGCGATCTCCCAGCTCAACCGCGGTCCGGAACAGCGGAACGACAAGAAGCCGCAGCTGTCGGATCTTCGTGAGAGTGGTTCGCTCGAACAGGACGCCGACATGGTGATCCTGATCCACCGGCCCGACGCCTTCGAGCGCGACGACCCCCGGATGGGCGAGGCCGACCTGATGCTGGCCAAGCACCGCGCCGGTCCCACCTCCACGGTCACGGTCGCCCACCAGCTGCACTACAGCCGCTTCGTGGACATGGCCCAGGAGTAGACGCCTCCGGTCATTCCTCCAGCGCGTGCGCGTAGAGGTCGCGCAGCAGGCTGATCTCCGCCAGGTGGTGGATCAGCTCGCGGTGGATGTGCAGGACGAGGTCGGCCATCGCGAGTTCCGGGAAGGGCTCCTTGTCGCCGACGGGTTCGCGGAGCTGGGCCTCGGTGAGGCCCTGGACGCCGACGAGCCAGGTGTCCAGCTGGGTCTCGAGCTGGTCGAGCGCCGTGTCCGCGTCCCCGGCGTACGTCCAGGAGTCGTAGGAGGCCTCCGGCGCGCCGAAGTGCGCCGCGTTGCGCATCGCCAGCACGCCGACGATCACGTGGGCGAGCCGCCAGGCGATCGTGGTGAACGGCGCGGGGTCCGGTGCCGGGTAGCCGTAGTCCACTGTGAAGTCCCCGGATCCGGCCTGGATCTGCGCCGTGGAGGTCCCGCGCGGCCGCACGCTCCACGCGTCCGGGACCGGGGCCCAGAAGTACTCGTCGTCGGTCAGGCCCTCCAGGCGGGCGCGGAGCTGGTTGTTCCAGTGGAAGATGATCTGCTGGCACAGCGAGTTGTTCCAGTCGAAGTCCTTCGCATCCATGCGGCAACCGTGTCACCGATGCCCGACAGGAGCACCCCGACTCACCTGCCGACACCCTCCCGGCCAGCGGCGGACACCGGGAGCGCTCAGCCGACTGGTGGCTCGGCGTTCAACCGCGCGGCAGACTTCGGGGATGGATTTTCCGGGAAAGGCTTCTCGAGAAGGTCGCCGATCTGCCGGAGGCGGAACTGCGCACCAGCCGCTTGCCGTCTGGCTGGACTCCCCTGGAACTGGTCAAGCACCTGACCTTCGTGGAATTCCGCTGGATCGAGTGGGGATTCGAAGGTGAGCTGGTCGCGGACCCGTGGGGTGACCAGCGAGCGGGGCGCTGGTTCGTCGACCCGGGTGAATCCACCGCAGCGCTGTTCGCCGCGTGCCGGACGCAGGGCGCGCACACCAGTCGTGTCGTTGGATCGAGGGATCTCGCGGAAACCGGCCGACCTGGCCCCCGCTGGGCGGGGCAGTCCCCGGCGACGTTGGAGCGAATCCTTTTCCACCTGCTCCAGGAGTACGCCCGGCACCTCGGCCAGCTCGACATCGTCGTCGAGCTCGCCGGTGGGCCGACCGGGGAGTGAATCGCCGCAGGCTGCGATTCAGCCGGGTCGCGAGGGCTCGGTCCACGGGCGCCCGGCGGGGGGCTTCGCTCGGCGTGCGAATTCTCCGGCCATGCACGAGGCTTTATGTAACCCGCTCGGAATCGCGGAGGTGTTCATTAGCTCGGTTGGGCTAGTTCATCCTACTGCCTGTGACGCATTACGGTATTGATCAACTGCTTCGGCGGGAGAACCGAGTGGTTCCCGGTCGAGCTGCTCGAGCTTCCGCGGATTCCATTGCGTGCGCACGAAAATAAGTGCTGACGAAGGGTTTCCGCTCCGCCATGTCGAATCCTTGCCTCTCGAAAGGATTGAGGAACGTGTTCGCTCGATTCACCGGTCGTGCTCTGCTCTCCTCCGCGCTCGTCGTCGGAAGCCTGCTCGCAGGTGGTTCCGCGGTCGGCGCGGCACCGCAGGAGCCCAGCGTCCTGCACCTGTCGACCGAAACCGGAAACCTGAAGAAGCACAAGCAGACGGTGCTGAACTGCCACCCGGCTGGCGGTCCGCACAAGAACGCCGCGCGTGCCTGCGCCGACCTGGAGAAGGCCAACGGCAACATCCAGGCGGTCAGCGCGCCGATGCGCGCCTGCACGATGGAATACCGCCCGGTGAAGGCCACGATGCACGGTTCCTGGAAGGGCCGGAAGGTGGAGTTCACCCAGACCTACGAGAACCCCTGCGTGCTCGAGACGCAGACCGGAGCCGTCTTCGACTTCTGAGGTCGGGGCCTACCGCCCGGACTCGGCGATTTCGGCGAGGCGGTCGAGGGAGGACCGCAGGTTGCCCGGTGTCATGGCGCGGGCGATCGGCAACCGGTTGTCGTCGGTGAGCTGCGACCAGTCGTAGGTGTGCGTGACCAGGGTGCGGGTCTCGCCGACCGGTTCCAGCTCCCATCGCCACAGGTGTCCGGGTTGTGGGTTACCGGGTTCGGAGGGGCGCCAGGCGATTCGGCGCCCCTCCTCGAACTCGACGACGTGGTTCTCGCGCGGGCTGCCGGAGTTCAGCTCCATCACGAAGACCTCCCCGGCGGCGCGCACCCGCTGATCGCGCGTGGCCCGCCCGAGGTTGTCGTTGCCGTCCCATCGCGGTTGCTCCGCGGGATCGGCGATCAGCTCGAAGATCCGCGAGCACGCGGCGGCGATCTCCCGCTGTGCCGTCACGACCATCCGCGCGTTCTCGTCCACAGCGGTGATTCAAGCACGCGAGCGCATTCGGTGCCCGGGTTTCCGTTCGGTCAGCCCGGTTTGCGCGCGAGGAGATGCGCGTGCGGGGTGCGCTCCTCGGGATCCGGCGCGCGTTCCAGCGCTGCCGTGACGGGGATTCCGGATTCGGCGAGCAGTGCCGCGATCTCCTGCGGGGTGTGGCGGTGGAAGGTGAGGTCGATCGAGTGCCCGAACCCTTCCGCGAGGTGCAGCGGTTGCGCACCGACCTGGAAGGCCAGCAGCAGCTGCCCGCCGGGGCGCAGCAGGCGGTGGAACTCCGCGAACACCTCCGGGAGATCGCCGGGTTCGATGTGGATGATCGAGTATCCGGCGAGGATGCCGCCGAGGGATTCCTCCGCGAGCTCCAGCGCGGTCATCGACCCCTGCTCGAAGCGCAGCTCGGGATGCAGCCTCCGCGCGGTCTCGACCATCCCGGCGGAGACGTCGACGCCGAAGACGTCCACCCCGCGTTCGTGGAGGAACCGCGTGGCGTGCCCGGTCCCGCACCCGAGATCGGCGACCGGCCCCGAGCCGGTCTCGGCGAACACTCCGAGCATCGCCCGCCAATGCGGCTTCGCCGCGAGTTCCCCAGCGAAGTGCTCGGCGTAATCAGCCGCGAGCGCGTCGTACGACGCAGCAGTACGGTTCCCCATGCCGCGCGAGCTTAGAGACCCTCGTTCCCCGCGGCTGCTGGGCGGTGCCGGCGACCGCGACAGTTTTGCCTAAAACTGTCCGGACATTTCGGGCGTCGTGGCCATACAGTTTTAGGCAAAACTGTCACGAGCCCGGCCCGCACCGAGGCGGTGGTGCCGCCGCGGCCCAGCCGGTCACACCGTTGACCAGGCGCTGACCAGGGGCGGAAGCATCACGATCGCCTCGCCCGCGGCGGCGCGCATGCGCCGCGGGAGGGCGTCCAGGTCGGTGAGGCCGGTGACGTCGAGCCCGAGGCGCTGCGCCACGGGCAACATGGTGCGCCAGACGCCGGCGAGGAACTCGGTCATGTCCGGGTCGGTCGCGGGGCCGATGCACCCGCTCATGGTCATCCGCGGCGCGGCCAGCCCGGCGTCGCGGAACACGCGGTGCAGCGAGCTGCCCATCTCGGTGCTGGCACCGGCAGCGCGGAAGCTCCGCCGGACGAGCTCGGAGACCTGGTCGATCAGCGTCACCGCCGGGACGGTGCGCGCGGCGCTGATCTCGAAGTCCTGGAAGGTCACCACACCGCCGGGCCGGACGAGCCCGGACAGGTGGCGCACGGCAGCCACCGGGTCGGCTAGGTGCATCAGGATCAACCTGCCGATCACCGCGTCGTAGGGCTGCTCGGCGGTGAGCGAGAAGATGTCGGCGCTGTGGAACCGCGCGTTCGCGAAACCCCGCTCGGCGGCCCGCCGGGTGGCGAGGTCGAGGATGCGCTGCTGCGCGTCCACACCGGTGACCGAACCGTCGGGCCCGACGATCCGCGCCGCGGCCATCGACACGTCACCCGGCCCGCAACCCACGTCGAGCACCCGCATCCCCGGCGCGAGCCCGGCCAGCCGCAGGGCGTGCTCGGTGTGGTCGCCGTAGAGCCTGCCCTGCAGCAGCAGCCGCTGAACCTCCGGGTCGTCGTGGCCGAGCGAGTACTCGGTACCTGCCATGCTCGCTCCCCTCATCGTCGCCGGTCGCGGTCCCATGATGACCGGGAGTCGGCGGGGCACGCTTCTCGCGGCCTCCCCGATCAGCGCGCGTCGGTGCGCCGGAGGCAGTGATCGAGCGCGCCCGCGCGGTGATACGCGCGAGAAGCGGGGCGCAGCGGTGTTCTAGCGCGTGAAGCTCGCGCGCCAGGAGAGCAGTTCGGGGTCGTTCGGCAGCGGTAGTCGTTCGATCCGCTTCGGGCGCAGGCCGCCGGTGGCGAAGGCGTCGATCTCGCTGGGGCTCAACGGCCAGGGCGGGCCGTCGATTTCCGCGCCCTCGGCGCGAATTCCCGAGATGACCAGCAGCTCACCGCCGGGCGCGACCATCGCCGCGACCTGCTCGGTCGCCTCGGTGCGCAGCGAGAGCGGCATCGACTGCACGGTGATCGATTCCAGGACGAGGTCGAAGCCACCGACCCACTCGGCGGGCGGGTCCAGCAGATCAGCGATCACGTACTCCACGTCGGAATCCGGGTGGCGCTGACGGGCGTCGCGAATCGCGGTCTCGGAGATGTCGAAAGCGGTGGTCCGGAAGCCGAGCGAGTCGATGAACTCGGCGTCCCGCCCGTATCCGCAGCCGATCACCAGCGCGGACCGGCCGGAACCGTCGACGCCCTGCGCCCATTCGGGCAGCAGCGCGTGCGGCACTTCCAGGTCCCAGGGAACGATGGCCGCACCAGCGGTGGCCGCGGCGTAGAGCGGCTCGAACCACCCGGTCGGCTCCCCCTTCGCAAGCGCCTCGCCCGCGAAGCGGTCGGCGTCGGCGTCCCTCGGATTCACAGGTCCCCCAGTCGGTTCGAGATCGACAACCGCTACATCTTCGCAGCGGCGTCCACCGATTTCCGGGACCTGGTGGGACCGCATCCCGCCCTCGCCCTGCCCGGCCGATGGGTTCGGTGGCGGTTGGGTGACTTATTGCCCTGGGGCGGTGGTCGGGAGGTGGGGAGCATTGAGCGGTGTTGAACCCATCTCGAGGGCGTGCGTGGCGTGCTGCGTCAACCGGCTGATTCCGCCGTGTCGTCCCGCGTTGACGGAAGGATCCGCATGGGCACCATCGCCACAACGGACGGTACGGAGATCTACTACAAGGACTGGGGTTCGGGTCAGCCGATCGTGTTCAGCCATGGCTGGCCGCTCTCGGCTGACGACTGGGACGCCCAGATGTTGTTCTTCCTGCGACACGGTTACCGGGTCATCGCCCATGACCGGCGGGGACACGGACGATCCAGCCAGACGAGCGACGGCCACGACATGAACCACTATGCCGACGACCTCGGGGAGCTGACAGCGCATCTGAGGTTGCAGGACGCCATCCACGTGGGTCATTCGACCGGCGGCGGTGAAGTGGTGCGCTACCTGTCCAGGCATGGTGAAGCACGAGTGGCCAAAGCCGCCATCATCAACGCGGTTCCACCTCTGATGGTCAAGACCGAGGACAATCCCGGCGGTCTTCCCAAGAGCGTCTTCGACGGATTCCAGGAACAACTTGCGGCCAACCGCTCGCGGTTCTATCGCGACATAGCGGCGGGGCCCTTCTACGGGTTCAACCGGCCGGGCGTGGAAGCCTCGGAGGCACTCATCCAGAACTGGTGGCGTCAAGGAATGATGGGCGGCGCGAAGGCACACCACGACGGCATCGTCGCCTTCTCCCAAACGGATTTCACCGAGGACCTGAAGAAGATCTCCGTGCCGGTCCTGGTGATGCACAGCGAAGACGATCAGATCGTGCCCTATCGGGATTCGGGTCCCTTGTCGGCGAAGCTGCTGCAGAACGCGACGCTGAACACCTACGAGGACTTCCCGCACGGAATGCCCACGACGCAGGCCGAGACGATCAACGCCGATCTGCTGTCGTTCCTGGCCGAGACGTCGTGAGCGGCGATCGCGCGGGGCGCTCGGGAATGCGCGGGTGACGTGTTCCGCGCAGTGCCCCTCACCGGTTCGGCGGACGGAGGACGACGGCGGAGTTGTGCCCGCCCATGCCGATGGAGGACTTGACGGTCAGGCCTTCATCAGGCGCCGTGGGTCCGGCCAGCAGGCGCGGA
The DNA here is from genome assembly GCF_039531955.1 of Saccharopolyspora halophila. NCBI lineage: Bacteria > Bacillati > Actinomycetota > Actinomycetes > Pseudonocardiales > Pseudonocardiaceae > Saccharopolyspora > Saccharopolyspora halophila. The sequence continues at coordinate 364,206 of NZ_BAAARA010000002.1, forward strand.
TGTCCCGCTGCGACGTTGAACGGTGCTGGGAGCAGGTCGTGGTCGTATCCCAGGGCCGTGGCGCTGATCTCCACGGCCGAAGCCGCACCCTGGCAATGCCCGGCCAGTGGCTTGACCGAGTACAGCTCGGCCGTGGTGGGGAAGAGAGCATCGAACACGGCAGCCTCGGCCGTGTCGCACTGACGGGTTCCGGGCCCGTGGGCGTTGAGGTAGCGCACCTGGTCGGGGGTCGCTCCGGCGTTTTCCAGGGCTTCGTTGAAGCAGCGGGTGATGTCGGTCAGTTCGGGATCGATCGAAGTCACGTGATGGGCATCATGGGACATGGCTCCGCCGAGCACGTGCAGATAAGGGTTGGGGATGCCCTGGGAGAGGACCATGGCGACCGAGCCTTCGCCCATGATGAAGCCCCGGCTGCCTTCCTGGAACGGGCGGCAGGCCTGCAACGGGTCGCTGTCCGCGACGGCGACGCCCAAGTCGACGAAATGCCTCAGGTTCTCGGGGGTCACCGAAATGTCGGTGGCAACGAAGATCACGTCGTCGACGATCCCGGTGTCGATCCAGGACTTCGCGGTGAGCAGCCCGGCGTTTCCCGAGGCGCACATGGCGCCGACGTTCATCGCCGGTCCGTGGAAGTCGTATTCCCGCATCAGGGTCGAGATCGGTGTGGACGGCATGAGCGCGAGGTAGTCCCGGACGGATACGCGACCTCCGTGCGTGATGTGGAAGTCCTTCCACAGGTCGACTTCGCCGAGTACGACGGCGTGCAGCAATCCGACCCGTCGGCCGGGTTGCCAGCCTCGTGTCTTCGCATCGGTGATGGCTTCGCGAGCTGCGAACCGCATGGCCCGCTGGAACCGGCTCGGTCCGTCCGAAGCATCGCCTCCCCCGGGCACGAGCGCGGCCCAGGGTGCCGCCCATCCGTCGGTCTGGTAGCCGGGCTGCTGGACGGCGGCGGATTTGCCCGCTGCGAGGCCTTGCCAGAGCTCCTCCCGGCCCCAGCCGTAGCCGGTAACCGTGCCCAGCCCGGCTATGTCCAAGTGCGGTAAACCCATGCTGGTCTCCTAGATCGTGTGCGCGGCCGTTCGCCGATTGAAGCGAGGCCGTATCTGTCGCCTCACCCGATAGTGCCGACCTCTCCGACGGAGTGCTACTTAGCGTGCCTGCAGTTGAGAATATTTAACTCTTATGGGTTACGTATTCCAGATTTCGCTTGATCTCTAATGCCACGCATCGTGGTTCCCGGGTCGTGTTCTGCAGCAGAAGGAACTGCATTCCCGGCGGAAGGAGGAGAGAGTTGTCGCACGCCTGGATCTAGCGGGGAGGTGACATGCCGCCGGAGGACGAAGGGGATGACCGAGGCGCCTTCGCGTCGGGCTCGCAGATGGACCGAGCGATGCTGGACCTGACGCTCGCGGTTCATGGGGCGGTGTTGTGGCGCTATCGGTTCGCTGGAGACGAGCTCACGTGGTCCACCGCCGGACTGGAGCGGCTCTTGGCCATGCCCAACGCCGGTGCGGAGGAACTGCGGGCCCGACTGCGGGAGTTGCTGGAGCCGTTGATCGTTTCCGCGTCCGTGGCACCTGTCTGGCAGGACCTCGAACTGGAACTGCCGTTCGAAGACGCCGATGGCGTGACCCATTGGCTCCGCGTCCGGGCTCGCCAAGAGGGGCACCCGAGCGCACTCGTGGGTATCGCCACTGACGCACGTCCGGGCGGAGAAGATGCCCGTCAACTGGCCATCCTGGCGGATCGGTACCGCCTGCTGGTCGAGCTCAGCCCGGATGCGATCTGCGTGCACCAAGACGGCTTGCTCACCTACGTCAACCCCGCGGCGGTGCGGTTGATGCGGGCCGAGTCGGACGAGCAGCTGCTCGGTCGCCCCATCAGCGATTTCGTCGCTGAACCGGCCCTGCGCGACCTGCGCAAGCGGGTGGCCAGCTTGACCGAACCGGGCATGGCGTCGGAACCGACCGAGGTTCGGCTGACGTGCGTGGACGGTGACAGCGTGCTCATCGAATCGGTCTCGGTGCGCACCACGTGGGACGACAGCGCGGCCTACCAGGTGCTGATGCACGACATCACCGCTCAGCGGAGAGCCGAGCAGGCCCTTCACGAGCAGGCCACCCACGACGAGTTGACCGGACTGCTCAACCGGCGTGGGATGAACGAGATCCTCGCCTGGCTGACCTCGGGCGAGCCGCGTCAGCTCGGGCTCGTGTTCTGCGACATCGACAACTTCAAGCGCATCAACGATTCGCTCGGCCACGAAGCCGGGGACGAGCTCCTGGTCGCGCTGGCGCGTCAGCTGACCGCGGCCGTGCCACCGGAATGCACGGTCGCGCGGTTGTCCGGTGACGAGTTCCTAGTGATCACAGCGGATCTCGACGCGGTCGGGGGTCTGCAGGCGCTGACCCAGCAAATCTCCGAAGCGCTGCGCACCATGGTGCCGATCGGTGATCAACTGGTCAACGTCTCGGTGTCCACGGGCGGGGCTCTGTTGACCGGTTCAATGTCCAGCCAAGACCTGTTGCGCTATGCCGATGTGGCCATGTTCCACGCGAAAAGCCGTGGCCCTGGACGTATTTCGCTGGCGGATCGCGAACTGATCACCGCGACGGAGAGCCAACTGCACCTCGAGGGCGAACTTCGCCAAGCCATTCGCACGGACGCCCTGACCTTGCACTATCAGCCCGTCGTCGATCGCGATGGCACGATCGTGGCCGCTGAAGCCTTGCTTCGCTGGCCGCATCCCGGCCGTGGTCTGCTCACTCCCGGCGTGATCCTCGCGGCCGCGGAACAAGGGGATCTGACCGGCGAGCTGGACCAGTGGGTATTGCGGACCGCTCTGGCCGAAGCCGCCGGGTGGCCGGCGATCCAGGGCACAGCGCCGACCGTCTCGATCAACCTCAGCGGGCTCCTTCCCGGTGACCCCGACTTCGTCGGCACGGTGACCGAGCTCATCACGAACTCCGGCCTGCCGTTCGATCGTGTCGTGCTCGAAGTCGTCGAGACGGCTCTGGTGGATCTCAGCCCGCAAGCGCACAACGCCATGACCGAGCTCGCCGACCGCGGGGTGCGCTTCGCCCTCGACGACTTCGGCACCGGCTATTCCACACTTGCCCGCCTCAGGAACCTCCCGGTGCACATCCTCAAACTCGACCGCACCTTCGTCACGGCGATCGACAGCGATCCGGTCGATCACGCGATCGCCCGCGCGATCGTCACGATGACCCACGCGATGGATCGCACCTGCGTCGCCGAAGGGGTCGAAACCCCGGAGCAACTCCACACGCTGCAGGGCCTCAACGTCGACCGCTTTCAGGGCCATCTCATCGCCCACCCGCAACCCGTCGCGGCATTCCACGACTACTTCCTCGCGCGGAGGTAGTCCGGAAACACTCGAGTCGTCCGCGTCTATCGGCTGCGGCCGGTGCGCTCCCCGGCGAGTTCGGGCCGCTCGCCGCGCGGTTCGCCTTCGACCCCGACAACGCGGCTGCGCATCCGCCTGGGCGAGCCACGCAGGCGGAGGTTCCGATTCGACGTTGGAGTGCCATCAGCCGCTTCGGATCCCACGCCAGGTCTGCTATCTCCGAATCTAGCTCTGCCGCTCGCGCAGGTAGCGGAGCCGAGGACGAGAACGGGTGCGGTTTCCCCGCCCCGTTCTGGCGAGCGCTCGCGGCTCACCGCCGACCAGGATTCGGGGGCAGTCGCGTGTGGCGCAGCCCGCTTCGCGGTCCGTGGCTGTCCTGGAAGGAGAGATTGAGCAGGAAACCGCCCCGATCCGCGAGGAACTGTCCGCGATCGGTGACGGACGACGGCCCGGAGAGCGGTTCGGAACGCTGGAGGGCGAGGGATGAGCACCCCATTTGTCGAGATGTTGTTGGCCCCGCTGAGCACCCCGGACACGACGAAGGCCCAGGCGGAGCGAATCAAGCTCCTGACCTGGGCCTTCGTGTTCTGAGCGGATGACGGGAATCGAACCCGCGTTCTCAGCTTGGGAAGCTGATGTTCTACCATTGAACTACATCCGCAGCGCATCGACCTTCGGTCGATCGACGCCGGTAGCTTAGCACGGTGGGCGACGAAGATCGGCGGGCCCCTCCGGATACCCTTGTCCTGTGCTGCTTAGTGATCGGGACCTGCGTAAAGAGCTGGATGAAGGACGTCTCGAACTGGATCCGTTCGACGCGTCGATGATCCAGCCGTCGAGCATCGATGTGCGGTTGGACCGCTTCTTCCGGGTCTTCGACAACACCCGGTACACCCACATCGACCCGTCGAAGCAGCAGGACGAGCTGACCTCCTTGATCGAATCACCCGAGGACGAGCCGTTCGTGCTGCACCCGGGCGAGTTCGTGCTGGGTTCGACCTACGAGGCCGTGAAGCTGCCCGATGACCTGGCGGGCCGACTCGAGGGCAAGTCCTCGCTGGGCAGGCTCGGGTTGCTGACGCACTCGACCGCCGGGTTCATCGACCCGGGCTTCAGCGGGCACATCACGCTCGAGCTGTCCAACGTGGCCAACCTGCCGATCACGCTGTGGCCCGGGATGAAGATCGGCCAGCTGTGCCTGTTCCGCCTCTCCAGCCCGGCGGACTTCCCGTACGGGTCCAAGGAGGCGGGCTCCCGCTACCAGGGGCAGCGCGGTCCGACGCCTTCGCGCGCGCACCTGAACTTCAAGGTCACCGACACCCGGCGCTGAGGGGCTCCCGCGGGCGTCGGCGGCTGTACTGTTCAGATGCGTTGCGGGGCATGGCGATAACCCTCCGAGTTCCCGTCTCCTGTGACGTTTTACCAGGTGAACGGCACTGCCTGGGATTTCGCGGAGTCGTGAGGTAGTTCACCCTGAATCGAATAAGCAAGTAGCGGGTTCAGAAACTACGATCCCTGCGCCCGGCGCTCTGGAACGATCCCGCAACGTGGCGGATCGGCGCGCGGGCAGCGGGAGAATTCGATGTCCGCATTGCAGTCGCGTGCTTCGGGTGCACCCACCCAGCACCTCTGGCACGTGGTGATGATCGCCGGGGCTGCGGCTCTGGGCGGTTTCTTGTTCGGCTACGACACCTCCGTGATCAACGGTGGTGTCGACGCGATCCAGCAGCACTTCGGGGTCGGTCCGGCGCTGATCGGGTTCACCGTCTCCTCGGCTCTGCTGGGCTCGGCGGTCGGTGCCGGCATCGCGGGCTGGCTGGCCGACCGGGTCGGCCGCATCCGGGTGATGCAGCTGGCGGCCGTGCTGTTCATCATCAGCGCCATCGCCTCGGCCCTGCCCTTCGCGATCTGGGACCTGGCGATCTGGCGCGTGGTCGGCGGTATCGCGGTCGGTATCGCTTCGGTGATCGCACCCGCTTACATCGCCGAGGTGGCGCCTGCGGCCTATCGCGGCAGGCTCGCGTCCTTGCAGCAGTTGGCGATCGTGCTCGGCATCGCCGTTTCGCAGCTGGTCAATTACGGCCTGGCGCAGGGTGCCGGCGGCAGTGCCACCGGGATGCTGGGGCCGATTCAGGCCTGGCAGTGGATGCTCGGCGTCGCGGCCATCCCGGCCGTCGTCTACCTGGTGGTGGCCTCGAGCATTCCGGAATCTCCGCGCTACCTGGTGGCCGCGGGCAAGCTGGAGCGGGCGCGCGAAATCCTCGCGCAGGTCGACTCGGGTGACCCGGACACCAGGATCGCCGAGATCAAGGAGGCCCTGGGCGAGCGCAAGCCGCAGTTGAGCGATCTGCGCGGCAAGTTCGGCTTCTTGCCGATCGTGTGGGTCGGCATGGCCATCGCGGCGCTGCAGCAGTTCGTCGGGATCAACGTGATCTTCTACTACTCCTCGTCGCTGTGGCACTCGGTGGGCGTCGACGAGAGCGGCTCGCTGCTGCTGAGCCTGTTCACCTCCATCGTGAACATCATCGGCACCTTGGTGGCCATCGCGCTGGTGGACAAGATCGGCCGCAAGCCGCTGCTGGTGATCGGTTCGGTCGGCATGACGGTGTCGCTTGCGACGACCGGCTGGGCGTTCAGCTTCGCCAAGGTCGTCGGCGAGGACGCGCAGCTGCCCTACCAGTGGGGCGTTGTCGCGCTGATCTCCGCGAGCGCGTTCGTGCTGTTCTTCGCCGCCTCCTGGGGCGTGGTGATGTGGGTGCTGCTGGGCGAGATGTTCCCGGCGCGCATCCGCGCGGCCGCGCTGGCCGTGGGCACCGCGACCAACTGGGTGGCCAACTGGCTGGTCACGGTGAGCTTCCCGAGCATGCGGGACTGGAACCTGCCGGTCACGTACTTCATCTACGCCGCGTTCGCCGCCCTCTCGGTGGTGTTCGTGGTGAAGTACCTCAAGGAGACCAACGGCCGTTCCCTGGAGGAGATGGGCAGCTGACCCGCTCCCCGAAAGTCGAGGGCGTCCCCGAGGGGGCGCCCTCGACGCATTTCACGCCCCAGGCCAACCCGGACCGCCCAGAGCGGCCGCACCCGACTCGCCACACCCGCCCGCGCTCCACGCCACCGCACCCGAGCGGACGCACGCGACACGACCACCCCATCCGCGCGACCCGAACCCCGCACCCGATCCACAAGACCCGATCCGCAGCACGCGAGCTAAGCGACCTGAACGGCAAGACGCGAGCTACGCGACCTGCGGGACCGGATCCGCAAGACGCGACCTGCGGGACCGGATCCGCAAGACGCGACCTGCAAGACGCGGACCCCGACCTGCGGACCCCGACCTGCGGGACTCGTCGCGAGGCCGACACGCCGCATCGCGGTCGCCCGACCAGGTGGGATCGCGGAAAACCCTCGAAAACGGGACCCCGAATTCCAGGGAATTCCGCACCCCGATTTGCCTGGAATTCGGGGTGTGGAAGAGAAAGCGGGCGCCTTCCCGGGTGGGAAGGCGCCCGCTGGTTGTCGGTGCGGAGCGGGTCAGGCCGGGGCGGACTCCTCGGTCTCGGCCTTCTTGTCGTCTCCGTCGCCGCGCTTGACCGCGTTGAGCAGCAGCTGGGCGACGTCGACGACCTCGACGTCCTCGTTGGCGGCCTTCTCGCTCTTCCGGGTCGTCACACCGTCGGAGAGCATCACCTTGCAGAACGGGCAGCCCGTGGCGATCTTGGACGGGGCCGTGCCGAGGGCCTCGTCGGTGCGATCCAGGTTGACCCGCTTGCCGGTCTGCTCCTCCATCCACATCCGGGCGCCACCGGCACCGCAGCACATGGCGCGGTCGGCGTGCCGCGGCATCTCGCGGAAGGTCGCGCCCGCGGCGCCGACCAGGTCGCGCGGCGGCGTGTAGACCTTGTTGTGGCGGCCCAGGTAGCAGGGGTCGTGGTAGGTGACGTCCTCGGCGACCGGGGCGACCGGGGTCAGGCGCTTCTCGCGGACCAGCTTGTTCAGCAGCTGGGTGTGGTGCACGACCTCGTAGTCCCCGCCGAGCTCGGAGTACTCGTTGGCGAGGCTGTTGAAGCAGTGCGCGCACGTCGCGACGATCTTGCGCTTGCCCGGCTCGCGGCCCTCGAAAACGCCGTTGAGGACCTCGACGTTCTGCTGGGCCATCATCTGGAAGATGAACTCGTTGCCCGCGCGGCGAGCGGGGTCGCCGGTGCAGTTCTCCTCCGGGCCGAGCACCTTGTACTTCACGCCCGCGATGTGCAGCAGTTCGGCGACCGCCTGGGTGGTCTTCTTCGCGCGGTCCTCGAAGGCGCCGGCGCAGCCGACCCAGAACAGGTACTCGTCGTCGGCCTCGAGCTCACCGTCGAAGACCGGGACCTCGAAGTCCAGGTCCTGGGTCCAGGCCAGCCGGTCCTTGGCGTTCTGGCCCCACGGGTTGCCCTTGTTCTCCAGGTTCTTGAACATCCCGCCCAGCTCGGTCGGGAAGTTCGACTCGATCATCACCTGGTAGCGGCGCATGTCGACGATGTGGTCGACGTGCTCGATGTCCACCGGGCACTGCTCGACGCAGGCACCGCAGGAGGTGCAGGCCCACAGGACCTCGGGGTCGATGACGCCCATCTCCTCGGGGCCGCCGACCAGCGGCCGCTCGGCCTCGGCCAGCGCGAGCGCGTCGATGCCCGCGAGCTTCTCCTCGGCGCCGTCGCCGGTGATGCCGACCTCGTCACCGGCCATGTCCTTCTGGCCGCCGGCCAGCAGGTACGGGGCCTTGGCGTAGGCGTGGTCGCGCAGCTGGGTGATCATCAGCTTCGGCGACAGCGGCTTGCCGGTGTTCCAGGCCGGGCACTGCGACTGGCACCGGCCGCACTCGGTGCAGGTGGTGAAGTCCAGCCAGCCCTTCCAGGAGAAGTCCTCGACCTTGCCCGCGCCGAAGACGTCCTCGTCCGGGTCGGCCTCCTCGAAGTCCAGCGGCTTGCCGCCGGACATCATCGGCTTGACCGCGCCGAGGGCGACGTCGCCGTCGTCCTCGCGCTTGAAGTAGATGTTGAAGAACGCGCTGAAGCGGTGCCAGGCGACGCCCATGGTCATGGTGCGCGCGACGACGATCAGCCAGACGGTGGCGCTCATCAGCTTGATGAAGGCGAACACCGAGACCAGGTTCTCGCTGGCCGGCAGCAGGGCGCCGAGCGGCGCGGAGGCGAACTCGGCCCACAGCGGCATGTCGTGCACGCCCAGCGCGGCCTTGCCGGCGCGGACGCCGATGATGCCGATGCCCTCGATGAGCACCACGAGCTCGATGAAGTAGGCCCAGCCCATGTTGGAGCCCTGGAACCGGGAGACCCGGCCGGCCTTGCGCGGGTGGTTGGCCTGGCGGATCGCCATCAGCACCAGGATGCCGACGACCGTGCCGACGCCCAGGATCTCCATCAGCAGGTGGTAGATCGCCAGGTGGTCGAGGATCGGCCAGCCCCAGGTCGGGACGAACACCTCGCCGTAGGCCTCGAACAGGGCCAGCGAGCCGAGCAGGAAGCCCCACATCACCAGCCAATGCCACACCCCGACGTGGCGGAACTTGTTCATGCGGGTGTGCGCGGCGAACTCCTTGACCAGCGTGGCGAGCCGGTCCAGCACCGGGCCGTTCCGGGTGCCGTCCGGTTGCCCCAGGCGGATGATCCGCACGAATTGGGCGATGGTCTTGGCGAACATGCCCCACGCGACGACGCCCAGCACGACCGAGATCGTGCCGAGCGTGATCTGTACAGCACCCATGCTCGCGGCCTCCTGTTTCGGGTGTTGTCCGTTTGGGGAGCGTACGCCCTGTTACCCACTGGTAACCATGGGGGCCGGGGCGTTTCGGGAACAGTCGGTGATTCTGCGAGACCGCTGGACGAAAAACTAGTTGGGCAAATGTCCATGTTTTGGGTACGCTCGGGGGTGTGCCGGGCGGGAAGCCCGCGGCCTCGGAGGCGGTGGTCGTCCGGATCGTCGCTGCTGAAGCCGTGGGCGATTCGGTGGAAATGCTGTCGCCGGGGCGTCGGGCGGGGCAGACTGGCGAGTAGCTGTGCGATTTTCGCCACTTCGGTGGCGGGGGCGTGCATCATCCGGTCTATCCGCGCATGGGGAGTGGGCAATGGCCGAGCCGAACGACGAGACGATGCGGGCGTCGGATCACGATCGCGAGCAGGTCGCCGAGCGGTTGCGGGGCGCCCTGGAGGAAGGGCGGCTCAACCTCGGCGAGTACGACGAGCGGCTGCGGCAGGCCTACGCGGCCGCGACGCTGGGCGAGCTCGCGCAGCTGACCTCCGACCTGCCCGTTCCCCGATCCGCGGCCGAGGTCGCCGAGCGCGACGAGAAGAAGGCGGCTCGGCGGGAGAAGCAGCTCAAGGAGTGGCGTTCGTGGGCGAGCGTGTCGTTCATCCTGGTGGCGATCTGGTTGGTCACCTCCATCGCCAGCGGTGAGCCGATCTTCTTCTGGCCGGCCATCCCGATGGGCATCTGGGCGGCGATCAACGTGGCGGACATGATCTCCGGCTCCGGGGATTGCGGGCGAGCGGACTAACCGGGCCCTGCTCCTGGCTGCCCTCGTGCTCGTGCGAGCAACAAGTAGGGCGAATGTTCAACTTCTAAGGAGGTCCTGGTGGCGTTCCTGCTGCTGGCGTTGGCGATCTGCAGCGAGGTGCTCGGCACTGTTTCGCTGAAGCTCTCCGAAGGTTTCAGCAAGACGATCCCGTCGGTGCTCGTCGTGCTCGGCTACGGCTCGGCCTTCGTCGCGCTGTCCGCGGTGCTCAAGCTCGGGCTGCCGGTCGGCGTGGTCTACGCGATGTGGTCCGGGGCCGGGGTGGCGCTGGTGGCCATCATCGGGGCTGTTTTCCTGGGCGAGTCCTTCAGCGTCGTGCAGGTGCTGGGCTTGTTCCTGATCATCGGCGGCGTCGTGGCGCTGGAACTCGGGAGTGCGCATTGACCGCTTCGGAAGAGATCACCGACGGCCGTCGCCTCAAGGGCGAGCGTCGCCGCCGGGCGATCCTCGACGCCACGCTGCGGGTGGTCGCCCGGGACGGCGTGGGGGCGGTCAGCCACCGCAACATCGCTCGGGAGGCCGAGGTGCCGCCCGCGTCGATCGCCTACTACTTCAACGGCATCGATGACCTGCTGGTCGCCAGCCTGCTGGGCAGCTGCGAGCTGCTGGTCGCGCAGCTGGAGGAGACCCGCGAACGGGTTCAGGAGAGTTCGCAGTGGCCGCGCGCGGTCGCCGAGCTGGTGGCCGAGACCATCCGGGACCACCGCGAGCGAACCCTCGCCGAGTACGAGCTCTACCTCCTCGCCGCCCGCAGGCCCGCGCTGCGCCCCGCCGCCCGCCGCTGGCTCGAGGTGCTGCGCGGGAACATCAACGAGGGCCGGGGCGGTGACGACCCGGTCATCCGCGCCTTCCTGGCCGGCCTGGACGGCTTGCTGCTGCAGGCGCTGATCGCCGACGAGCCGCCGCAGGCCGACGATCTGGAGCCGGTGTTCAGGTTCCTCATGCAGCCCCACGACTACCTCGGCGCCGAGGGCTGAACCCGCCTCCCGCACTCCCGGCCAGGGGTGATTCCGGGGCTCGTCCGGGTTCTCCCCGATGAGGCAACGGTCACATCGGGCGTAGGTTCCTGGGTGCTGTTGGCGGACTTGTTTGGGGGCAGCGATGAGTCGGGTGGCTTTGGCGGTCACCGGGGCGGCCTTGGTGCTGTTCGGGGGCGTGGTGCTGACCTGGGGGACGGTGCAGCCGGGCGGGGAGCGGTCGACCCAGGTGGGCGCCGTCGAGCGGGTGCGGATCGACGGGCGCTCGGGGGACGTGCGGATCCGGTACGCACCGGATGGCGACGGCGCGGTCGAGCAGCGGGTGCATCGCTGGGCGGTGTTCGGCAGCGAGGAACCCAACCACACCGTGGAAGGCGGGACGCTGGTGCTCAACGGCGACTGCGGCTGGTGGTGCAGCGTCGAGTACGACGTGGTGCTGCCCGCGGCCGTTCCGGTCGAGGGCCGCGTCGACGCGGGTGACGTGCGGGTGTCGGGCATGCGCTCGGTCGACATCGAGGTCGGTTCCGGCGGGGTCGACCTCACCGGCATCGAGCGCTGGGTCCAGGCGCGCACCGGGTCGGGCTCGGTCGCGGTGCGGGACACCAGCGGTCCGGTCGAGGCCCGCAGCGGTTCCGGCGTGATCGAGCTGGAGGCGATCGACGGCCGTCTTCGGGCGCACACCGGCAGCGGCCGGATCCGGGGCGAGGACATCGCCTCCGAGCAGGTCTACGCGCGGAGCAGCTCGGGCGGTGTCCGGCTGGACCTGACCGGCCCGCGGGAGGCGGAGCTGTCCACCGGTTCCGGCGAGATCGACGTGTCGGTGCCGCGGGACAGCTACCGCGTCGACTCGCGCAGCGGTAGCGGCAACGTGTCCATCGATGTGCGCCGGGACCCCGACGCGGACAGGCGGCTCGAGCTCACCACCGGAAGCGGCAACATCAACGTGGATTCATGACCGACCGCCGCCCGTTCGGCGCAGCGCCGCGGGCGGCAGGTCCCGGGACCCGGGAGGGCGCGAGGGGTGCGGCCAGGCGGTCGCACCCCTCTTCTCTTTTGTCTCGCGCACCACAGGCGGGAACGTTCCGCCCTGGTCAGACGTTGGACTGGCAGAAAGATTGAGTGGCACTGGCTCAAGTCAATTTGACGGTGCTTGGGCCCGGTGGGTAAAACTTGAGTGAGCAAGGCTCAATCGCCCGAACCGGCGTTGAGTGGATGGATCAAGTACTGGAGGAATCACCAATGGCGCGAGCGGTCGGTATCGACCTGGGGACGACCAACTCTGTCGTTTCCGTCCTGGAGGGCGGTGAGTCGACGGTGATCGCCAACTCCGAGGGCTCGCGGACCACGCCGTCCATCGTCGCCTTCGCGAAGAACGGCGAGATCCTCACCGGTCAGCCTGCCAAGAACCAGGCGGTCACCAACGTCGACCGCACCATCCGGTCGGTCAAGCGGCACATGGGCACCGACTGGACCGTCGGCATCGACGAGAAGGACTACACGCCGCAGGAGATCTCCGCGCGAGTCCTGATGAAGCTCAAGCGCGACGCCGAGTCCTACCTGGGCGAGGAGGTCACCGACGCGGTCATCACCGTGCCGGCCTACTTCGAGGACGCGCAGCGGCAGGCCACCAAGGAAGCCGGTCAGATCGCGGGTCTCGACGTGCTGCGCATCGTCAACGAGCCGACCGCGGCCGCGCTGGCCTACGGCCTGGACAAGGGCGAGAAGGAACAGACCATCCTGGTCTTCGACCTCGGTGGCGGCACCTTCGACGTCTCGCTGCTGGAGATCGGCGAGGGCGTCGTCGAGGTCCGCGCCACGTCCGGTGACAACCGCCTCGGCGGTGACGACTGGGACGAGCGCATCGTCGAATGGCTGGTCGAGAAGTTCAAGGGCACGTCGGGCATCGACCTGACCAAGGACCGCATGGCCATGCAGCGGATCAAGGAAGCCGCGGAGAAGGCCAAGATCGAGCTGTCCTCCTCCTCGCAGGCCAACATCAACCTGCCCTACATCACCGTGGACGCGGACAAGAACCCGCTGTTCCTCGACGAGACCCTCTCCCGCGCGGAGTTCGAGCGCATCACCTCGGACCTGCTCGATCGCTGCAAGAAGCCGTTCGAGGCGGTCGTCCGCGACGCGGGCATCAAGGTCTCCGAGATCGACCACGTCGTGATGGTCGGCGGTTCCACCCGGATGCCCGCCGTGTCCGATCTGGTCAAGGACCTCACCGGCGGCAAGGAGCCGAACAAGGGCGTCAACCCGGACGAGGTCGTCGCCGTCGGCGCCTCGCTGCAGGCCGGTGTGCTGCGCGGTGAGGTCAAGGACGTCCTGCTGCTCGACGTCACGCCGCTGTCCCTGGGCATCGAGACCAAGGGCGGCATCATGACCAAGCTGATCGAGCGCAACACCACGATCCCGACCAAGCGCTCGGAGACCTTCACCACCGCCGACGACAACCAGCCGTCGGTGCAGATCCAGGTCTTCCAGGGCGAGCGCGAGATCGCCGCGCACAACAAGAAGCTCGGCATGTTCGAGCTGACCGGGCTGCCGCCCGCGCCGCGCGGGGTGCCGCAGATCGAGGTCACCTTCGACATCGACGCCAACGGCATCGTGCACGTCAACGCCAAGGACCAGGGCACCGGCAAGGAGCAGTCGATGACCATCACCGGCGGCTCCGCGCTGCCGAAGGAGGACATCGACCGGATGGTCTCCGACGCCGAGGCGCACGCCGAGGAGGACCAGAAGCGTCGCGAGGAGGCCGAGGCCCGCAACCAGGCCGAGTCGCTGGTCTACCAGACCGAGAAGGTCCTCAAGGAGAACGACGAGCAGCTGCCGCAGGAGACCAAGGACAAGGTCCAGGCCGCGATCGACGAGGTCAACGAGTCGCTCAAGGGCGAGGACGTCTCCGCCATCTCCGCTTCGGTGGAGAAGCTGGCCACCGAGTCCCAGGCGCTGGGCCAGGCCATCTACGGCGATGCCGCCGCCGCTGCCGGTGGTGCTGACGGCGCCGCGGGTGCTGCCGGTGCCGCCGGTGCCGCCGGTGCGGCCGGTGCCGCTGGCTCCGGCGAGTCCAAGGACGACGACGTGGTCGACGCCGAGATCGTCGACGACGAGGACGAGAAGAAGCAGTGACCGCGGGCGGGCCCGAGATGTCGCGCAACGAAGGCGAGCAGCAGGAAGAACCGGTGGTCGTCCGGGATCGGCGTCGCATCGACCCCGAGACCGGCGAACCCCGGACTCCTGCTCCGAACGGAGATGAGGCGCAGGTGGCCGAAAGCATGTCCGGCACCCTCGACGACGAGAACGTCGTCGAGCAGGCCGAGCAGCTGGAACAGCCGGAACAGCCCCCCGAGGGCGATGAGCCGACCGGTCTGCAGAAGCAGGTCGACGACCTCACCGCCGACCTCAAGCGGGTCACCGCGGAGTACGCGAACTACCGCAAGCGGGTGGAACGCGACCGGGACTCGGCGATCGCTTCGGCGAAGGCGTCGGTCGCCGGTGACCTGCTGACCGTGCTCGACGACATCGAACGCGCCGAGTCCCACGGGGATCTCACCGGGGCGTTCAAGGCCGTGGCCGACAAGCTCGTCGGTGCGCTGAACTCGGCCGGGCTGGAGCACTTCGGTGCCGAGGGCGACGAGTTCGACCCGTCGGTGCACGAGGCGGTCCAGCACGACACCTCTCCGGACGTCTCCGGGCCGACGGTGACCACCGTGCTGCGCCGCGGCTACAAGTTCGGCGAGCGGGTGCTGCGTCCGGCGATGGTCGCGGTGACCGACCACGAGCCCGCGGGCGAGGCCCCGTCCGGCGAGGCCCCGTCCGGCGAGTCCGCGTCCGGCGAGTCCACCGAACAAGAGTGATCGAGAGCGGGAGGAGGAACGCCCGGTGAGTGCCAGGGAATGGCTTGACAAGGATTTCTACGCCGAACTGGGCGTTTCCTCCGATGCTTCGAGCGACGAGATCAAGAAGGCCTACCGGAAGCTGGCCCGGGAGAACCACCCCGACGCCAACCCCGGTGACTCCAAGGCCGAGGCCAAGTTCAAGGCGGTCTCCGAGGCCTACGGCGTGCTGTCGGACCCGGACAAGCGCAAGCAGTACGACGAAGCTCGCAGGCTGTTCGGCTCCGGTGGGTTCAGCGGCCAGGGCGGCTTCGGCGGCGGCGGTGGCTTCGGCTCCCCCGGGACCGGCGGCTTCGACATCGGTGATCTCTTCGGCGGTGGGCAGCAGCCCGGCGGAGCCGGTGGCATCGGCGACCTGTTCGGCGGGTTGTTCGGCAATCGGCGTCCGGGCGGTGGCGCGGGCAGCACGGCCAACCGGCCGCGGCGCGGCGCCGATGTGGAGACCGAGGTGCGCATCGACTTCACCGAAGCGGTGCGCGGGGCCACGGTGCCGCTGCGGCTGTCCAGCCCGGCGACCTGCCAGACCTGTCACGGGTCGGGCGCCAAGCCGGGCACCCGGCCGCGCAGCTGCACCACCTGCGGTGGCGGTGGTCTGGTCACCCGCAATCAGGGCGCGTTCGCGTTCAGCGAGCCGTGCCCGGACTGCCGGGGCAGCGGCCAGCTCATCGACACCCCGTGCCGCGACTGCGCGGGCGAGGGCGTGGCCACCCGCAGCCGGACGCTGACCGTGCGCGTGCCAACCGGGGTCGAGGACGGTCAGCGGATCAGGCTGGCCGGGCAGGGCGAGCCCGGCAAGAACGGGGCGCCCGCCGGTGACCTGTTCGTGGTGGTGCACGTCAACCCGCACCAGGTGTTCGGACGATCCGGTGATGATCTGACGATCACGGTCCCGGTGACCTTCCCCGAACTCACGCTGGGAACTACGTTGACGGTGCCGACCCTGGACGGGAAGGTCTCGCTGAAGGTGCCTGCCGGGACCGCGAGCGGACGGACCTTCCGGGTGCGTGGCAAAGGCGTGGGCAAGAAGAACGGCACCGGTGATCTTCGGGTCACGGTGCAGGTTTCGGTGCCGTCCAAGCTGGATGACCGGGCGACCGAGGCCCTCGAGGCCTACCGGGAGGCCACGGCCGACCACGATCCGCGCCGCGAGCTCAACGAGCTGCTCGGGAGGTAGGCATGGCTCGCCGCATGGCCGATGCCGGGATGGGATTCACGTTCCCGCCCGGTGCCGACGAGGAAACGCCGATGTTCGTGATCTCGGTGGCGGCACAGCTGTCCGGGCTGCACGCGCAGACGCTGCGCAGCTACGACCGGCTCGGGCTGGTCTCGCCCGGACGCACCCAGGCCGGCGGCAGGCGCTACTCGCTGCGGGACATCGCCCTGCTTCGCGAGGTCCAGCGGCTCTCCCAGGAAGAAGGCGTCAACCTGGCGGGGATCAAGCGCATCATCGATCTGGAGAACCAGGTCGATGCGCTGCGCGGCAAGGTCCAGGAGCTCACCGAGGAACTGGCCGCCGCGCACGCCGCCGCCGAGGCGGCCGCGGCGCAGGTCCACGCCTCCTACCGCCGGGACCTCGTTCCGGTCCGCCAGGAAACGGCGCTCGTCGTCTGGAAGCCGAACCGCAGGCGCTGAGCGACGATGCGGAGCGCGGCGCTCTCCCCCGGTGGGAGGGCGCCGCGCTTGGCGTTCTCAGGAGTTCTCGTTTCGCGCGCTGAATCGACCCGCTAGTCCAGGGTGAAGGGGTCGTAGCGGATCCGGTCCAGGGAGGTCCCGGCCACCAGCATCTTGCTGACCGTTCCCCGGATCATGTCCGGGGAACCGGAGATCAGCACGTCCCAGTCCTCCCAGGCGCCGTAGCGGGAGACGACGTCGGCGAGGGTGCCGTGCTCGACCCCGTCGAACTCCGGATCGTCGTCGAGCACCGGAGTGATCGTCAGCCACGGGTTGTGCATCGCGACCTGCTGGAGCTTCTCCAGGTCGTAGAGGTCATCGCGGGTCCGGCCGCCGTAGAAGAGCTGCACGCGCGGGTTGTCGCCGTACTGGGCGAGCTCGTCGATGATGGCGTGCATCGGGCTCACCCCGGTGCCGCCGGCGATCATGAGCACGTCCGGGGAGTTCTCCCGGTCCACCGTCAGCCTGCCCATCGGAGCACCGATGCGCCACTGGTCGCCGGGCCGGACGTGGCCGACCATCGCGCGGCTGACCCAGCCGCCTTCGACGGCGCGGACGTGGAACTCCATGTACCCGTCCTCGTTCGGCGCGTTCGCCGGGGACAGGTAGCGCCACAGCCGCGGTCGCTGCGGCACCTCGACGCTGACGTACTGACCCGCCTCGTAGGGGACCGGGTGATCGGTCTGCACCCGCACGACCGCGACGTCCCAGCTGAGCCGCTCGTGGTGGATGACCTCTGCGGTGTACCAGGCGGGGCCGTCGTCGGCCGCCGCCGCTTCGGTCATCGCCGAGGCCATGACCGTGTAGCACTCCGCCCAGGCGCGCTCGACCTGATCGGTCCAGGCGTCCCCGGCGTACTTCTTGATCGCCGCGAGCAGTGCGGTGCCGACCGCCTCGTAGTGCTGGTTGACCACGCCGAACTTGCGGTGGTCACGGCCGAGCTGGTGCAGGAACGGCAGCAACTCGTCGGGCTTGTCGACCATCTGAATGACGTGCACGAGTGCGCGCAGCAGGCGGCTGCGCTGCACTTCCATGTTCGCCGCGAACAGGTCGCGCGTCTGCGGCGCGATGCTGAACAGCGTGCCGTAGAAGAACTTCGCGACCTCGTCGGAGTGCGGCTCCACCACGGCGAAGCTCTCGCGGATCAGGCGAACCATCTTGCTCACGCCGTCGTCGTCGGCGGCGGCGGAACCGGAGTCGTTCGGTTCGTTCGGGGGCGGGCCGGGGCTCAATACGGCGTTCGTCATGTCGGGCGCAGTCTTCTCCACGTTGGCGGACGCACTTCGGATGTGGTGCACCGCTACCTGCAAACGTCCCCCGACACAGGGTGGACCCTAACCCGAGTTCAACGGGACGTCTGCCTTGATGGCACGTTTGAGTGTTTTCTAACTACCTCGCGTAGATCTTCCATCAGTCTCTCGGGGGAACCTAGTACCTGATGCTGTTACGACAGATGGCGACATGACACCGTGTTCCGCCGTGACCCCCGATCACACACCCCCGACAGGCGTGGCACCCCCTGCCATGCTCGACCTGGAAATGGCCGAACCGTCGGAATCGCCGAAGGCGATCAGCCCGTTACGGAACGGCACCACCGCCGGCGCCCCCGACACGCCGCACGACCCGTTCGCCGGACGCGAGCCCGCCCTACCCGGGTCGGCCGGCGAACACCTGCTGCAGACCGCTTACGGCACCGAGAAGCGCGCCCGGCGCTTCTACGACGACCAGGTGCTCGACCGCCTCAACACCGAGATGCAGGAGTTCGTCGCCCGCATGGAGATGGCCTTCATCGCCACCTCCGACAAGCACGGCGAATGCGACTCGAGCCTGCGCGCGGGACCACCGGGCTTCATCGAGGTCCTCGACGACCAGCACCTGTGCTATCCCGAGTACCGGGGCAACGGCGTGCTGGCCAGCCTCGGCAACATCAGCGAGAACCCGCACGTCGGGATCCTGATGGTCGACTTCGTCACCGACCTGATCGGCCTGCACGTCAACGGCAAGGCCCGCATCGTCGAGGACGGCGACCTCCGGCAGATCTACCCGGCGCTGCCCTCCGAGTTCGATCGTGGCCGGACCCCCGAGCGGTGGGTGGTGGTGCAGGTCGAGGAGGCCTACATCCACTGCCGCAAGCACATCCCCCGGATGGTCCCGGTGCTGCGCCAGCGCAACTGGGGCAGCGACGACGTCAAGCGCAAGGGCGGCGACTACTTCGGAGCCAAGGGGCAGCCCCGCCCCTGGCACGAGTCCGTGGGCTCCTAGCCCCGGTGCCCGGCCCGCTCGCCAACCTCACCTAAGTGGGCGGGGGCGACAGTTTTGCCTAAAACTGCGAGGCCCTAGTGCCCGAAATGTCCGGACAGTTTTAGGCAAAACTGTCACTTCCCCTGCTCGGGTGCCGCTGCCGCCTTCGCCGTTGCCGGTCGGGTGGGTGGTGGCCGCCTGGTGGTCCGGGGGTTGGTGTTGCTCCCTAGAGTGGGGGTGAAACGGACCGGGGTGGCGGAGAGACTTTGATCGAGCAGGACAACACGGCGGGCGGCCCCTTCGATTCCGGTGATCCGGAACGTCGGGAGGCAGCCGAGCGGGTCGAACACGAGCTGGTGATGATGTTCCGCAACGCGCGGAACCTGTCCACCCAGGTCGCGGCGCTGGTGCACCCGGACCTCGATCCGGCCTCCTACAGCCTGCTGCTGATGGTGGCCGCCGACGGCCCGCTGCGCGGCATGGACCTCGCCGACCGCACCGGGCTGGACAAGTCCACCGTGTCGCGGCAGATCGCGACCTTGGTCGACCTCGCGCTGCTCGAACGCGTCGCGGACCCGGACGACGGCCGCGCCCGCCTCATCCAGCTCTCCGAGCTGGGCGCCGAACGCCTCCAGCAGGTCCGCGGCGAACGCCGCAAGCACCTCAGCGGCCAGTTCGCCACCTGGAACACCCAGGATCTGGCGGACCTCGCCCGGCTGCTCAACAAGCTCAACACCCTCAGCTGACAGTTTTGCCTATAACTGTCCGGACAAAGCGGACATGATCATGTGACGGTTTTGGGCAAAACTGCCGTGGGCCTGTGCGGGTGGTCACGCTCCAATAAGTTGCGTGCTACAACCAAACGGCGATAAGGTTGCGTTCAGCAACTAAAGGAATGGGCTCACATGGGACCGACCGCAGAGACCTGTGCTGAGTTGCTCCAGCCGCTGCGCGCACTGCTGGGGCTCAAGCAGGTCGCACTCCAGAAGCGACTCGAAGCCGAGAACGTGCCCTACGCGGCTTCCGGTCTGCTCACCGAACTCGTCCATCGCGGCGAATGCCGGGCTTCAGATCTCGCGCACCACCGCGTCGTTGATGCCTCCGTGGTGAGCCGCCAGGTGGGGCAGCTCGAATCCGCCGGGTTGATCAGCCGACGTCCGGACCCCGCGGACAAGCGCGTCTCGCTGCTGCGCGCCACCACCGACGGTGAGCGAGCGGTCAGCGCCCTGGAGGCGCGCAAGGCCGAGTGGATCGGTGAGGCGCTCCGGGACTGGGACGACGCCGAGGTGCACGAGCTCGCCCGGTTGCTCGACAGCGCGATGCGCGACATCCGCCGTCACACGATCCAGGACGGGGACTGCGACCCCGTGAACAGGGAAGGAAACCGATGACCAGCTCGACTGAGACGATGCCGCAGGCGTCGGCTCGCCCGAGCGCGCCGCACGAATCGGCCGCAGAGCCGAAGATGTCGCATCGACAGGTCCTCGAGGCGATGTCCGGCCTGATGTTGGCGCTGTTGGTGGCCATCCTCAGCTCCACCATCGTGTCCAACGCGCTCCCGCGCATCATCGCCGACCTGCACGGTTCCCAGGGGCAGTACACCTGGGTCGTCACGGCGATGCTGCTGACCTCCACGGCGACCACGCCGCTGTGGGGCAAGCTCGCCGACCTGTTCAGCAAGAAGCTGCTCTACCAGCTTGCGATCACCATCTTCACCATCGGCTCGGTGCTGGGCGGCTTCGCGCAGTCGATGGAGGCCCTGATCGGCTTCCGCGCGCTGCAGGGCATCGGCATGGGCGGTCTGCAGGCGCTGATCCAGGTCGTGATCGCGGCGATGGTCTCGCCGCGCGAACGCGGCCGCTACAGCGGCTACATCGGTGCCACGTTCGCGGTGGCCACGGTTTCCGGGCCGCTGGTCGGCGGCCTCATCGTGGACACCCCGTGGCTGGGGTGGCGCTGGTGCTTCTGGGTGACCGCGCCGATCGCGGTGATCGCCTTCATCGTGCTCGGCCGGGTGCTCAAACTGCCGGTGATCAAGCGCAAGGTCAAGATCGACTGGTTCGGCGCGCTGTTCCTGGTCGGCGGCGTCAGCCTGCTGCTGATCTGGGTCTCGCTGGCCGGCAAGAGCTTCGACTGGCTCTCGCCCGAGACCGGCATGTTCGTCGGTGGCGGGCTGCTCGCGCTGATCATCGCGGTGATCATCGAGTCCAAGCACAGCGAACCGATCGTTCCGCTGAAGATGTTCAAGAACCCCACGGTCACGCTGGCCACCATCGGGACGGTCTCGGTCGGCACCGCGATGTTCGGCGGCGCGGTGTTCCTGGGGCAGTACTTCCAGATCGCGCGCGGCTTCACGCCGACGCACGCGGGCCTGATGACGTTGCCGATGGTCATCGGTCTGTTCCTCTCCTCGACCATCTCCGGCCAGGTGATCTCCAAGGTCACCGGCAAGATCAAGCCGTTCCTGATCGGCGGCTCGGTCACGATGCTGGTCGGGATGGGCCTGCTGAGCACCATCGATCACGACACGGACCTGGTGCTGGTCGGGATCTACCTGTTCCTGATGGGCAGCGGCGTCGGCATGCTCATGCAGAACCTCGTGCTCGCGGTGCAGAACGCCTCCGCGGCCAAGAACATGGGCGCGACCACCTCGGTGGTCACCTTCTTCCGCACCCTCGGCGGCTCGTCCGGCGTGTCGGTGCTGGGCGCGGTGCTGGCCGTGCGGGTCGAGGAGTACGTGCGCGACGGCCTGTCCGCGATCCCCGGCGCCGCGCAGGCGATGGCCGGCGGTGGCGGCACGAGCGACCTGGACGTTGGTGCCCTGCCCGGGCCGATTCAGACGATCGTGCGCTCGGCCTACGGCGACGCGATCGGTGACATCTTCCTCATCTCGGCCTGCGTCGCCGTGGTCACCCTGATCACCACGCTGTTCATCCGGGAGAAGCCACTGCGTACAACTGTGGAGAGCGACGAGGAGCTGGAGGAGGTTCGCGTGACCGCGTCCGACGAATCCGTGGACGCCCCGGTGGGCGAGAATGCGCAGGTCAACGGCGCGCCGGTGGCGGTTCCGCGGTCCGAGCAGGTCCGCCCGGACTCGGTCAACGGCCGGATCGTGGGTGATCTGGCCGAGCTCGCCGGCGGTCGCGTGGTGCACGGCTTCGTGCAGGACTCCGTCGGCAACCCGGTGCCGGGCGTGGTGCTGACCCTGACCGATGCTCGCGGGCGCCAGGTCGAGCGGGCTCGCACCGACTCCGACGGTTCCTACCGGCTCGACGTCGCCGATGGCGGCAGCTACGTGCTCATCGCCTCCGGTGGCAGCTACCAGCCGACCGCCTCGATGGTCGCGGTCGGCGACGGGCCGGTGCGGCACGACGTGCAGCTGCTCGGCGCGGGCCAGCTGGCCGGCCGCGTGCACAGCGGAGAGGCCGCCGTCGCGGGCGCGATGGTGGTGCTCACCGACGTCCGCGGCGAGGTCGTGGCCACCGACACCACGCAATCCGACGGTGACTACGCCTTCGCCGACCTGGTCGGCGGCTCCTACGCGCTGACCGTCAACGCCGAGGGGTACCGGCCGGTGGCCACCCCGGTGACCGTCACCGACGGCGAGCAGGTCGAGCTGGACGTGGCGTTGCAGACCGGTGCCGAGCTCTCCGGCGTGATCCGCTCGGCCAACCTCGGGGCACCGGTTCCCGACGCGCGGGTGACCCTGCTGGACACCACGGGCGCGGTCGTCAGCGCGGCCACGACCGACATCGACGGCCGGTACCACTTCACCGACCTGCCCGACGGCGAGTTCACGGTGATCGCGACCGGGTACCCGCCGGTGGCGACCTCGTTGCGCCTCGAGGGCCAGGAGAACACCCACGACGTCGAACTGGGCTACCCCGAGGCGTGAGCGCAAGACCTGTCCGGCGAACCGGTGGCCCGGGCTCGCCGGACAGGCACCGACAAGGAGTTTCCAGATGGATCCACAGGCCGCAGGCCTGCAGACCGGTACGGGTGCGGTGACCGCCGCGGTGCGCGGTGCCGACGGCTGGCCGGTGACCGAGGCGGTGCTGACGCTGATCGACGGCACCGGCGCGCAGGCGGCCCGCTGCCAGGGCGACGCGCGGGGCTCGATCGTGGCCTCCGGGCTCGCGCCCGGTGCCTACACCGCCATCATCACCGCCGTCGGCCACGAGCCGCTGGCCAGGAGCACCGTGGTGCACGACGGCGCCTCGACCGCCCTCGGCGAGGTCGAGCTGCGGCGCGTCGGCGGGGCGGACCTGCCCGCGCCGGGGTTGTGGCGAATCGACCCGGTGCACTCCTCGATCCAGGTCACCGCCAAGCATCTGGGCATCAGCAGCATCCACGGCCGGTTCAACGACTTCGCGGGCGAGATCACGGTCGCCAACCCGGTGGAGTCGTCCGCGGTGGCCGCCCGGATCGTGGCGGCCAGCATCGACACGGGCAACGACATGCGCGACGAGCACCTGCGCAACGCGGACTTCCTGAACACCGAGCAGCACCCGGAGATCGCGTTCCGCTCCACCGGCCTGACCCGCCGGGGCGGCGACCGCTGGGACCTGTCCGGCGAGCTCACGCTGTGCGGGATGACCAGGCAGGTCGTGCTGGACACGCAGTTCGCCGGCGTCGGCCCGGACCCGTGGGGCGGCACCCGCGCTTCGGCCACTGCGACCACGCAGCTCAGCCGGGACGACTTCGCCATGACCTTCAACCAGGCGCTGCAGACCGGCATCGCCGCGGTCGGCACCACGCTGAAGGTCCAGATCGACGTCCAGGCCGTTCGCGAGGACTGAAGGCGCGAGGACTGAAGGAGAGACCCGGTTCGGGTTTTGCGCGGCGGTGCGAGGGCCCCTGAAGTCGCCTCGCGCCGCCTGGGCAACGAGAAGCCGTGCGCACCGTCGGGGGTGCGCACGGCTTCTCGTTCTTCGCTCGGTCCGCGAGCGGAGCGGGAGGACTACTTGGTCTTCGTGATCTCCCCGCTGCGCAGCTTGGCCTTGTACTTGGCCAGCTCGCGCTTGACGACCGGCAGCATGATGTAGAGGCCGATCAGGTTGAACAGGGCGAGCGTGAACATCACCGCGTCGGTGAAGTCGAACACCGCGTCCATGGTCAGCACCGAGCCGACGATCACGAAGCCGCAGAAGACCAGGTTGTAGATCTGGAAGCTGGCCTTGCTGTTGCCGAACAGGAACAGCCAGGCCCGCTGGCCGTAGTAGCCCCAGGTGATGATCGTGGAGATGGCGAAGAGCACGACGGCCACGGTCAGCACGTAGGGGAACCAGGGCAGGAAGGTCGCGAACGCGTCGGAGGTGACGGTCACGCCGTCCGGGGCCTCGCCACCGTTGATCACGGTCTGCTGGCCCTGCAGCCAGATCTGGGGCTGCGCGATGACGATCGTCAGCGCGGTCATGGTGCAGATGACGACGGTGTCGATGAACGGCTCGAGCAGGGCGACCAGACCCTCGGTGGCCGGGTTGTCGGTCTTGACCGCGGAGTGCGCGATCGGCGCCGAGCCCAGACCGGCCTCGTTGGAGAAGACCGCGCGCTGGAAGCCGACGATGAGCACGCCGATCAGACCACCGAAACCGGCCTCCGGGGTGAAGGCGCCGCTGACGATCTCGGTGACCGCGAGCGGGACGGTGTCGAGGTTCATGATGATCACGAGCAGGCAGGCGCCGATGTAGATGGCGGCCATCGCCGGCACCAGGCGGCTGGTGACCTTGCCGATCACCTTGATGCCGCCGAAGACCACCGCACCGACGATGGTGGCCAGCAGGATGCCGAAGATCAGCGCGGCGCCGTCGTTGCCGAGGAAGCCGTTGTCACCACCGGTGACGTCGCGCAGCTGGGCGAAGGTCTGGTTGGCCTGCAGCATGTTGCCGCCGCCGATGCCGAACAGCAGGATCGCGATCGCCGAGAGCACGGCCAGGGTCTTGCCCAGCCCGCGGCCGAAGGCGTTCGGGATGACCTCGGCGATGCCCTTGCGCAGGTAGCGCATCGGGCCACCGTGCACGACGCCATCCTCGTCGATGTCCCGGTACTTCACGCCCAGGGTGCACTCGACGAACTTGGTGGCCATGCCGAGCAGGCCGCACAGGATCATCCAGAACGTCGCACCGGCGCCGCCCATGGTCACCGCGACACCGACACCGGCGATGTTGCCCATGCCCACGGTGCCGGACAACGCCGAGGCCAGCGCTTGGAAGTGGTTGATCTCGCCGGCCTCGTTGGGGTCGGTGTACTTGCCGCGCACCAGGTCGACGGACAGCTTGAAGTTCCGGAACTGGATGAAGCCGAAGAAGACGGTGAACACGGTCGCGGCGACGACCAGCCACGCCACGATCCACGGGAAGGACACACCGGCGATCGAGATTTCGGCGAAGACGAAGTTGGAAAGGGCGGTGGCGACCGGATCGAAGACCGTGTTGATGGAGTTCTCGATGTTTCCGAGAACTCCACCTTCCGCCGCGAGGACGATTTGCCCGTCCGGCGGGGAGGCGCTGTTGAAGATGGCGGTGTTCATAGCGCAATAGCTAAAACGAGTGGTCGCGGTAAGCACAAGGAGTACACGTAACAATTGGTAAAACCGCCACACGATTCGTTACATCGAGTATTGGTCCCGTGTGAATACGGTGACACCCGCAGCCGGTAACTTGAGCGGAACAAGCTCAAGTTTCCTAACGTTGAGCGTGTAGGAAGCGGTGCTCTGGGAGAGGATCAGGCGGCACCGCCCACGGCAGAGGTGAGGAATGGACGCGTTCAACCCGACCACGAAGACCCAACAGGCGATCTCGTCCGCGGTGCAGGCCGCGACGATGGCAGGCAACCCCGATGTCGGCCCCGCGCACGTGCTGGGCGCGCTGCTGGCCCAGGGCGACGGGCTGACCGCCCCGCTGCTCGGAGCCGTCGGCGCCGAGCCCGCCGAGGTGCGGCGCGAGCTGGAACAGCTGGCCAACGCGCTACCGGCGGCCACCGGCTCCACCGTGGGCGCTCCGCAGCTCTCGCGCGACGCGGTGCGGTCGCTCACGCACGCCCAGCAGCTGGCCACCGAGATGGGCGATGAGTACGTCTCCACCGAGCACCTGCTGGTCGGGCTGGCCGCCGAGGGCGGCCGGGTCGCCGACCTGCTGCGCAAGCACGGAGCCACGCCGGAGGCGCTGCAGGAGGCGTTCGCGCAGGTGCGCGGCTCGGCGCGGGTGTCCAGCCCGGATCCGGAGGGCACCTACCAAGCGCTGGAGAAGTACGGCCAGGACCTCACCGCGCGGGCCCGCGCGGGCGAGCTGGACCCGGTGATCGGGCGGGACACCGAGATCCGCCGGGTGGTGCAGGTGCTGTCCCGGCGGACCAAGAACAACCCGGTGCTCATCGGTGAACCCGGCGTCGGCAAGACCGCCATCGTCGAAGGCCTCGCGCAGCGCGTAGTCGCAGGTGATGTCCCCGATTCGCTGCGCGGCAAGCGCGTGATCGCGCTGGACCTCGGCTCGATGGTGGCCGGGGCGAAGTACCGCGGTGAGTTCGAGGAGCGGCTCAAGGCGGTGCTCAAGGAGATCACCGACTCCGAGGGCGAGGTCATCACCTTCATCGACGAGCTGCACACCATCGTCGGAGCCGGGGCGACCGGCGAGGGCGCGATGGACGCGGGCAACATGATCAAGCCGATGCTCGCCCGCGGTGAGCTGCGCATGGTCGGCGCCACCACGCTCGACGAGTACCGCGAGCACATCGAGACCGACGCCGCGCTGGAGCGCCGCTTCCAGCAGGTGCTGGTCGGCGAACCCTCGCCGGAGGACGCGGTGGCCATCCTGCGCGGTCTCAAGGAGCGCTACGAGGTGCACCACGGCGTGCGCATCACCGACGGCGCCCTGGTGGCCGCGGCGACGCTCTCGGACCGCTACATCACCGCCCGGTTCCTGCCGGACAAGGCCATCGACCTGGTCGACGAGGCGGCGTCCCGGTTGCGCATGGAGATCGACTCCCGGCCGGTGGAGATCGACGAGGTCGAGCGGGCCGTGCGGCGCTTGGAGATCGAGGAGATGGCGCTGGCCAAGGAGTCCGACGCGGCATCGGCCGACCGGCTGGCCGCGCTGCGCGCCGAGCTCGCCGACCGCCGCGAGAAGCTCTCCGAGCTCACCGCGCGCTGGCAGCAGGAGAAGACCTCCATCGATGCCGTCCGCGACCTGAAGACCCAGCTCGAGCAGCTGCGCGGGGAGTCCGAGCGGGCCGAGCGCGACGGCGAGCTGGGCAAGGCCGCCGAGCTGCGCTACGGCCGCATCCCGGAGCTGGAGAAGGAGCTGGAGACGGCCACCGAGGCCCAGGCCGAGCGCAAGGCGATGCTGCAGGAGGAGGTCACCGCCGACGACGTCGCCGACGTGGTCAGCTCCTGGACCGGCATCCCCGCGGGCAGGCTGCTGGCCGGCGAGACCGAGAAGCTGCTGCGCATGGAGGACGAACTGGGTGCTCGGGTGGTCGGCCAGGACAAGGCCGTCCGCTCGGTCGCGGACGCCGTGCGGCGCGCCCGCGCGGGTGTGGCAGACCCCGACCGGCCGACCGGCTCGTTCCTGTTCCTGGGCCCGACCGGTGTCGGCAAGACCGAGCTGGCCAAGGCGTTGGCCGGGTTCCTGTTCGACGACGAGCGGGCCATGATCCGCATCGACATGAGCGAGTACGCCGAGAAGCACTCGGTGGCCCGGCTGGTCGGCGCGCCGCCCGGCTACGTCGGCCACGACCAGGGCGGACAGCTCACCGAGTCGGTTCGCAGGCGCCCCTACTCGGTCGTGCTGTTCGACGAGGTGGAGAAGGCGCACAGCGACGTCTTCGACGTGCTGCTGCAGGTCCTCGACGACGGCAGGCTCACCGACGGGCAGGGCCGCACGGTGGACTTCCGCAACACCATCCTGGTGCTGACCTCCAACCTCGGGTCGCAGGCCATGGCCGATCCGCAGCTGGGCGAGCAGGAGCGCGAGCAGGCCGTGATGTCGGTCGTGCGCGGGCACTTCAAGCCCGAGTTCCTCAACCGGCTGGACGACGTCGTGGTCTTCGGGCAGCTCAGCACCGAGGAGCTCACGTCGATCGTGGACATCCAGGTCGAGCGGCTCGCGGAACGCCTGGCGCAGCGGCGCCTGACCCTCGACGTGCAGCCCGCCGCCCGCGACTGGCTCGCGCTCAACGGCTTCGACCCCGTCTACGGGGCGCGGCCGCTGCGCCGGTTGGTCCAGTCGGCGATCGGTGACCAACTGGCTCGGAAACTGCTGGCCGGGGAGATCCGGGACGGCGACAAGGTGATCGTCGACATCACCGACGAAAACGACGCGCTCACCGTCTCCGGCGGCTGAGTCGTTCTATTTATGGAATGGTGCGACGGGCATCGTGGCGCGAGATGCCCGCCGCGCGGAAAAATACGTTTCAAAACGATATCTTGAACTGGAAAGAATCAATCCGTCCGGTAGTGGAATCCGCGGCCGGAAACCGGCGGGTTCGGTTCCTATCGGGTCTTGAACGTGGCCAGGCCGGCGATCGCGGCGAACAGCGCCGCGGCCGCCGCGAAGGTCACCGTGGCCACGGTGAGGTTGGTGGCCGTGCTGAGGTAGCCGAGCACGATCGCTGGCACCGTCGCCGAAAGGTAGGCGACCACGTAGATCATCGCCGCGGTGCCCGCGCGCTGGTGCGGGGCGGCCAGGGCGGTGAGCATCCGGAAGCCGCCCATGAACATCAGGCCCCAGCCCAGGCCGAGCACCACCGACGAGCCGAAGAACAGGACCGCGCTGTCCTGCAGCACGGACGTCGCGACGCCGGTCAGCGAGGCGATCATGAGCACCGAGGCGACCCGGACCGCCAGTCGTCCCGGCCAGCCGGCGAGCAGCCCCTGCGCGATGCCGCCGACTCCGGCCACGATCGCGATCGGCAGCCCGCCGACGAGGTTCGGCATCGCCGAGACCATGCCGCGAGCCACCGACGGCGCCAGCGACATGAACATCCCGCCGACCGTCCAGGAAGCGGTCAGCGTCGTGGCCAGCAGCGCGAACCGCAGCCCGTGCCCGGCGGGCACCACCGGCCGCCGCGGGCGCAGCGCCTCGCGCAGCGGGCGGATGTCGCCGACCGGCTCGGGCATCGTCACGATCAGCGGGACCGCCACCACGAACGCGGCCGCCAGCAGCAAGTAGCTGGTCACCGTCGGGCCGGGCGCGAACTGGACCAGGAACCCGGCCAGCAGCGAACCGCCGGAGAGGCCGAGCGAGGCGGCCATGCCGTTGACCAGCGAACCCAGCGTCGAACCCGGTCGCTGGAAGTCCAGCAGCGCGCCGCTGAACGCACCGGTGGCGGCCCCGGTGGCCACGCCCTGCAATGCCCGGCCCAGGAACAACCAGCCGGTGCCGGGCGCGAAGGCCAGCACCAGCACCGCGGCCAGCTGCACCAGCAGCGAGATCAGCAGCACCGGGCGCCGCCCGATGTGGTCGGACAGCGAGCCGACCAGCAGCAGCGCGCCGAGGATCGCCACCGAGTAGATCGCGAAGACCTCGGTGAGCACGGTGTTGGAGAAGCCCCAGCGCTGCTGGTAGAGCGAGTACATCGGCGACGGCGCGGTGGAGGCCATCAGGAACAGGGCGTAGAGGCCGCCGATGAACCAGAACGACGTCGTCCGGGACAGGCCTCGCGAGCGCGACGGGGTTTGGGGGCGAGCCAGTTCGGTGGTCATGCACGTCCTCAAGCCTCGGAATGCGGGTCTACCTCGTCGAACCGCTTAGCAATACGAACCATTCCGGGGGTGCGCCCGCAGTGGCCGGGCTCACCTCTCGACGCGGACAGGTGACGTTCCGCGCCGACGCCCTGGGCTCGCGCGGGTGGCCACGCGGCGTTTCCAGCGGGCCGGTCCAAGGTCAACCGATTGAGATCGGTGGCCGATCTTCGAAGACGGCGATCTTCGGACTACCCTGCGCGGTGTGGGCATACCTGCGTGGCTCTGGTTCCTTGTCGCGGTCGTCGCCATCGGCGCGGGCGTGGCGCTGCTAATCGTCGACAGGTCGCGACGCGCCTCCAGCAACCGGGAGCGGCGGCGATGGGCGTCGCTGCGCGGTTGGCAGTTCGCCGACCTCGACCGCGTTCTGCCGACGCGCTGGGAGCGCGGCGTGCTGGCCCAGTACGGCAGCGTCACCGCGACCGACGTGGTCGCGGGCTCGACCTTCACCGCCGACGGGCGCCGCCAGGTCTACGTGCTCGACCTCGACGTCGCGGGCAAGTCGACCGCGGTGCTGGCGGGCATCCGCTGCCGCCGCAGCACCCCCGCCACGGTCGAGCTGTGGCTGCCGGACGTGCCGGTCCCGCAGGACTCCGAGCTGGACCTGCTCGGCCCGGTCGGTTCCCGCTACGCGTTCGTCACCGAGGTCGCGTCCGCGCGCCCGCTGGTGACCCCGGACCTGATCGAGGCCGTCGAGGAGATCGGTGACGACATCACCGTGGTGTGGCTGGAGAACGACTGGGTTCTCGCGGCGCTGCACCCGGCCGACGCCGACCCGGCGCGGCTGGAGCGGCTGCTGCGCGAC
The DNA here is from genome assembly GCF_039531955.1 of Saccharopolyspora halophila. Taxonomy (NCBI): domain Bacteria; kingdom Bacillati; phylum Actinomycetota; class Actinomycetes; order Pseudonocardiales; family Pseudonocardiaceae; genus Saccharopolyspora; species Saccharopolyspora halophila. Next base: position 394,475 of record NZ_BAAARA010000002.1, read on the forward strand.
CTCGGCGACCTCGCCGATCTGATCGACCCCTTCGACACCGATCCGAACGAGCCGCTCGACGAGGGCGAGGCGCCGCAGCAGATCGAGGCGGGCGCCGAACCGGAGCACTCCTCCGAGCGGCTGGGCTGAGTCCAGGTAGGTTCGGAACCATGCCTACCGCACTCGTAACCGGCGCCACGGCGGGCATCGGCCGCGCCTTCGCTCGTCGTCTCGCCGCCGAGGGTCACGACATGATCCTGGTGGCCCGCGACTCCGAGCGGCTCGCCGAGCTCGCCGACCGGCTGCAGACCCGGCACAACGTGCGGGCCGAGACGCTCGCCGCCGACCTGGCCGTCCCGGAGCAGCGGTCCCAGGTCGAGCAGCGGCTCGCCGACGCGGGCAACCCGGTCGACGTGCTGGTCAACAACGCGGGCTTCGGCACCAGCGACGCCTTCTGGGAGCTGCCGCTCGAGGACCTGCAGAAGCAGCTCAACGTCAACGCCGCCGCAGTGCTGGGGCTGACCCGCGCGGCGGTGGGCGTGATGCGCGAGCGCGGACGCGGCGATGTGATCAACGTGTCCAGCGTGGCGGGCTTCTTCTCCGTGTCCGGGTCCACCTACTCGGCGACCAAGGCGTACGTGACCACGTTGTCCGAGGGCCTCAACACCACGCTGCACGGCACCGGGGTGCGGGTCATGGCGCTGTGCCCGGGCTTCACCCAGACCGAGTTCCACCAGCGCGCCGGGCTGGAGATGGGCAGGCTGCCGCGCGCGTTCTGGTTGCAGGCGGACCAGGTCGTGCACGAATCGCTCGCCGATCTGCGCGCGGGCAAGGCGGTGTCGATCCCCGGCCTGCAGTACAAGGCGCTGGTCGCGCTCGGCAAGCTGATCCCGAAGCCGGTGCAGCGCGCGATCGTCACCCGGACCGTGCCGGGCCGCACCTGACCGGTCGCGTTCGCCGGGGAAGTATCCTTCGGTCCCGTGGATGAACAGCAGCGCTCCAAGCTCGCCGCCCTGGTGACCGACTTGGCCGTGGTGCACGGTCGCGTCACCCTGTCCTCCGGCAAGGAGGCCGACTACTACGTCGACCTGCGCCGGGCGACCCTGCACCACGAGGCCGCGCCGCTGATCGGAACACTGCTGCGGCAGCTGACCGCCGACTGGGACTACGCGGCCGTCGGCGGGCTGACCCTGGGCGCGGACCCGGTCGCCGCCGCGATGCTGCACGCCGGAGGTCCCGCGCTGGACAACTTCGTGGTGCGCAAGTCGGTCAAGACGCACGGCATGCAGCGCCAGATCGAGGGGCCGGACGTCACCGGGCGCCGGGTGCTCGCCGTGGAGGACACCTCGACCACCGGCGGGAGCGTGCTCACCGCGGTCGAGGCGCTGCGCGCGGGCGGCGCCGAGGTCGTCGGAGTTGCCACCGTCGTCGACCGGGACACCGGGGCGCGCGAGGTCATCGAAGCCGAAGGGCTTCCCTACCGCTCGCTGCTCGGCCTGTCCGACCTCGGCCTGGCGTGACCGAGCACATCGAACCCACCACGACCGACCGCGCGGCTCAGGTCGTGAGCGACGGCGCGGACGCGGCGTCCGGCACCGGCGAGGACCTGGGGCCGGTGGTGCGCGAAGGCGCTGATCCGGTCGCGAGCGGCGACACCGGTCCGGACGTGGGCGCAGGCGTGGCCGCGAGCGGCGACGTGGGTCGGACCGCGGGCGCGGGCACCGCCGGTGAGGACGTCGGTCCGACCGAGTGGGGCACCACGGTCGGGGTCGGTCCGTGGGAGGGCGCCTGGCCGAGCGATGACCGCTACGACCCGGAGCTGCTCGAGCACGGCGACCGGCGCAACGTCGTCGACCACTACCGGTACTGGCGGCGCGAGGCGGTCGTGGCCGACCTGGACGCCCGGCGGCACGACTTCCACGTCGCCATCGAGAACTTCCAGCACGACCACAACATCGGGACCGTGGTGCGCACGGCGAACGCCTTCGCGGCCAAGGCGGTGCACATCGTGGGCCGTCGCCGGTGGAACCGGCGCGGCGCCATGGTCACCGATCGCTACCAGCACGTGCACCACCACCCGGACGTCGAATCCCTGGTGGACTGGGCCCACGCGCAGGACCTCGCCGTCGTCGCGGTGGACAACACCCCGGGCGCCGAACCCGTCGAACGGGCCGCCCTGCCACCCCGCTGCGTCCTGCTCTTCGGCCAGGAGGGCCCGGGCATCAGCGACGACTCCCGCGGCGGCGCCGACCAGGTCGTCTCCATCTCCCAGTTCGGCTCCACCCGCAGCATCAACGCAGGCGTGGCTGCGGGCATCGTCATGCACACCTGGATCCAGCAACACGCCGACCTCACCCAGGCCTGGTGACAGTTTTGCCTAGAACTGCCACATGATCATGTCCGTTTTTCCGGACAGTTTTAGGCAAAACTGTCACCAGACATGACGAAGGCCTGCACCCCCGGGGAGTGCAGACCTTCGAAAGCGGAGGTCAGGCCGCTTCGCGGGCCTTCTCGCGGCGACCCTTGATGTACTCGACGGCGATCGGGACCACCGAGATGATCACGATGATGATCGCCATCGCCTCGATGTTGTTCTTGATCCACGGGATGTTGCCGAGGAAGAAGCCCATCAGCGTCATGCTGCAGATCCACAGCACACCGCCGATCGCGGAGAAGCTGAAGAACTTCCGCTGATCCATCTGCCCGACACCGGCGACGGCGGTGATGAAGGTGCGCACGATCGGCACGAAGCGGGCCAGGATGACCGCCCGGGCGCCGTACTTCTCGAAGAACTCGTGGGTCTTGTCCACGTGCTCCTTCTTGAACAGCTTCGAGTCCGGCTTGTTGAACAGTGCCGGTCCGGCCTTGCGGCCGATCCAGTAGCCGGTCACGTTGCCGACGAAGGCGCAGATCGTGAGGATCAGGCAGGCCGCCCAGACCGGGGTGCTGATGGCGCCGGAGGCGATCATCAGGCCGGTCACGAACAGCAGCGAGTCACCCGGCAGGAAGAAGCCGATGAGCAGGCCGCACTCCGCGAAGATGATCAGGCTGACGCCGATCATCGCGAAGGGGCCCAGGGAGGTAACGATGTGCTCCGGGTCCAGCCACTTGGGCAGCAGAGCGAGCGCAGGGGCCGCGGTGTTCGCCATCGCGGTCAGTTGGGTCGTCACGGTTGCCAACGGTACCGAAGCCGAGTGCGTCCCGACCTCCGGGCGACCACCTGGGTGAACGCGCAGCGCAGCGGTATCGACACCCAGCGATCAACCCGGTGTGCTCGCTCGGCGTCGAAAACCACCCGATCCCGCGGGAAGCTCACCCCAACGGGTAGAGCACCGTGACGCTCGCCGCAACAACTCCGGCCAGCAGTCCGAGCAGCGCCGCGAACAGCAATCCCCAGGTCACCTCGGGTCCACGCCCAGGGGCGAAGCGCGCGGTGCCCGAGCGCCCACCCGCCCGCGCCCGCAGGGCCGCGGACAGCACCGCCTCGGGGTCGCGCTCCATTCCCCGAGCTTAACGAGCGGTAACCCGCCACCGGTCCCAATTCACCCCAACGGGTCGATAACCACAGCGCAGCCACCTTCACCCGTCCGAGAACTCTCGAAAACGCGACCCGGAATTCCAGGGAATTTCGGGCACCGTCAGCGGGTGCTGGTGCCTGCGCGGAGGACTGTTCGCAGGGTGAGGTTCTGGTCGAGGACGACCAGGTCGGCGGTGGCGCCAGGGCTGATGGAACCGACGCGCCCGGACAGACCGAGCAGGCGGGCCGGGTTGGTCGCGGTGGCGGCGACCGCGGCCGGCACCGACAGGCCGCAGCTGCGGACCAGGTTGGCGAAGGCGACGTCCATGGTGAGCGTGCTGCCCGCCAGCGAGCCGTCCGACAGCCGCGGCTCGCCGTCGCTGACCGTGACCGGCAGCGCGCCGAGCTCGTAGGTGCCGTCCCCCGCACCCGTGGCGCTGATGGCGTCGGTGACCAGCAGCGTCCGATCGATGCCCGCGTGCTCGGCCGCCAGCCGGGCCACCGTCGGATGCAGGTGCACCAGGTCGCAGATCAGCTCGACGCTGACCCGCTCGTCGTCGAGCAGCTCGCCGACCGGGCCGGGTTCGCGGTGGTGCAGCCCGCGCATCCCGTTGAACAGGTGCGTCGCCACCGTGGCCCCCGCCTCGACCGCCGCCGACACCTGGTCGGCGACCGCGTCGGTGTGCCCGACGGCGGCGATCACCCCGGCCTCGGTCAGCTGCCGCACCGCGTCCCGGGACCCCGGGAGCTCCGGAGCGAGGGTGAGCATCCGGATCGCGCCCCGGCCCGCCTCGATGAGCTGCCCGATCGACTCCGGATCCGGCGAGCGCAGCGCGTCCGGGTCGTGCGCGCCGCAGCGCGCGTGCGACAGGAACGGTCCCTCGAGGTGGATGCCGGCGAGCAGCCCCTCGCCGACCAGATCGGCCAGGGCGCCCACCTGCTTGACCAGTTCCGGTAGCGGCGCGCTGACCAGGCTGGCCAGCATCGTCGTCGTGCCGTGCGCGCGGTGGAAGTCCGCGGCGGCGCGGGCCTGGGCGGGCTCCAGCGCGGTGAACGAGCCGCCGCCCCCGCCGTGGCAGTGGATGTCCACGAAACCCGGCACCAGCCAGTGCCCGTCGAGGTCCCGCGCCGGGCCGGCGGGCGGTGTGCCAACGCCCACCTCGGCGATCTCGTCGCCGGTCACCCGGACCCAGCCGGGGTCCAGCACGCCTCGGGTCGTGACTACGCGCGCGCCGGTGAGGATCAGTTCGGCAGTGTTCACACCCGCGATCCTCCGCTACCGAGTGCTCAGTGGTCTACACCAAAAGCGCGTGTTTTCCGGCTCAACTCGCCACCGAGGTCACACCATCCCGGACGTGCTGCGCAATCCGGATCAATTCCCCATGATCTTCTGCAGCGCCGAGAGCGCGCGGCTGGCCGTGGACTTGACCGTGCCCTTCGACAAGCCCGTCGCCTCGGCGATCTCGGCTTCGGAGAGGTTGCCGTAGTAGCGCAGCACCAGCACCTCGCGTTGCCGCCGCGGTAGCTGCCCCAACGCGTCGACCACCGCCTGGTGCTCGGCGGTGAGCATGGCCAGCGACTCCGCCGAACGCGCGTTGGCCTGGTGCGGGGGTTCGTACGCGCGGGCGGTCTTGCGCCGTCGCAGCACCGAGCGGCTGCCGTTGACCACCGCGGTGCGCAGGTACCCGATCGCCGCGTTGGCGTCGCGCAGCCCGGACCAGTTGCGGTAGAGGCCGGTGAAGGCCTCCTGCACGACGTCCTCGGCGGTGGTCGGCTCGTCCACCAGCAGGATGGCCAGCCGGATCATCCGCATCCGCTGCTGCTTGTAGATGTCCTCGAGGGTCAGCGGCTGCGGAGCGGTTCGACTCGCGCCATCGAGCTTGCGCAGCGTCCCCAGTGTCTTCTCTACGCTGCGCTCGATTCCTTCCGGATCATCGCCCATGATCTGCAACTTACCGGCTGCGGGCACCCGCGCGGCGTTCGGCCGGGTAGCGTCGGTGGTCACCAGTGATCGAGTTCGCGGAGGAAGATCGACCCATGCCCAGGTTCGTTTTCGACATGGTCTACGGCGACGACGAGGACAAGCGGCTGGCCGTGCGCCCCGAGCACCGGGAGTACGCCAAGGGGCTTGCCGAGCGGGGCAAGCTGCTCGCGGGCGGGCCGTTCGCCGACGGCAAGGGAGCGCAGATCGTCTACGAGGCCGCCGACGAGGCGGAGCTCGACGAGCTCATCGCCAACGATCCGTACACCAAGGCGGGCGTGCTCGCGTCGACGTCCGTCCGGCAGTGGGAGGTCGTCACCGGTGCTTGGCTGTAGTCCCTCGGCCTTCGGCGTGTGAGGCTGTGCACAGGATCGATTACTGAATCCTTTCGCGAGCTTGTTCGCGCCACCCCGCTGCGGCAGTGTGACGCGAAAGAGTGGTGCCCGCCGAAAATCCCGCTGTCGAGGGGAATCGGGCACCTAGGATGCTGCGCGACTCGCGTCAACGAAGACCGACTCCATCCAAGGAGGATGATCGATGCCCATCGCGACCCCCGAGGTCTACGCGGAGATGCTGGACCGGGCGAAGACGGGTGAATTCGCCTATCCGGCAATCAATGTGACCTCGTCGGAGACGCTCAACGCGGCGCTGCGCGGGTTCGCCGAGGCCGAGAGCGACGGCATCATCCAGGTCTCGACCGGTGGTTCCGAGTTCGCCTCGGGCACCAAGGTCAAGGACATGGTCACCGGGGCCACCGCGCTCGCCGAGTACGCGCACGTGGTCGCGGACAAGTACCCGGTCAACATCGCGCTGCACACCGACCACTGCCCGAAGGACAAGCTCGACGGCTTCGTCCGGCCGCTGATCGACATCAGCCAGCAGCGGGTCAACCGCGGGCAGAACCCGCTGTTCCAGTCGCACATGTGGGACGGCTCGGCCATCGACCTGGACGAGAACCTGGAGATCGCGCAGGAACTGCTGGAGAGCTCGGCCAAGGCCAAGATCATCCTCGAGCTGGAGGTCGGTGTCGTCGGCGGCGAGGAGGACGGCGTCGCCAACGACATCAACGAGAAGCTCTACACCGCCCCCGGTGACTACGTGAAGACCGTCGAGGCGCTGGGCTCGGGCGAGAAGGGCCGCTACCTGCTGGCGGCGACCTTCGGCAACGTGCACGGCGTCTACAAGCCGGGCAACGTCAAGCTGCGCCCGGAGATCCTCAAGCAGGGTCAGGACGTGGCTTCCGAGAAGCTGGGGCTGCCCGCCGGATCGAAGCCGTTCGACCTGGTCTTCCACGGTGGTTCCGGCTCGTTGCTGGAGGAGATCCACGAGGCGGTCTCCTACGGCGTCATCAAGATGAACATCGACACCGACACGCAGTACGCCTTCACGCGGCCGATCGCCGATCACATGATGAAGAACTACGACGGCGTGCTGAAGATCGATGGCGAGGTCGGCAACAAGAAGACCTACGACCCGCGCAGCTACCTCAAGGTCGCCGAGCAGGCCATGGCCGAGCGCGTGCAGCACGGCTGCGAGGTCCTCAAGAGCGCCGGCAAGAAGCTCTGAGGTCCGCTTCGGGAGCCGTCCGGCGCGGATGAACCCGCCGGGGACTCCTCGAGCAGCGGTCGCGAGATCTCTTCGACACGGCCCGTCCGCCCGTCCGGTGGACGGGCCGTGTCCTGTTTCCGGTACCTGGAAGGATTGGGGTCATGACGAGGAACCTGTTGGAACCGCCGGAAACGCTGCTGCCGGAGAGCCCCGAGGCGCAGAGCGCCCTGGACGCCGGTACCGATCCGGCGAAGGTCGCCGCGCAGCACCCCGCGTTCAGCGCCGCGTGGGCGGCGCTGGCGCAGGCCGCGCTCGACTCCGGCGAGCACATCGCCGCCTACGCCTACGCCCGCACCGGCTACCACCGCGGCTTGGACGCGCTGCGCAAGGCCGGTTGGAAGGGCTTCGGCCCGGTCCCGTGGCGACACGAGCCGAACCGCGGCGTGCTGCGTTCGGTCGCCTGCCTGGCCAAGGCCGCCGAGGGCATCGGCGAAACCGAGGAGTACGAGCGCTGCCGCCAGCTCCTGGAGGACAGCGACCCGGCTTCGCTGGAAGCCACCGGCCTGGCCTGACGCGCTCTTCGCGCTGCAACCGTCCTTCCGGGACGCCCGTCTCGGCGGGACGGTTCCGGCGAAAGCTGCCGGACGTTCGCCCGGTGCGTGATGATGTCGGGTGTGTGGCGGTTTCGCGAGGAGTTGAGCCGGCGGTTCCGGCGGTTGTTGCGCACCGGGGTGCCGATCGTGCAGTGCGCGGTCGCGGCCGGGGTGGCCTGGTTCCTGGCTCACCAGGTCGTCGGGCATCCCACGCCGTTCTTCGCGCCGGTGGCGGCGGTGGTCTCGCTCGGCGTCTCGCTGGGGCAGCGGATGCGCCGGTCGCTGGAGCTGGTGGTCGGGGTCAGCATCGGCGTCGGTGTCGGCGACGTGCTGATCTATCACATCGGCAGCGGTGCCTGGCAGATCTCGCTGGTCGTTGCGCTGGCCATGAGCACCGCGGTGCTGCTGGACTCCGGCGGTGTGATCGTGCTGCAGGCCGCTTCGTCCTCGGTGCTGGTCGCGACCCTGCTGCCACCGGCGACCGCGGGCGGTCCGCTGCGAATGATCGACGCGGCCATCGGCGGACTGGTCGGTTTCGCGGTCGCGGCACTGCTTCCCGCCAATCCGCTCGCCGTGGCGCACCGCAACGGGCGCGTCGTGCTGGGTGCTTTGGCCGAGGCGCTGCGCGGGGTCGCCAGCGCCGTGGCGCACGCCGACGTCGAGGCGGCCGCCGATGTGCTCGCCCAGGCGCGCAAGAGCCAGAAGTCGGTGGAGGAGCTGCGGGTCGCGCTGGAGGGCGGTCGCGAGATCGCGCGGTTCGCGCCGATCCGCTGGCATCGCCGCCGAGATCTGGAGCGCTACGAGAACGCCGCCACGCCGATGGATCGCGCGCTGCGCAACACGCGGGTGCTCGCCAGGCGGGCGCTGGCCGCGCTCCGCGACGGTGAACCCGTACCGCGGCCGTTGCCCAGCATGCTGGAGGAGCTCGCGGGCACCGTGGCGCTGTTGCGCGACGAGCTCGCCAGCGGGACGGATCCGTTGCAGGCCAGGGAATCCGCCCGCTCGGTGGCGCGACGATCCACAGTGGAGATGCTCGGCGAGGGCGATTTCTCGATGCAGGTGGTGGTCTTGCAGGTCCGCTCCATCACCGTCGACCTGCTGCAGGCCACCGGCCTGACCCGCGAGGAGGCCAACGCGGCCCTCCCGCCGCTGCACCCCGAGGACGACGATTCCGAGGGCTGAGCGGCGTCAGGGCCGGTCGAGCACCGCGGCCAGCGCGTTGTGCAGGGGATCGTGGTCGCGCGGGTCGTGCAGGGTGCAGTCCGCGGCCGACAGCCGGTACCACTCGGCCGCACCCGCGTAGCGGATCGAGACCTGCACGGCGCCGTCCTCGCACGTGGTGGCCAGCTCGAGATCGCCGGTGATGACGCCGACCTCGTCGGTCAGCACGCCACCGGGCGGGGCGGTCAGCGCGGTGCGCAGCTCCGGCATCCGAACCTCCTGATCGTCGGGACCCCAGTGTCCCGCCGCGGCGGTGGTTCCGCCGGAGCGTGACAGTTTTGCCTAAAACTGTGAGGGCTCCGCGCCCGAGATGTCCGTGCAGTTTTAGGCAAAACTGTCAGTTGGCGAAACCGCCGCGGTCGGGATCAGCAGGTCGCCAGGGCCGACTCGAGGGCGGACTTCTCCGCGTCGGTGATGGTCAGGTCGTACTTGTGCTTGGTGCCGACCCACATCGAGGCGTACGTGCAGTGGTACTCGGTGCGCGAGGGCATCCACTCGGCGGGCGTCTGGTCGCCCTTCGACTGGTTGACGTTGTCGGTGACGGCGATCAGCTGCGGGCCCTCCAGGTCGTTGGCGAAGGCCTCCCGCTGGTCCCGGGTCCACTCGGCGGCGCCGGAGCGCCAGGCGGCGGCCAGCGGCACGATGTGGTCGATGTCCACGTCGGACGGCTGGGACCAGGTCTCGCCGTCGAACGGGCTGTACCAGCTCCCCGCGGTCGGGTAGCAGTCCGAGCCGACCTCGACGCCGTCGCCATCGCGCTTGAGGACCGACTCGCGGGTGTTGCAGTTGTCCGGGCCGCTGGACCAGTGCGGGAACTCGTCGCGGCTGTAGCCGTCCATCGAGCCCTCGGGGGCGACGGTCAGCTCGCCGAGCTCGGCCTGCGCGGTGGCCGGGTCCGGAATGCCGGGCGGTTCGGCCGCGGCGGGCGCGACCAGGCCGAGGCCGAGCGCTCCGGCGAGGGGCAGGGCGGTCAGGGCGGTGCGCAGAGAACGGCTGCCGATCATGGCTACCTCCGTTTTTGGCGTTCGACGCCTCAACGATTGCCCACGCGAGTGGCGACATCAATGCCGGAGAGTGACCGGAGGGTGACCTGACGAGAACACGCCACCAAGTGAATTCACAGTTTTGCCTAAAACTGCGCGGGCTCCGCGCCCGAGATGTCCGTGACAGTTTTAGGCAAAACTGTCACGTTGCTGGTCGGGCGAGGTGGAGGTCTTCGGTGTGGCGGTACCAGACCCACTTCTGGGCGGGCCTCGGGTGCGGGACGCCGTCCCGGGTGATCGTCGTTTCGTCGAAGGCGAGCTGGAGGGCGCGGCCCCGGGCCGTTTCGGTGCGCTTGCGCAGGAAGCTCCGGCGGGTGGTGGTGACCCGGAGGCCGTCGAAGCTGACGTCGAGATTGGTGCTCAGCGGATGGGCCGAGGACTCCGGTAGCGGTGCGGCGTCGGGGTCCGGGGAGGCCACCAGGCTCAGCGCCGGACCGTGCAGGACCTGCTGGTCGTCGCAGTAGGCCTGGCCGGTGATCGGTTCGATCCGCCCCTCGCCGAGCAGGATCCCGCCCGCGTCATCGCGCAGCAGCGGCGTCGGCCGCGGCTCGCCGTCCAGCGCCCGGGAGAAGTCGCCCGCTTCCAGGCCCCACAGCCGAGCCACCGGCGAGTCGGCGACCGGTACGTAGCCGACGGCCAGATCGCCCAATCGCTCCTTGCGCAGCATCCGCAGCACCACGGCAGCCAGGTCGGCGTCGGTGCCGTGCACCACCACGCGGCCGGAGGCCTCGGCGAGCAGCGGATCCACCTCGGCGCGCCCCGGTCGCTCGGGCAACTCGTGCCATTGCGCACGGTCACCGCGAGGACGCGCTGCGCGGTCGACGTTTCCGCAGCACAATGCGGTGGTACTCACGTTTTGCTCCTGGTTTACCCTGATCGATCGGCACTTCCCGTGGTGGGAGCGGGCGAAGCGTGCGGTCACGCTGGCGACCACCCAGTCCAGGTTGGAGTTTCACATGCCGGCGATCGTGCTGATCGGCGCCCAGTGGGGCGACGAAGGCAAGGGTAAGGCGACGGATCTGCTCGGTGAGCGGGCGCAGTGGGTCGTCCGCTACCAGGGCGGCAACAACGCGGGTCACACCGTGGTGTTGCCGGACGGGCAGGACTTCGCGCTGCACCTCATCCCGTCGGGGATCCTGACCCCCGGCGTGACGAACGTGATCGGCAACGGCGTGGTCGTCGACCCCGGCGTGCTGCTCGAGGAGCTCGCCGGGCTGGAGGAGCGCGGCGTGGACACCTCGCGGCTGCTGCTGTCCGCCGACGCGCACCTGATCATGCCGTACCACGTGGCCATCGACCGCGTCACCGAGCGCTACCTGGGCAAGAAGCAGATCGGCACCACCGGCCGCGGCATCGGGCCCTGCTACCAGGACAAGATCGCCCGGGTCGGCGTGCGCGCCCAGGACCTGCTCGACGAGAAGATCCTGCGGCAGAAGGTCGAGGCCGCGCTCGACTTCAAGAACCAGATCCTGGTCAAGGTCTACAACCGGCGCGCCATCGACCCGGAAGAGGTCGTGGACACCGTGCTGGGCCAGGCGGAGAAGTTCGCGAACCGCATCGCCGACACCAAGCTGCAGATCAACCAGGCCCTGGAGCGCGGCGAGACGGTGCTGCTGGAGGGCTCGCAGGGCACGCTGCTGGACGTCGACCACGGCACCTACCCGTTCGTGACCTCGTCGAACCCGACCTCCGGTGGCGCCAGCGCCGGCTCCGGCGTGGGTCCGACCAAGATCAGCAGCGTGGTGGGCATCCTCAAGGCCTACACCACGCGCGTCGGCGCGGGCCCGTTCCCGACCGAGCTCACCGACGAGGCGGGCGAGGACCTGCGCAAGCAGGGCGGCGAGTTCGGCGTCACCACCGGCCGCTCGCGGCGCACCGGTTGGTTCGACGCGGTCATCGGCCGCTACGCGACCCGCGTCAACGGCATCACCGACTACTTCCTGACCAAGCTCGACGTGCTCTCCGGGCTGGAGACGATCCCGATCTGCGTCGCCTACGACGTCGACGGCGAGCGGGTCGACGAGATGCCGATGACCCAGACCGGGGTGCACCACGCGGTGCCGGTCTACGAGGAGATGCCGGGCTGGTCCGAGGACCTGAGCAAGGCCCGGACCTTCGAGGACCTGCCCGCCAACGCTCGCGCCTACGTCGAGCGCATCGAGGAGCTCATCGGTGCCCGCGTGTCGGCGATCGGCGTCGGCCCCGGCCGGGACGAAACGATCGTGCGTCACGAGATCGGCTGATCGAGCGCTCCGGCGCATCGCACAGGCGAAAGGCCGCCGTCCCCGGGCAGGGGGCGGCGGCCTTCACTTTGGGCGGGCGGTGCAGGGGTGGCGACGGCCCGCCCGGTCTCACGGCTCGCTGCCGGTCCCGTCGCGCGCGACGGCGCGGGTGGCCGGACCCGGCCCGCTCGGCTCCGCGCGCGGGCGGCTGAGGGGCGTCTCGGCCGTTCTCGCCGAGCGGCCTGCCCGGGTCCGCATCCGCTCAGCCCTCCTCGCGGGCGGCGACGGCGATGTCCGGGTTGTCGCTGAAGATGCCGTCGATGCCGGTGGCGAACAGCGCCCGGAAGAAGCCGAACGCGTCGCCGTAGGCGTTCGGGTCGTCCGAGGAGCGGAAATCAGCGGGCAGGAAGGTGTTCTCGGCCCGCACGGTGTAGGGCACGACCTCCAGCCCGGCCGCGTGCGCGTCGTCGACCACGGCGGTCGGTTCGGTGCGGAATTCGTCGTCGTCGACCGGCAGGACGACCTCGGTGTCCGGCCCGATCACGTCCGCGTAGCCCGCGATCTCGCGCAGCCCCTGCGGGGTGACCATGTCCTCGTAGCTGCGCGGGTCACCGGCCTCGACGAAGTCCTGCGGCGCACCGCTGCTGCTGATCAGCTGCACCAGTCGCACGTTCAGCTCGGAGTCGAGCTGCTTGAGGTTGCTCACCTCGAACGACTGAACCACGACCTTCGACTTCAGCTTGTTCAGCCCGTTCTCGTCCAGCACGTCGACCAGCCGGGGCTCCAGGGGTAGCCCGATCGAGCGGAAGTAGCTCGGGTGCTTGGTCTCCGGCGCGATCCCGATGTCGCGGCCCAGCTCCTCGGACAGCCGATCGCGCAGGTCGATGACCTCTTGCAGCGTCGGGACCTGGAAGCGGCCGTCGTAGATGGTGTTCTGCTGGCGCACCTCCGGCAGGCGCTCCGCGGCGCGCAGCGTCTTGAGCTCGGCGAGGGTGAAGTCCTCGGTGAACCACCCGGTGTGCTCGGTGCCGTCGATGACCTTGGTGTTCTTGCGGTCGGCGAACTCCGGGCGCTCGGCGACGTCGGTGGTGTTGGTGATGTCGTTCTCGTGCCGGGCCACCAGCACGCCGTCCTTGGTCGGCACCAGGTCCGGCTCGATGTAGTCGGCGCCCATCCGGGCGGCCAGCTCGTAGGAGGCCAGGGTGTGCTCGGGGCGGTAGCCGGAGGCTCCGCGGTGGCCGTAGACCTCGATCTCGGCCCGCTCCTCCGGGGGCTCCGCGGCCGCGGTACCGGTGGTCGCCACGACCATTCCCAACATGGTCAGACCGGTCAGCGATAACGCGGTCAACCGTCCTCTGATGCCCATCTGCTCTCCCGTTCCTCCGGCGGCAACGCAGCGCGCGGCCTCGTCCACCATTCCGCGCTCGATCGACCTCTCGGGCAAGGCGGATCAACCGCCGGGTGAACGCTCGACGACGGCGGCAGGGCCGCTGCACCCGCCTGGACCCGGGGGCAGCGCGCGAGTGGCTCAACGCACGCTCTACGCTTCGGCCTCGTGCGAATCCTCGTGATCGGCGGCGGCGGCCGGGAACATGCAATCGTGCTGGCGCTCTCCCAGGACCCGTCCGTGACGGCTCTGGCCTGCGCTCCCGGCAACGCCGGTACCGCCTCCATGGCCGAAGCCCTGGCGGTCGACGTCGCGGAACCGGACGAGGTGGTCAAGGCGGCCACCGAGTGGCGGGCCGACCTCGTCGTGTTCGGCCCGGAGACCCCGCTGGTAGCCGGTGCCTCGGACGCGGTGCGCGCCGCGGGCATCCCCTGCTTCGGCCCCTCCAAGGCGGCCGCGCGCATCGAGGGTTCCAAGGCCTTCGCCAAGGACGTCATGCAGACTGCGGGCGTGCCGACCGCCACCAGCGAGATCGTGGACAACCCGGCCAAGCTGGACGCCGCGCTGGCCGGTTTCGGCCCCACCTGGGTGGTCAAGGACGACGGGCTGGCCGCGGGCAAGGGCGTCCTGGTCACCAGCGACTTCGACGCCGCGCGGGCGCACGCCATGAAGCTGCTCGACGGCGGGCACCCGGTGCTGCTGGAGTCCTTCCTGGATGGTCCGGAGGCCTCGCTGTTCTGCCTGGTCGACGGCACCACCGTGGTCCCGCTGCTGCCCGCGCAGGACTTCAAGCGGGTCGGCGACGAGGACGCGGGCCCGAACACCGGCGGGATGGGCGCCTACGCGCCGCTGCCGTGGGCCCCGGACGACCTGGTCGAGACCGTGGTCCGCGAGGTCGTGCAGCCCACCGTCGACGAGCTGGCCGAGCGGGGCTGCCCGTTCTCCGGCCTGCTCTACGCGGGCTTGGCGCTGACCTCCAACGGTCCGCAGGTCATCGAGTTCAACTGCCGCTTCGGCGACCCCGAGACCCAGGCGGTGCTGGCTCTGCTGCGCACCCCGCTTTCCGAGCTGTTCCGGGCGGTGGCCGAGGGAACGCTGGCCGAGCAGCCGCCGCTGGAGTGGGAGCCGGGCGCGGCGGTGACCGTCGTGCTGGCCGCCGAGGGCTACCCGGGCAGGCCGCGCATCGACGACGTCATCCAGGGCGGCGACGCCCAGGGCGTGCTGCACTCCGGCACTCGCCGCCGCGACGACGGCGCCGTGCTCTCGGCCGGAGGTCGCGTCCTGTCGGTGGTGGCCACCGGCGAGGACCTGGCGGCAGCCCGCGAAGAGGTCTACCGGCGCGTGGACGGCGTCCACCTGCCCGGCGCGCACTGGCGCACCGACATCGCCAAGCGCGCCGTCGACGGGGAGATCCGCGTCCCGAACACCTGAGCTGGCAAGCTGTGCCCATGGCGAGTCAGCATCCCGGGCTCGGCGTCGCGTCTCGTGCCGATGTCGATCCGTTCCAGGTCATGGAGGTCCTGTCCGCGGCGGCCGCGCGGCAGCGGAGCAAGGGCGACGTGGTGTCGCTGGCCGCGGGTCAGCCTTCCACGCCGGCGCCGAAGGCGGTTCGCGACGCGGCCGCTCGCGCGCTGGAGGAGAACGCGCTCGGCTACACCGAGCAGCTTGGCGTCCACGAGCTGCGCGAGGCCATCACCGGGCACTACCAGCGGACCTACGCCCAGAGCGTCGGCAGCGACGAGGTGGTGGTGACCACCGGCGCCTCCGGCGCGTTCCTGCTGGCGTTCCTGAGCGCGTTCGAGGCCGGTGACCGCGTCGCGCTGGCCTCTCCCGGGTACCCGGCCTACCGCAACATCCTGTCCGCGCTGGGCTGCGAGGTCGTGGAGCTGCCGTGCGACGCCTCGACGCGGTTCCAGCCGACCGCGGCGATGCTCGACGAGCTGGACGAGCCGGTGCGCGGGTTGATCGTGGCCAGCCCGGCCAATCCCACCGGCACCGTGCTCTCCCGCGACGAGCTGGCCGAGCTCGCGGGCTGGTGCGAGGCGAACGGCGCGCAGCTGATCAGCGACGAGATCTACCACGGCCTGTCCTACGGGGAGCCGCTGCACACCGCGCGGGAGTTCTCCAGCGAGGCGATCGTGGTGAACTCGTTCTCCAAGTTCTGGTCGATGACCGGCTGGCGGCTGGGCTGGATGCTGGTGCCGCCGCGCCTGCTGCGCGCGGTGGACACGCTGACCGGCAACTTCACGCTCTGCCCGCCCGCGCTCTCGCAGCAGGCCGCCGTGGCCGCGTTCTCCCCGGAGGCCTACGACGAGGTCGCCGCGCACGTCGACCGCTACCGGCACAACCGGCGGTTGCTCCTGGACGGCCTCGCCGACCTGGGCATCGAGGTCGCCCCCGCCGATGGCGCGTTCTACGCCTGGGCCGACATCGGCCATCTCACCGACGACGCCAAGGACTTCTGCCGCAGGCTGCTCGACGACACCGGGGTGGCAGCGGTCCCGGGCATCGACTTCGACCCGAGCCGGGGCAACCGATTCCTGCGCCTGTCCTTCGCGGGGAGCGCGGAGGACATCACCGAGGCGCTGGAGCGACTGCGCTCCTGGCTGGGATAGGGCGGTTCCCGGCGGGACCACCGGGGTGGACGCCCCGGTGGCTTCTCCCCGAGGACCCTGATTTTTCCCGGGTATCGGCCGCGAGCAGGTCACCTACCCCGTTCACCGTGGCACGCTGGGTGCTACAGGCTCCGGCGAGTGAGGTGGTCGAGATGGTGTGGAAGGTGATCGGCGGGTTGCTGCTGGTCTGGCTCGTGCTGTCGGTGGCCGGGGTCGTGATCAAGGGCCTGTTCTGGCTGGCCGTGCTCGGCGGCGTCCTGTTCGTCGCCACGGCCGCGATCGGCTGGGCCAAGGACCGCAAGCAGATCAAGCCCTGACCGCGCCGCGGCGGCGCCGCGGTCAGATCTCCTCGATCAGGCGCTTCGCCTCCGCTGCGGATTCCCAGAGGTGCGCGTCGATGCCCGCGGCGCGAGCGGCCGCGATGTTGTCCTCGCGGTCGTCGAAGAAGGAGCAGTCCTCGGGCGCGGCGCCGAGCGCGTCGGTGAGGATCCGCCAGATCCGCGGGTCCGGTTTGGCGATCCCGAGATCGCCGGAGAACAGCAGGTGCTCGAACCACGGCGCCCACGGCTGGCGCTCCACGGCTCGACCGAACGTCGAGGACGCGTTGGACAGCATGGCCAGCGGTACGCCCTGCCCGCGCAGCTCATCGAGGAGCGCGATGGTCGCCGGGTCGGTGTTCAGCCAGCCCTCGACGTCGCGGGTGGTCAGCCGCGCGACCAGGGCGTCATCGACGGTGCGGCCGACGCGCGCCGCGACCGCTCGCCAGTAGTCCGCGTCGGGCAGCCCCTGGTCGTAGCGATCGCGCTCGGCCCAGTAGGCGCGCTCGAAATCCTCCGCGCCGACCTGCAGCAGCGCCGCCAGGGAGGGCAACTCCGCGGTCCGCCGGCTGATCACCTCGCCGTAGTCGAAAACCACCCAGCGGCCCACGCGCACCTCCTAGATACCGGCCTGCCCGATCCGGCGCAGCACCTCTTCAACATCGTCCTCGGACACGTCCCGGTGCAGCACGAACCGCACCTGCCCGCTCATCGGCACCGCCAGCACTCCGACCGAGGTTAGGCGCTGCAACGTCAGCTGCACGTCCGGAACGGCCGCCAGCAGCATGTTCGTCTGCGGCTGCGCGACCTGCCAGCCCAGCTCGGCGAGCCCGCCGGCCAGCCGCCGGGCGTTGTCGTGGTCCTCGGCCAGCGACTCCACCCGGTCCAGCGCGGTCAGCCCGGCCGCGGCGACGACGCCGCCCTGCCGGACTCCGCCGCCGAGCATCTTGCGCACCCGCCTGCCCGCGGTGATGAACTCCTCCGGGCCCGCGAGCACCGACCCGACCGGGGCACCGAGGGCCTTGCTCAGGCACACCTGCACGCTGTCCACGCCGACGGTCAGCGCCTTGGGCGGCACGTTCAGCGCGGCCGCGGCGTTCCACAGCCGCGCGCCGTCCAGGTGAACCTTGAGCCCGAGCTCCTTCGCGGCGGCGGCCAGCTGGGCGTGCTCGTGCGGGGGCACCACCGAACCGCCGGCTCCGTTGTGCGTGTTCTCCAGGCACAGCAGCGTGGTGTGCAGCGCGTCGTAGGCGGCGGTGATGCGGGCCTTGGCGCGCACCGTCTCCGCGGTCGGCCTGCCCGGTCCGGCGTCCCAGTCGAGGGGATCGGGCATGCCGCCCGCGAGCCACGCCGCGGAACCGAGCTCGTGGTTGAGCACGTGCGCGCCGTGCGGTGCCAGGAAGCGGTCGCCGCGCTTGAGGTGCAGCATCAGCGCGATCAGGTTGCCCATCGTGCCGCTGGGCACCCACAGCGCGGAGGCGGTGCCGAGCAGGTCGGCGACGCGCTCCTCCAGTGCTCGCATCGTCGGATCGTGGTCGAGCACGTCGTCGCCGACATCGGCGGCGGCCATCGCCGACCGCATCTGCTCGTCGGGACGGGTCACCGTGTCGGAGCGGAGATCGATGGGTGCCGAACTGGTCACGAACAGATCACACCACATCGGCATCGGGGCGTGGCAATGGGCTTGTGGGAGGGGGAGAGTGACTCGGGTATCAAAGACGGGCAGGATCGGGGTTTGAGATCGGCGTGCAACGGTTGAACCCGGCGATTCCGTCTTAACGAGTGCAGGCGACGAACGAGCGGAGAGTTCCGCGTGGACCAGCGCGAGGAGCAGGAGTTCGCGGAGTACTTCACGGCTCGGCGGGAGGCGGTGCGTCGGATGGCGTACATGATGTGCGGTGACTGGCACCGCGCGGACGATCTCGCCCAGACCGCGTTCATCGCCCTGCACCGGCACTGGCGCAAGGTGCGGGACAAGGGCGCGTTGGACGCCTACGTCCGCCGCACGCTGACCCGTGCCGTGATCGATGAGTCGAGGCGGCCCTGGCGACGGGAGAGGGCCGCCGAGACGTTGCCGGACTCCCCGGCGGACGCACCGGACATGGACGACTCGGTGGCGACCAGGCACGCCCTCCTGGCGGGCCTGCAGCAGGTGCCGCCGAAGCAGCGCGCCGTGCTGGTGCTGCGGTTCCTCGAAGGGTTGGACGTGGCGGGGGTGGCCGCGGTCATGAAGTGCAGCGAGGGGACCGTCAAGAGCCAGTCCGCGCGCGGGCTGGCGGCGTTGCGGGAGGCGATGGGCGATGAGCTCGGGGATCTCAGGTCCGCATAAGGGGGTGCGTGGTGGACGAGCGCAAGCTCGAGGAGTTGTTCCGGGACACGGTGCGAACCGTCCCGCCGGCGTCGTTCGACGAGCAGGACGTGACGCGGCGGTCGCGCCAGATCACCGCGCGCCGTCGGCGGGTCGCGGTCGGCGGCACCGTGGCCGCTGCGGCGGTGCTGGCCGGAGGGGTCGGCATCGGATCGCAGGTGCTCGCGCCGTCCGCGGACAACGTGGCGGGCCCGCCGCCTGCGCAGCCGACGGCCGACGCTCCAGCCCCCCGCGTTCAGGGCGGGCCGTCCGTGCTCGAGGAGCGCTCCACCGGTTGTGCGCCGGACGCGCAGCTGGTCGAGGCGGTCACCGCCGAGCTGCCCGCCGCCGCGAACAGCAGCCCCAGCGCGCCCGCGAGCTGCCCGTCGGGGGCCAAGGCCGCCGCGTTCGAGCTGCGTGACGGCCAGGCAGCCGGACAGGTGACCGTGCTGGTCAGCCCGGCAGGCGCGATGTCGCCGCAGCAGGCCGCGCCGGGTGATGAGCGGTTGCCGGACGGCGCGCAGCGCTCGGTCCGCAAGGCCCGCAGCGGCAAGCTCGTGGTGGTGGTCAGCGAACCGGACCCGTCCTCGTCTGCGCCGCCCTACGGTGCTCGCGTCGCACCGCTGGCCGGAGATTTGGCGGCGCGGTTCTGACCCGGGCGTCGAACGGCGAGCGTCCGATTAGGATCGGGCGCCATGACGGCGGCCAGTACTCCCAAGGGTGAGCGCAGGCGGCAGGCGTTGGTGGCAGCCGCCGCCGGACTGCTTGCCGAGGGCGGTTTCGAGGCGGTCCGGCACCGGGCGGTCGCCGAACGCGCCGGTCTGCCCCTGGCCTCGACCACCTACTACTTCTCCTCCCTCGACGACTTGATCAGCGCGGCCGTCGAGCACGACGGCAGGCAGGAGCTGGCGGCCGGGCGAGCGCGGCTGGACGAGCTCGCCGACCAGCCGCGGGGCACCGACGCGGTCATCGAGCTGCTGCTGGACCTGCTGCTGGGCGTGGCTTCCAGGGATGGTGGCGCGGAACCGGTGCTGCTGCGCTACGAGCGCCTGGTGGGCTCGCCGCGCCGTCCCTACCTCGCGCCGCTGATGCGTCAGATGTCCGCTGAACTGCAGGAACTCCTCGCCGAGATCTTCGAGCGCAGCGGTATGCGGGTCAGCCGCGAGCGGCTGCTCGAGCTGATCGCCCTGGTGGACGGCGCCGTGGTCAACGCGCTGATCGAATCCGACCCGGACCCGCGCTCGGCGGCGAGGCGGATGCTGGCGGCGCAGCTGGGCTGATCGGCGTCCGGAGCAGGACCGCGTCCCGATCGCTCTGCGAACGGGACGCGATTTTTCAGAAATCCCAGTTCGTCTCCGCGAAATGGCGTCCGTGCGCTTTTCGCTGGCAATCCGCGCATCTTCCGGTGACCATCTTGGTCAGCGGTTCCCGGCCGAGCGGCGTCGGCTGCGGGATCTTGACCTGTCCGTCGCACAGCGATGGAATGCTCTGACCCGCGTAGACCGCTCCGGGGCGTGAGGTGGTGGCGTGTCGAACCGTTTGACCTGTGCCGACTATCCAGAAGACGTCCTGCTGCTCCTCGGGCGGCATTTCCGTGCCCATCACGCAATCCCCCTGCGGCGAGAAGAGCCGAGTGCGAAGGCCAAGAATATGGATCGCGCTCACCGGTAGTCCAGAATTCGGCGGGTTTTTACTTCGTTCGCCGCACGGGTCCCGGGGAACGCGATCACGAAAGGTGTCGCGCGGCGACGGCGCGCCCGTGTTGGTCGGACTGCGAGGCCGGCGCCCGTCCCGGGCGACCGGCCTTCGCCGGTCCACCTCGGGGTCCCCGTATCCTGGCCGCGTGAACAAGCCCAGCATTCCCAATGTTCTCGCCGGTCGCTACGCCTCTCCCGAGCTGGCCGAGCTGTGGTCGCCGCAGCACAAGATCGTCCTGGAACGGCAGTTGTGGCTGGCCGTGCTGCGCGCCCAGGCCGATCTCGGCATCGAGGTCCCGGAGCAGGCTCTGGCCGACTACGCGCGGGTGCTGGAGCAGGTCGACCTCGACTCCATCGCCGAGCGCGAGCGCGTCACGCGGCACGACGTGAAGGCCCGCATCGAGGAGTTCAACGCGCTGGCCGGCCACGAGCAGATCCACAAGGGCATGACCTCCCGGGATCTGACCGAGAACGTCGAGCAGCTGCAGGTGCGCCGCAGTCTCGAGCACGTCCGCGATCGCACCGTCGCCGTGCTGGTGCGGCTGGGCAAGCTCGCGGGGGAGAACGCCGAGCTGGTCATGGCCGGGCGCTCGCACAACGTCGCCGCGCAGGCCACCACGCTGGGCAAGCGCTTCGCCACCGCCGCGGACGAGCTGATGGTCGCGTTCCAGCGCGTCGAGGAGCTGCTGACCCGCTACCCGCTGCGCGGCATCAAGGGACCGGTCGGCACCGGTCAGGACATGCTGGACCTGCTGGGCGGGGACACCGGCAAGCTCGCCGAGCTGGAGCGCCGCGTCGCAGGCCACCTCGGCTTCGGCAGCACGCTGACCAGCGTCGGCCAGGTCTACCCGCGCTCGCTGGACTTCGAGGTGCTGAGCCTGCTGTCCCAGCTGGCCGCCGCGCCCTCCAGCGTGGCCAAGACGATCCGGCTGATGGCCGGGCACGAGCTGGTCACCGAGGGCTTCAAGCCCGGCCAGGTCGGTTCCAGCGCCATGCCGCACAAGATGAACACCCGCTCCTGCGAGCGCGTCAACGGTCTCGCCGTGGTGCTGCGCGGCTACCTGTCGATGAGCGGTGAGCTGGCGGGCGACCAGTGGAACGAGGGCGACGTGTCCTGCTCGGTGGTGCGCCGGGTGGCGCTGCCGGACGCCTTCTTCGCCTTCGACGGACTGCTGGAGACCTTCCTGACCGTGCTCGACGAGTTCGGCGCCTTCCCGGCCGTGGTCGGCAAGGAGCTGGACCGCTACCTGCCGTTCCTGGCCACCACGAAGGTGCTGATGGGTGCGGTGCGCGCGGGCGTGGGACGCGAGATCGCGCACGAGGCGATCAAGGAGAACGCCGTGGCCGTCGCGCTGGACATGCGCGAGAAGGGCATCGAGCGCAACGACCTGCTGGACCGGCTGGCCGCGGACGAGCGGCTCCCGCTGACCCGCGAGCAGCTCGACGAGCTGTTGGCCGACCGGCTGGCCTTCACCGGTGCCGCGGCCGCGCAGGTCGACCAGGTCGTCGCCGAGGTGGACAAGATCGCCGGCCGCTACCCCGAGGCCGCGGCCTACGCACCCAGCGACATCCTCTGACCACCGGCTAACGGGTCGTTTCAGCCCGCGGCAGCCGCCGTCTCAGGTGCGGAACGCAACCGGCACCCGTCACGTACATCAGGGCCGTGGCTACTCAAGTCGCGGATCCCGCAGCCCGGCGGCGTCTGAGGTTCCGCCACCGGCACTGCCACGCAGACGGCAACCCAACACCCCTCAATCCCAGTGGGCGTTGAAGAAGTCGACCTCGCACTGCGTGGCCTGCTGAAACAACCGCAGGCAGCGAGCTCGTTCGCGTTCGTCGAGGTCGGCGCCGATCCTGTCGAGCTCCTCCCGCAGCCAGCTCACCCAGCTCTCGAAGTCGGGGTTGCTGTGCAGCTCGATCCACTCGGCGTGCACGAAGCTCTCCGGCTTCGACGGGGCGCGCTCGGCCCACTCCAGGTAGGTCCACTCGGCGACGGTGAGCACGGTGAGGATCTCGGCGTAGCTGCCGTTGTCCTTGATGTCGCGCATCAGGTCGCGGAAGGCGACCGTGGCCGGGTCCAGCTCCGGGCCGACCCGGTCGGCCTCGGCGATGCCCAGCGCGTCGAAGGAGCGCTGGAAGTAGGTGTTCTCCTCGCTGGTGACCACCGCGATGCTGCCCGCGAGCGCCAGCCGGGAGGAGAAGCGGTCGGCGCGGGCCACGGCGGCGCCGAGCAGGGCCAGGAAGTCGTCCACGAACTGGTAGTCCTGCACCAGGTACGAGCTCATGTACTCGTCGGGCATCGATCCGTCGAACAGGGCGTCGGTGAACGGGTGCTCGACGACGGCCGTCCAGTTCGGTTCGCTGCGCTCGCGGAGCCAGTCGGTGAATTTCTCTGCCACGGGAACCCTCCTACCTCGCTTGCCCCTTCATCCCACCACGTGCGAGGCGTCAACCTGCGGTGGGAGACAATCGTGGCGTGGTTGCACTCTCGGATTACCCCCAGATCGCGGCGGGCAAGGTTCGCCAGCTGCACGCCGTGGACGACGAACACCTGCTGCTGGTGGCCTCCGATCGCATTTCGGCTTATGACCACGTGCTGGACACGCCGATCCCGGACAAGGGGCGCGTGCTCACCGCGATGAGCGTGTTCTGGTTCGAGCTGCTGGCCGACCTGCTGCCCAACCACCTGGTCGCGCACGACGACCCGCGCATCCCCGGCGAGGTCCGCGGGCGCGCGCTGCTGGTCGAGCGCCTGGAGATGATCCAGGTGGAGTGCGTGGCGCGCGGCTACCTGACCGGTTCCGGGCTGCTCGACTACCAGCGCACCGGCGCCATCTGCGGCGTCGCGCTGCCGGACGGCCTCGTCGAGTCCTCCCAGCTGCCGGAGCCGATCTTCACGCCGGCCACCAAGGCCGCGATCGGCGAGCACGACGAGAACGTCAGCTTCGACGCGGTGGCGGCCCAGGAGGGCGAGGCCCGCGCGAGCGAGCTGCGCGACCTGACCCTGCGGGTCTACGCCCGCGCGGCCGAGCACGCGCGGGAGCGCGGCGTGATCCTCGCCGACACCAAGTTCGAGTTCGGGTTCGGCGCCGACGGTTCGCTGGTGCTGGCCGACGAGGTGCTGACCCCGGACTCCTCCCGCTACTGGCCCGCCGAGGACTACCGGGCGGGCGAGGTCCAGCCGAGCTTCGACAAGCAGTTCGTGCGCAACTGGCTGACTTCGCCGGAATCCGGCTGGGACCGGAGCGCCGACGTCCCGCCCCCGGCGCTGCCCGAGGAGATCGTCCAGGCCACCCGGGACCGCTACGTCGAGGCGTACGAGCGGATCACCGGCCGGAGCTTCGCCGACTGGCCCTCGCCGGAGGCCTGATCCGCGCGCTCACCCGCTCGGGCTAAGTCGCGGCGGGTCTCTTTTGCCCTGATCGCCGGGCTGTCGAGGCTTGCTGCGTGGAGCTTCGGCGGAATTGTGTTCCAGGGACACCTGGTGGTCAGGTGGCGGTCATCCCGATCAGGCCGAATGGGATGCCGTGAGCACCCCGCTCGTCGTGTCGCTGTCCGGACTGGGTGACCCGGTCCTGGACCGCTGTGCCGATTTCGCCGCGGACCTGGACCGCCGCGGCGTCCCGCTGTCGTTGCTGATCTCCCCGCGCCCCGATGACCTGGACGACCGGGATCGGCGTTCACCCGTGCTTCGCTGGGTCGCCGAGCGGCTGGGCCATCGGGACACCGTCGGCCTGCACGGGTTCGTGCGCACCTCACCGGGGTTGCGCTCGCGGCTGGCTCCGGCTTCCGGGCTGCCCGCGCACGAAGCCGGGCTGCGGCTGGTCGCGGCAGCCGCCGTGCTGGAACGCGCCGGACTGAGCACCGAGACGTTCGTGCCGCCGCGGTGGCTGGCCTCGCCGGGCACGGTCGAGGCCGCGCAGCGCCGGGGCTTCGCGGTGTGCGCGGACGCGATGACGGTGCGCGAGCTGGGCACCGGCCGGGTGCACCGATCCCGGATCCGGGTGCTGGGGCCCGGCGAGGTCGCCGAGCCCTGGTGGTGCCGCGCGCTGGTGACCGGTGCCGGGCGCGCCGCTCGCCGGGGCCGCCCGGTCCGCTTGGCGGTGGACGCCGAACTGCTGGCCAAGCCCGCCGCCCGGCAGGCCGTGCTGGACGCCATCGACCTGGCCAAGCAGAACGGCGCCCAACCGGCCACCTACGCCACCTTCGCCAGGCCGCTGCCGGACCGGATCCCGAGCCCGCGCATCCCGCCCGAGGCACAGCCGTGATCAGAGCTCGGTCGGCGTCTTCTGCGGGATGACCTCGACGGTGGTGTCGTGCGGGCTGAGCTGGTCGAACATCCGGTAGTGCAGCTGCGGGACGGACAGCACCGCCTCGTGGATCGGCACCGCAGCGCGGGGCGAGACCGCGCGCATGAAGTCGACCGCCTCGGAGACCTTCAGCCAGGGGGCGGCGGTGGGCAGGCCGAGCACGTCGACCCGCTGGTCGGGCACGTAGAACGAGTCGCCCGGGTGGTAGAAGGCGCCGTGCTCGATCAGGTATCCGACGTTGTCGATGATCGGGATGTCCGGGTGGATCACCTCGTGCGCCCCGCCGACCACGTTGATCGCCGCGCCGCCCGCTTCGAGCGCGTCGCCGGGCTTGGCGGTGGTCGCGGTCAGCCCCTTCTCGGCGACATCGGCCGCCGATCCGGGATCGACGATCAGCTGCGCGCCGGGGTTGGCCTCCAGCAGCGCGGGCAGCCGGTCCAGGTCGAGGTGGTCGAAGTGCTGGTGGGTGATCAGCACGGCGTCGAGGTCCCGCACGTCTTCGAAGCCGCTGGCGAAGGCGCCCGGGTCCAGCAGCAGCCTGGCCGACCCGGTGTCCAGCAGCACGCACGAGTGTCCGAAGTGGGTGATCTGCACGGCGATCCCTCCATGATGAGCGTTTCCGGCCACCTTGCCACCGAACGCGAGCGGCGGCGGTCCCGCAGCACCCGCCGCCGCTCGCTCCCCCCGCGATCCCTCGCGATCCCTCGTGCCGGTGGCTCGCTCAGCGCACGGTGATCGCGATCGGCTGCGGGGTGCCGCCGCCGATCCGGGCGCGGATCTCGTAGCGGCCTGGCGGCACGTCGGCGATGGTGGCCTTGGCGTGGAAGTAGCCCAGGGTGTCGTTGTAGGGCACGGCCATGCCCTCGTCGAGGCCCATCGGGTGCGGCTCGTTGCGCACGAAGGCCGCCGAGGAGATCCAGCTGACCATCTCGCGACCGTGGTCGACGGTGATGTCCAGCCGTTCCCCGGGCCGCACGGTGTAGCGGTCCGCGGTGATCGGGCTCGCGGGCGTCTCGGTGGACACCGCGGGCGCCGGAGCGGATGTGGTGCCCGCCACGGCCGCGGGCGCGGCGATGCCGGTCAGCGCGAGGCCCGCCACGGCGGCCCCGGCGAGCAGGGTCTTGAAGTTGCGCATGTCGAAAATCCCCTCAGTGGTGTTGCATTGGGCTCTCTGCCGCCCTCCGCGTTCCGTGAGACGTCCCGGCGCCCGAGAGGTTCAGACCTCATCCCGACAAGTGGCGCACATCACTGAATCGTGGTGAGCCAGGCCGCACCTGCGACCCCTATTCGGGGAGTGAATGCCCAGCTCAGTTACGCTGCGCGGGTACTGCTGGCCATCCGCCGGACCGGCGGATCTGCACGGAAACCGGGAGCAGCCCCCGTGGCCCGAGTCGTAGTCGACGTCATGCCGAAGCAGGAGATCCTCGACCCGCAGGGACAGGCGGTGGCCAACGCCCTGCCTCGCCTCGGGTTCGACGGCATCGCCGAAGTCCGCCAGGGGAAGCGGTTCGAGCTGGAGGTCGGCGACGACGTCGACGACGCCACGCTCGAGCGCATCGCCGAGACCCTGCTGGCCAACCCCGTGATCGAGGACTTCGCCGTGCGCCGGGTGGACGCATGAGCGCCAAGATCGGAATCATCACCTTCCCCGGAACCCTCGACGACGTCGACGCCGCACGGGCCGTGCCCCGCGCCGGCGGCGAGGCGGTCGCCCTCTGGCACGCCGACCACGACCTCAAGGGCGTGGACGCGGTGGTCGTGCCCGGCGGCTTCTCCTACGGCGACTACCTGCGCTGCGGCGCGATCGCCAAGTTCGCACCCGTGATGACCGAGGTCATCGACGCCGCGGGCAAGGGCATGCCGGTGCTCGGCGTGTGCAACGGCTTCCAGATCCTCTGCGAGTCCGGTCTGCTGCCGGGCGTGCTGACCCGCAACGCCGGGCTGCACTACGTGTGCCGGGACCAGTGGCTGAAGGTGGAGAACAACTCCAGCGCCTGGACCACCCGCTTCGACGCCGGTGCCGAGCTGCTCATCCCGATCAAGCACGGCGAGGGCAACTACATGGCCGACGCGGCCGTCCTCGACGAGCTCGAGGGCGAGGGCCGGGTGCTGTTCCGCTACGCGGGCGACAACCCGAACGGCTCGCAGCGCGACATCGCGGGCATCACCGACGCGCGCGGCCGGGTGGCGGGCATGATGCCGCACCCCGAGCACGCGATCGACCCGCTGACCGGGCCCACCGATGACGGCCTCGGCATGTTCCTGTCCGCTCTGGATGCACTGGTGGCAGCGTGACCGACAAGATCGATAACGTCGAGACGGCGAAGTCCGCTCCGGATACCGACCAGCCCTACGCCGAGCTCGGGCTCAAGGACGACGAGTACCAGCGGATCCGGGAGATCCTGGGTCGCAGGCCGACCGAGGCCGAGCTGGCGATGTACTCGGTGATGTGGAGCGAGCACTGCTCCTACAAGTCCTCCAAGGTGCACCTGAAGTACTTCGGGCAGACCACCACCGAGGAGATGCAGTCCAAGATGCTCGCCGGTATCGGCGAGAACGCCGGTGTGGTCGACATCGGCGACGGCTGGGCGGTGACCTTCAAGCTGGAGAGCCACAACCACCCGTCCTACGTGGAACCGCACCAGGGCGCGGCCACGGGCGTCGGCGGCATCGTTCGCGACATCATGGCGATGGGTGCCCGGCCGGTCGCGGTCGCCGACCCGCTGCGGTTCGGTCCGGCCGATGCGCCGGACACCAAGCGGGTGCTGCCGGGCGTGGTCTCGGGCGTCGGCGGTTACGGCAACTGCCTGGGGCTGCCGAACATCGGCGGCGAGGTCGTCTTCGACGAGACCTACGCGGGGAACCCGCTGGTCAACGCCATGTGCGTGGGCGTGATGAAGGCCGATGACCTGCACCTCGCGCACGCCTCGGGGGCGGGCAACAAGATCATCCTGTTCGGTGCTCGCACCGGTCTGGACGGCATCGGCGGCGTGTCGGTGCTGGCCTCGGAGACCTTCGACGGCGAGGAGTCCGGCACCGGTCGCAAGAAGCTGCCCAGCGTGCAGGTCGGCGACCCGTTCGCGGAGAAGGTGCTCATCGAGTGCTGCCTGGACCTGTACAACTCGGGCCTGGTCGTGGGCATCCAGGACCTCGGCGGCGCCGGCCTGTCCTGCGCCACCTCGGAGCTGGCCGCGGCCGGCGACGGCGGCATGCGGGTGAACCTGGACCAGGTTCCGCTGCGCGCCACCGGGATGAACGCCGCGGAGATCCTCTCCAGCGAGTCGCAGGAGCGGATGTGCGCCGTGGTGGAGCCGTCCAAGGTGGACGACTTCATGCGGGTCTGCCGCAGGTGGGACGTCGAGGCCAGCGTCATCGGTGAGGTCACCGATGGCGAGAACCTCGAGATCTACTGGGAGGACGAGCTGGTCGTCGACGTGCCGCCGCGCACCGTCGCGCACCACGGGCCGGTCTACGAGCGCCCGGTCGAGCGCCCCTCCGAGCAGGACCTGATCGCGGCCGACAGCGCGAACACCCTGAGCCGCCCTTCCACGGCGGACGAGCTGCGGGAGACCGTGCTGCGGATGGCCGCCTCGCCGAACCTGGCTTCGCGCGCCTGGGTGACCGACCAGTACGACCGCTACGTCCGCGGCAACACCGTGCTGGCCCAGCCCGCCGACGGCGGCATGCTGCGCATCGACGAGGAGACCGGTCGCGGAATCGCGGTCTCCACCGACTGCAACGCCCGCTACACCCGGCTGGACCCCTACGCGGGTGCGCAGCTGGCGCTGGCCGAGGCCTACCGCAACGTCGCCACCACCGGTGCGACGCCGATGGCGGTCACCAACTGCCTGAACTTCGGCTCGCCGGAGGACCCGGGCGTGATGTGGCAGTTCCAGCAGGCGGTGCGCGGCCTGGCCGACGGCTGCGCGGAGCTGGGCATCCCGGTGACCGGCGGCAACGTCAGCTTCTACAACCAGACCGGTAGCCAGCCGATCCTGCCGACCCCGGTCGTGGGCGTGCTGGGCACCATCGACGACGTCACCCGCCGCATCCCCACCGGAATCGGTGGCGAGGAGGGCGAGACGCTGATCCTGCTCGGCGAGACCCGTGAGGAGTTCGGCGGCTCGGAGTGGTCCCGCGTGACGCACGGCCACCTCGGCGGGACGCCGCCGGAGGTCGACCTCGCCAGGGAGAAGCTGCTGGCCGAGATCATCCTGGCCGGTTCGCGCGACGGCATGATCTCCGCGGCGCACGACCTCGCCGAGGGCGGCCTGGCGCAGGCGCTGGTGGAGACGGCCCTGATCGGCGAGACCGGCGCGCGGGTAGTGCTGCCGGAGGGCGCCGACCCGTTCGTCGCGCTGTTCTCCGAGTCGGCGGGCCGGGTGCTGGTGGCGGTCCCGCGCAGCGAGGAGCTGCGCTTCACCGACATGTGCAGCGCTCGCGGCCTGCCGTGGGCCAAGGTCGGCGTCGCCGACGCCGGTTCGAACTCGCTGGACATCCAGGACATCGCCGAGATCCCGCTCGGCGAGCTCCGCGAGGCGTGGGAGGGCACTCTCCCGGCCCTGTTCGGCTGAGCCGGTCGTGAGGGGCGTCGTCGGTCCGCGATGGCCGGCGGCGCCCCTTTTCGTCTTTTCGTCACGCACCCGCGCGGGCGCTCGCGTGCATCGGCCCGGGCGCCCGCGACAGGCCCGGCGCGCGGCGTTGATCAGCGCGGACCGGGTGGGTGGCGGTGGCCGCGTGCATCGCGATCGTGGTTGCTGTGCGTGGTGTCCTGACGCCTGATCTGGCCCGAAAGTGTGGTCAAGTTTGGCCGTCCGGCGGAACGACTGTGTTAACTTCTGACGGAGTGGTTCGTGCGACGCCTTCGCTGGTGAAGGCGCCTATTTCGGCTGATCGCGAGTTCGGCGCAACCTCTTGGGGAGGGGTGGGCGGCTAGCGTCCGGCAGAGGAGTTCCGAATCCATCCGGTCGCGGACGGTAGCGGTATTTTGGTGGTGGCCATCCCGACGGCCGCCGTTGTCAGGTGAATTCTTGCGCCAGGTGCCGTAGTTGATATTCGACCGATGGAGTCAACCGGCCGTATGCTCCGAGCCGATGGCCAGGGCGGGAGACGGACGAGTGCGACGAGGAGTGGAGGGCGCCCAGGCATGACTGGCTGGACCGCGCCGGTTCCCAGCGCTCACGAGGTGACGGCCGAGGTGAGTCAAGCGGACCGCCGACGATTCGCCGCGGTGTGGGCGCAGGCCCTGATGGGCACCAGTTATGTCCCGATGACCAGCGCCGAGGTCGAGGGCAAGCTCTACGGCTACACCGATCGCCTGGTCGACGCGCTCGTCAGCGAGTCCTTCGACGCCTCCCCGGCCCGATCCGTCGGCGTCGACCTGGTGGGCGTGCACTTCACCAGCGCCGAATCCCTCGCCCGCACCGTCGAGATGATCGGCGACGAGATCCTCGACGTCCTGCACCTGGGCGAGGACCCGGTGTGGCGCGCCCGGGTGGCCGCGCTGCAGGGCGCGCTGTGCTCCGGCTTCGTGCAGGCCTCGCGCAAGCGAACCCTCGACGAGCAGGAGGCGATCCGGCAGGCCGTGCTGGACGCCCGCGACGCCGTCGAGCAGGCGCTGCGCACCAGCGAGGCCCGGTTCCGCGCGATCTTCACCGAAGCCGCCATCGGCATCGGCATCGCGGACACCCACGGCCGCATACTGGAGGTCAACGACTCGCTGAGCCGGATCATGGGTCGCCCGGCCGAAGAGCTCCGCCGGATGCAGGTCGACGACATGATTCACCCGGACGACCCGGAGTCGACCTGGCGGACCTACGAGGAGCTGGTGCGCGGTGACCGCGACCAGTTCCGGACGGAGAAGCAGTTCGTGCGGCCCAGCGGCAAGACCGTCTGGACCGAGTTGTTCGTCTCGCTGATCCGCGACGAGAGCGGCAAACCGATCTACCAGGTGGCGTTGATCGAGGACGTCACCGACCGCCGCGAGCTGCAGGAACGCCTGCGGTACCAGGCGATGCACGACCCGCTGACCAGGCTGCCCAACCGCGCGCTGTTCCTGGAACGGCTCGGCGCGGTGCTGGAGCGGCAGCGCCCGGAAGACCGCGTCGCGTTGTGCTACATGGACCTGGACGGGTTCAAGGTCATCAACGACAGCCTCGGCCACCACGTGGGCGATTCCCTGCTGGGAGCCGTCTCCGAGCGGCTGGACTCGATCGTGCAAGGCGACGACCGCCTGGTGGCCAGGATGGGTGGCGACGAGTTCGTCATCCTGATCGAGCGCTCGGCGGGCACCGAACAGGCCATCGAGATCGCCGACCAGGTGCTGTCCGCGATGACCGAACCGATCCGCATCGACGGCCATCAGCTCACCGTCGGCGCCAGCATCGGCATCGTGGAGCGCCCGGTCGCCGACCAGACCGCCGCCGAGCTGATGCGCGACGCCGACGTGACGCTGTACTGGGCCAAGGCAGGCGGCAAGGGCGGTTGGGCGCTGTTCGACCCGGAGCGCAACGCCAACGAGGTCGCCAGGATGCACCTGTCGGCGAGCATGCCGGCCGCGCTCGAGAGCGACGAGTTCTACGTGGACTACCAGCCGCTGATCGGGCTGCGCGACGACCGCGTGGTCGGCGTCGAGGCGCTGGTGCGCTGGTGGCACCCCGAATTCGGCAGGCTGGGGCCGGACAAGTTCATCGGTCTGGCCGAGGAGACCGGGCTGATCGTCCCGCTCGGCCGCTGGGTGCTGCGCCGCGCCTGCCAGCAGGCCAAGCGCTGGCAGGACATCTTCGGCGACGCCGCCCCGTTCGTCAGCGTCAACCTGGCCGTGCGCCAGTTCAGGGACCCGAACCTGGTGGCCGATGTGAGCGCGATCCTGGAGGAGACCGGGCTCGCGCCGCACCGGCTGCAGCTGGAGCTCACCGAGAGCGCGATCATGGGCACCACCGACGAGCCGTTCAAAGCGCTGCGCGCGCTGTGGCGGATGGGCGTGCGCATCGCCATCGACGACTTCGGCACCGGCTACTCCAACCTCGCCTACCTGCGACACCTGCCGGTCCACGAGCTCAAGGTCGCGGGCTCGTTCATGCAGGGCCTGCGCGATCCCGACCAGGCCGACCCGGTGGACGCCCGGATCGTCGGCACCCTCGTCGACCTCGCGCACACGCTCGGGCTGACGGTCACCGCCGAGGGCGTGGAGACTCAGGCCCAGGCCCGGCGGGTCGCCGAGCTCGGCTGCGAGACCGGCCAGGGATACCTGTACGCCAGGCCCGGAACCCCCCAAGCCACCACCGAGTACATCTCAGACCACCTGGAATGAGTTCTCGCGCTTCATCACCCTGCGCAGGTGGTGACACTTTTGCCTAAAACTGTGAGGCCTCGGTGCCCGAAATGTCCGGACAGTTTTAGGCAAAACTGTCACCGCCCCGCTGCGCGTGGCCGAGCAGCGACGGGGTTCAGGGGTGCTTGGTCTTGATCTGGTGGGATGTGCCTCTGCGGGACTTCTGCTCGCGGGTTCGGCCGCCGTAGAGGACCGCGGCCGAGTTGACCAGGGCCAAGTGGCTGAAGGCCTGCGGGAAGTTGCCCGTGAAGCGGGAGGACACGTCGTCGAACTCCTCGGCGTAGAGCCCGACGTCATTGGCCATCTCGAGCAGCTCGGTGAACATCTTCTCGGCCTCCTGCCTGCGGCCGGTGTAGACGAGGGCGTCGACCATCCAGAACGAGCAGGCCAGGAACGCGCCTTCGCGACCGACCAGGCCGTCGATCTCGTTGGTCGACTCGGTCGTCGAGTAGCGGTCGACCAGCACACCGCGCTGGAGCTCCCGGCCGATCACCTCGACCGTGCTGCGGACGCGCTCGTCGTCACCGCTCAGGAAGCCGACCGCCGGTATCAGCAGGGTGGCCGCGTCGAGGGTCTCGCCGCCGTAGTACTGGGTGAACGCGCCGATCTCCGGGTTCCACGCGTGCTCGAGCACCTCCGCGTGCACCGCGTGGCGCAGCTCGCGCCAGCGCTCGACGGGTCCCGGCAACCCGTCCTCCTCGGCCGCGCGGACCGCGCGGTCGAAGGCGACCCAGATCATCACGCGGGAGTGCGTGAAGTGCCGATCGGGACCGCGGACCTCCCAGAGCCCCTTGTCCGGCTGCTGCCAGATCTTCTCCAGGTGCCGCAGCATGCCGCGCTGCAGCGCCCAGGACTCCTCGCTCTCCGGCAGGCTGCGCTCGCGGGCCAGGTGCAGGGCGTCCATCACCTCGCCGAAGACGTCGAGCTGGGTCTGCCGGTAGGCGGCGTTGCCGACCCGCACCGGGCCGTTGCCCTGGTAGCCCTCCAGCCAGTCGACCTCCCACTCCACCAGGTGCCGCTCGCCGCCGACGCCGTACATGATCTGCAGGTCGGCGGGATCTCCGGCCACCGCGCGCAACAACCAGAGCCGCCACGCAGCGGCCTCCGAGGTGCAGCCGAAGTCGTCGAACGCGAGCAGCACGAGCGTGGCGTCGCGCAGCCAGCAGTAGCGGTAGTCCCAGTTGCGGTTCCCCGGGATCGCCTCGGGCAGCGAGGTGGTGGGCGCGGCGATGATCCCACCGGTCGGCGAGTAGGTCAGCGCCTTGAGCGTGGCCAGCGAGCGGCGCACCTCCGAAGCGTGCGGCCCCTCGTAGTCGATCTTGCTCGACCAGCCGAGCCAGTAGTCCGCGCACTCCTGCAGCTCCTGCACCGGGGCCATCGGCCTGGGCAGGTCGTCCGGGTCGGAGGCCCACTGCATCACCCAGGACATCCGCTGCCCGGCGGACAGGTGGGTGGTCAGCTCGTGCGCGCGCTCGTTCGGGCTCGGGTGCGGCAGTTCATCCCCGCGCAGCACCACGGTGTGCGGGCCCGCGATCGCGAGGACGTACTCGTCGAGGACCGGCGCGTCGGCGCGCACGTGGCGCACCCACGGCATGGAATCGGCGTAGGCGAACCGCAGCACCCAGCGCATCTCGAGATCGATCTCGCCGGACAAGCACTCGGCGATGCGCACCACGCACGGCTGATCGTCCTGGTTGATCTCGTGCGGCGGCATGAAGTCGGTCAGCCGCAGCACGCCTCCATCGGTGTGGAAGTCGGTCTCCAGCACCATCGACGCGTCCCGGTACCGGCGGTGCACCTCGCGCACCCCGGTCGGGGCGATCTTCCAGTGCCCGTCGCCCTCGTCGCCCAGCAGCCGGGAGAAGCAGGAGGCCGAGTCGAATCGCGGCAGGCAGAGCCAGTCGATCGACCCGTCTCGCCCGACCAGCGCGGCGGTTCGCAGGTCCGATAGCAGCGCGTAGTCCTCGATCATGCCGCTCACGCCGCCGACCCTACCGGTCGCACCACGTCGCGAGCGCTTTTCAGCTCGCGCCTCCGGCGGATGCGGGCACCGCTGGTAGCGGGCCCCGCGGCGGCGGTGACAGTTTTGCCTAAAACTGCGAGGTCTCGGTGCGCGAGATGCCCGTGCAGTTTTAGGCAAAACTGTCAGCCTGCGAAGGCTGGAGCGATCAGCCGCGTTCTTGCCCGGCTTGGGTGAGCACCGCGTTCGGGATCACCGCCTGGATCGCCTCGTGCAGGTTCAGGCCCAGGTCCAGGCCGCCGAGCACATCGGGCAGCCAGCTGCCCGGCACGCGCCGGAAGCCGGGCCAGTCCTCCGGCACCCGCTGCTCCGAGGTGCACGCGGGCACGAGCGTGGTGCCGTCGGACATCTCCGCGGAGTAGACCATCCGGTCGTCCTCCTCCGGGGCGTAGAGCAGCACCTCGGCGCCCAGCACCGCGGTCGGCAGATCGTCCTCCTGGCGCTGCCCTGCCGCGATCTCGACCAGCACGCGTTCCAGATCGTTCGTCGGCTCGAGGGGGTTGGCCGACATCTCCGAAGGCACGTACTGATCGTTGAACTGGAAGTCCTCGTCGATCTCGCCCTCGGCGTCGATGCGGTACGCGCCCACGACGCCCTCCGGCGGGACATCTCCGTCCTCGGCCGCGTAGCCGGGATCGGCGATGTAGAGCCAGCTGTTCGGGTTCTGCTTGGCGTGCTCGCGCATCTGCTCGGTGATCGGCGGGTTGGACTGTGCCATGCGGTTCGGACTCCGTCTGCTTTCGTCGCGGGTGCCCGGCCGACCGGCCGGGCGCATCGGACGAGGATCCCACGGGGCGCCTTCCGGCCCGAGTGGATGGTGCGAGTGTCGACGGTCACGATGCCGCGCATTCACCCCTTTTCCGAGGTGCCGTTCTCGACCGGTCCGAGGGAGACTGGTGGACGGCCGTCGGGGAGGGGAGCACCGATGATCGGTCAGCGGGAAGCATTGCGAATGTTCGGTTGCGAGGTGTTCGATCCCGCGGGGCATCGCATCGGGATGGTCGGTCAGCTGTTCGTCGACGACGACACGGACCAGCCCGCGTGGATCACCGTCCAAACCGGACTGTTCGGCACCAACGAGAGCTTCGTCCCGCTGGACGGCGCCGCTTTCGACGGGGACACGCTGACCGTGGCGGTGGGCAAGGAAGCGGTGCGCCAAGCGCCGCGCATCGACCTCGAACAGGGCGATCTGCCGCTGGAAGGCGAGCGCTCGCTCTACCGCTACTACGGCATGACGCACGGCGTCGCGGCGATGGATCCCGACGGCGCCGATGAGTCCGAGTACGTCGAATCGGTCCGGCTCCGCCTCCGCCGCTGGGTTGCCGCCACCCGATAGGACGACGCGCTCGTAGGCACTCTCCGTTACTATTCCCGCCCCCTCGCGGGCTGGGAGAGCTGTGCCCGAAGGGTGCGTCCGGGGGCTTGCGCGGATCGCTGTTTTGGCTGCTCATTACCGGTTACTCGGGGGTAATTGGGAACGCGTTCACCCCGATGTCCGATTGGTTGGCGCAAAATCGCCAACGTCGCCCAGAAGAGTGGGCTGACTAGTTACGTTCCGCTCCGGAATCTCCGCTCGGCCCCACCCGAGCGGAACCGCTGAAGGAGGGGAACGCATGAGGAAGCTGCTCTACGGCACCGGGGCAGGGGTCGCCGCAGCCGCGCTCGTGCTCGCCGGAGCTCCCGCCGGCGCGCAACCGCAGCCGGAGCTGGCTCCGCTGGCGATGCACCCGGAGGGTGCGTCCACCGCGGGCACTCAGGACGTCTACATCGTCAACCTCAAGGACGGCATCGCCCCCAAGGGCATCGCCAAGGAGCTGGGCGTGCAGGCCCGGCACACCTACAGCGCCTCGATCAACGGCTTCTCCGCGAAGCTGAACCAGGACCAGCTGGAAACGGTCCGCGAGAGCGACAAGGTCGAGAACGTCTCGCAGAGCTACCACGTCGAGGTCGAGCCGGGAGCCAAGCCCTCGGCCGCCGGTTCGTGGGGCCTGGACCGGCTGGACCAGCCGTCCCTGCCGCTGGACGACAACTACGCCCCCGCGGGCACCGGTGAGGGCGTGACCGCCTACATCATCGACACCGGCATCGACCCGAGCCACCCGGACTTCGGCGGTCGCGCCGAGGTCGGCTTCGACGCCACCGGTGGCGACGGCATCGACAAGCACGGCCACGGCACCCACGTCGCGGGCACCATCGGTTCGAATACCTACGGCGTCGCCAAGGGCGCGAACCTGGTTGGCGTGCGAGTCCTGGACGACCAGGGCAGCGGCACCACCGAGCAGGTCGTCGGTGGCATCGACTGGGTCGCGCAGAACCACCAGGGCCCGTCGGTGGCCAACATGTCGCTGGGCGGCCCGAAGGACCCGGCGATCGATGAGGCCGCGACCAGCCTGGTCGACAGCGGCGTCTTCCTGTCCGTCGCCGCGGGCAACGAGGGTCAGGACGCGGCCAACGTCTCCCCGGCCAGCGCCGAGGGCGTGTTCACCACCGCTGCGTCCGACCAGAACGACGGCTCCGCTTCGTTCACCAACTTCGGCGAGACCGTCGAGGGCTACGCCCCCGGCGTGGACATCGTCTCCACCGTTCCCGGTGGCGGCTCCGAGGCGATGAGCGGCACCTCGATGGCCAGCCCGCACGTGGCCGGTGTCGGCGCGCTCTACCTCGCGGCCAACCAGGGCGCGGCCCCGGCCGACGTGATCTCCGCGCTGCAGGGGCAGGCGGCGACCGACGTCGTCACCAACGCTCCGCAGGGCACCATCGCCGACCTGCTGCAGATCGGCGATCTGTGATCGGTTGAGCGGGAATCGCGATCGCGGGCCCTTCCCGGCTTTGGGGAGGGCCCGCGACGCTTCTGATCAGTTCGCAAGGGGGGCGGCCTGAATCGGCTGAACGAGCGTATTCGTGGGTTCGCGGGTTCCCATCCTGCGAAAGTCGGTTCCTGCGATCGATTCAGGTGGATACGTTGCCAGCAGCAGGGGAGTCCCGTGTCCGCGGAACCGCCGCGGTTCCGCCAGGGCACATCGAGGAGGGATGTGCCGTGATGCCCGGATACACCGAGGAGCTGACCCAGTCCGCTCCGGAGGTCCCCGAACCGGGGGAATCACCGGCGGAGTCGGTCGGCCAACGAGCGGTGCAGGCGCAGGTCGCCTCCGTCGCGCGCGCAGCGCGGGCGGGCAACGGCGGGGTGCTGCAGGTCGTGCACGGCACCAAGCGGGTGGGCTGGGCCGCCTACGAACTGCAGGCGAGCGCCACGCACCTGGTGCAGGGCGTGGCCAAACCGCCCTACGTGCAGACCGGAACGCTGGACTCCCTGGAGTCGCGCAAGCTCGCCGAGGGCGTGCGCTACCAGGTCCTCTACGACCGGTCGGCGTTGGCCAGGTCGCCGCAGCTGGACATCACCACCAAGCTCGTCGCGATGGGCGAGCAGGCCAGGGTGATCCACGTGGCGCCGACGAAGCTGATCATGGTGGACAACGAGATCGCGCTGCTGCCGCTGACGGTCACCGAGACCTCGGTGGAGAGCGCCGTGGTCGTGCGCAGCTCGGCGATGCTGGCCGCGATCGCGCGCATCTTCGAGGACCTGTGGCGCTACGCCGCTCCGTTCACCGCCGACGAGGACCTCGAGGGCAACGAGCTGGGGCCGACCGAGGAGGAGCGGTGGATACTCTCGCTGCTCGCTTCCGGGGCCACCGACGACACCATCGGCCGTCTGATGGGCTTCAGCGCCCGCACCGCTCATCGGCGGGTCCGCGAACTCATCTCCCGCCTCGGCGTGGAGACCCGCTTCCAGGCGGGCATGCAAGCGGTCAAGCTCGGCTGGTTGTGAATCGATTCGGACGCCGCTCTGACAGTTTTGCCTGAGGGGATTTCCAGTGCCGTGCGCGTGGCGGTGCCGGGAGCGGAACCTGACCCGCCGTGTGGCTGCGGGATCCGCTCCTCGAGCAGCCAACCTACGCGGCGTCGCGGCGGTCCTCGCCACACGACGCGTCAGAACCCGCGGCGGCGCAGGCCGAGTCCCACACCTGATACAGCGGCTGCTGCCGTATGCTGCAATGAAGCTGTGAGGCTCCGGCGCTCGAGGTCGTGGCTGCTCGAGTCGCGGATCCCGCAGCCCGGCGGCGTCCGAGGTTCCGCCACCGGCACCGCCGCGCGCACCGCAAACCGAAGCTCCGCTGGCGAAACTGTCAGACGTACGCTCTGGGCATGGCTCGTCGTGGGGTTGATCCCGGTGAGGTGCGGGAGGCCGTGCTGGCCGTGCGGGGGTGGCTCGAGGGTGGCGCCGAGCCCTCTCGGGCCGAGAAGGCCGCTGCGGTGCGGTCGAGCCTCCGGACGTTGGAGCAGGTGGCGCCCGGCAGCAGCGTCGAGGTGCGGGTGCCGCCGTTCGCGGCCGTGCAGTGCGTCGAAGGGCCTCGGCACACCCGGGGAACGCCACCGAACGTGGTCGAGACGGATCCGCGGACCTGGCTGCTGCTGGCCACCGGTGAGCTCTCCTGGGCCGACGCGACCGCCACCGGCGCCCTGACCGCATCCGGCGCCCGCGCCGACGTGTCGCCCTGGCTTCCGCTGGTCAGATTCTGAGCGCGGATGTGTTTCTCGGCACGTGCCGCGGGGGATACTGGGCGTGATGAGATGGCCGACACGCAGCGGGCGTGGGGTCGTGAGGTTTCGACCGTCTTACACTGAGGTGTAACTCCGGTTCCGTCCTCCAAGGAGTTCTCGGTGCACACCGACCGGCCGGCTGACCCCGGCACGACCACGGACCTGCCCTTCCCCACTATCGGCACATCCGCTGAGGCCCTCGAACGCGATGTTCCCCGCGAGGAATGCGGCGTGTTCGGCGTGTGGGCTCCCGGCGAAGAGGTCGCCAAGCTCGCCTTCTACGGCCTCTACGCGCTTCAGCACCGCGGCCAGGAAGCGGCCGGCATCGCCGTCGGCGACAGCTCCCAGGTCGTGGTCTACAAGGATCTGGGCCTGGTCAACCAGGTATTCAGCGAGCAGACGCTGGCCTCGTTGCACGGGCACGTCGCCATCGGGCACTGCCGCTACTCGACCACCGGCGGTGGGACCTGGGAGAACGCCCAGCCGACCTTCCGCACGAACAACGTCGGCCGCGGCCTCGCCGTCGGGCACAACGGCAACCTGGTCAACACCGCCGAGCTGTCCGAGCGGGTGGACGCGGAGAAGGGCGATCTCGCCAACGCCTCCACCCCGGCGGGCGGCTGCGACCGGGCCACCAACGATTCCGACCTGGTCACCGCGCTGCTGGCTGCCAGGTCCGCGGACAAGAGCGTGGAACAGGCCGCGATGGAGCTCTTCCCGACCGTGCGCGGCGGGTTCTCCATGGTCTTCTGCGACGAGGAGACGCTCTACGCGGTGCGCGACCCGCAGGGCGTGCGTCCGCTGGTGCTCGGCCGGCTGGAGCGCGGCTGGGTGATCGCCAGCGAGACCGCCGGGCTGGACATCGTGGGCGCGAGCTTCGTCCGCGAGGTCGAACCCGGTGAACTGCTCGCCATCGACGCCAGCGGGTTGCGCTCCCAGTCGTTCGCCAGCCCGAAGCCCAAGGGCTGCGTGTTCGAGTACGTCTACCTGGCGCGCCCGGACACCACGATCTCCGGCCGCTCGGTGAACAGCACGCGCACCGAGATCGGCCGCCGGCTCGCGAAGGAGCACCCGGTCGACGCCGATCTGGTCATCCCGGTTCCGGAGTCCGGTACCCCGGCCGCGATCGGCTACGCGCAGGCCTCCGGCATCCCGTACGGCAACGGTCTGGTCAAGAACTCCTACGTGGGCCGCACCTTCATCCAGCCCTCGCAGACCATCCGCCAGCTGGGCATCCGGCTCAAGCTCAACCCGCTGCGCGAGGTCATCCGGGGCAAGCGCCTGGTCGTGGTCGACGACTCGATCGTGCGCGGCAACACCCAGCGCGCGCTGGTGCGCATGCTGCGGGAGGCGGGCGCGGTCGAGGTGCACGTGCGCATCGCCTCGCCGCCGGTGAAGTGGCCGTGCTTCTACGGCATCGACTTCGCCTCCCGCGCGGAACTGGTCGCCAACGGCCTGGACATGGACGGGGTGCGTCGTTCGATCGGCGCGGACAGCCTCGGCCACGTGTCGCTGGACGGCCTGATCGCCGCCACCGAGCAGCCGGGTTCCCGGCTGTGCGCGGCCTGCTTCGACGGCGAGTACCCCATCCCGCTGCCCGAGGAAGAGCAGCTGGGCAAATACCTGCTGGAAGGCGTCGACGGCACCGAACGCGGCGTGTCCGGTCCCGCCGAGCCCGTGCTTCCCAGCGGTT
Source organism: Saccharopolyspora halophila (assembly GCF_039531955.1). NCBI lineage: Bacteria > Bacillati > Actinomycetota > Actinomycetes > Pseudonocardiales > Pseudonocardiaceae > Saccharopolyspora > Saccharopolyspora halophila. Next base: position 434,897 of record NZ_BAAARA010000002.1, read on the forward strand.
ATGGTGCGGCGGACGCGTTGCAGCGGCCTTGAGGGGCCATCCGTCGGCGGCGTCGCCCGGCGAAACCGATCAATAGCATGAGATGTGGAGCCCAGTCGTGTCCGAAGACCTGCTCTCAGGGTCTGAGCAAGACGAGACCCCGAAGGCCACCTACGCCGAAGCGGGAGTGAGCATCGAGGCGGGTGACGAAGCGGTCGACAAGATCCGCCCGTGGGCCGAACGCGCGACCCGGCCGGAGGTGCTCGGCTCCCTCGGCGGTTTCGCCGGGTTGTTCCAGCTGAAGCTGGATCGCTGGAAGGAGCCGGTGCTGGCTTCCTCCACCGACGGCGTCGGCACCAAGCTCGCCGTCGCGCAGGCGATGGACAAGCACGACACCGTCGGCATCGACCTGGTCGCCATGGTCGTCGACGATCTCGTGGTCGCCGGCGCCGAGCCGATGTTCCTGCAGGACTACATCGCCGTCGGCAAGGTCGTCCCGGAACGGGTCGCCGACCTGGTCAAGGGGATCTCCGAAGGCTGCGTGCAGGCCGGCTGCGCGCTGCTGGGCGGTGAGACCGCCGAACACCCCGGCATGATGGCGCCGGGCGAGTACGACATCTCCGCCACCGGCGTGGGTGTCGTCGAAGCCGACGGGATGCTCGGCCCGGACAAGGTCCGCGCCGGTGACGTGGTGATCGCCATGGGCGCCTCCGGTCTGCACTCCAACGGCTATTCGCTGGCCCGTCACGTGCTGCTGGACATCGCCCGGATGCCCCTCGACGGCCACGTCGAGGAGTTCGGCAGGACCCTCGGCGAGGAGCTGCTCGAGCCGACGCGCGTCTACGCCAAGGACTGCCTGGCGCTGGCCGCCGAGACCGAGGTGCGGACCTTCGCGCACGTCACCGGCGGCGGGCTGGCGCAGAACCTGGCTCGGGTGCTGCCCGCCGGTCTCATGGCCGAGCTGGACCGCGGCACCTGGACGCCGGACCCGGTGTTCCGGATGATCGCCCAGCGCGGCAGGGTCGATCCCGCCGAGATGGAGCAGACCTTCAACATGGGCATCGGCATGGTCGCCGTGGTGACCGCGGAGGACGTGGACCGCGCCCTGGCAGTGCTGACCGCGCGGCACGTGCCCGCGTGGGTGCTCGGTGAGGTCACCAAGCAGTCCGGCGAGGAGACCGGTGAGGACGAGCGCGTCGTGCTGCGGGGCGACCACCCCCGGTTCTGAGCGCGTGATCGACACGATCGAGTGATCGGGGGCGGGAATCATCCCCGCCCCCGGTTCGTTGTTCGGGGTGCCGGCGTCGTGCGCGTGCCCCCGGGCTCCAACTATCGCCTGCTGGGAATACCGTTCGGCTGGAGCCCAGCAGCGCCATCCGCCGAGAGGCGGCCCGCACGCGCCGGCCTTTATCGTCCCGTCCCGTGATTCGCGGGGCCGGCCAGCGGGAACTGAGATCTCGTCGCCGGCTCCGCGCCGGGCCGCGAGAACCCGCGTGGGTTCGATCGCTTGGGTTCGTTCCGCGACCGGTCAGCACCTCGCCGCTTCAGCTGCGCGGCTTCGGATGTGCGAACAGACACGAGTGGCGTTGCCGGTTGGCAACGCCACTCGTGTCATGCTCTGGCCGCTCACGCACCGGGTGAACGAACGACTCGTGACGCACCTCGCCATCGAGCGAACAGCGTTGAAAACCGCCGCTCTCCGTGGAGGTGTGGGTCAGCGTCGACCGTAGTCGTAGTCGTCGTACCCGTCGTCGTACGAGTCATCGCGGTCCTCGCTGGACCACTCGCCGGACTCCGAGGACGACAGCTCGCGCTGTAGTGCCTCGATGTCCATGTCCGGGGAACTGTACTTAAGCTCGCGGGCCACCTTCGTCTGCTTGGCCTTAGCCCGGCCGCGCCCCATGGCTCGACCCCCTCGCACAGGGTGTGCGGGGCGGACAGGGGAAAGTCGGCCCCGCATGATCTCGACAACGTTTCCTGTAACTACCGTACCGTGCCGAGGCGGTTGAACGCGACGTGGTGCCCGGAGTTGGACGTCGTGTCTTGGGTGACGTGGCACTCGTACCGCCGGAGCAGGGGTCGAGGCGCGTCCGCGATCAACGGTTTCCGGTACCACGAGGTCTGCCGCCCGGACCCGAACCCACCAAAGTCCGAGAGCAGACCTGGCCACCGGGAGGACCTGACAATCCTGTCCGGGCCTCGCGGTGTCTCGGTAGCCTGATCTCGCCTCCCGCCGGAGGAAGTGCCCCTCGGGCAGCCTGGGGCCTCGGCGGGAGAGCGGCGGGGAAGGTGCACACCGATGTCCGACTTCGGGCGCGTGCTGCGAGAACTGCGCACGCAACGCGGATGGACGCAGGCCGACCTCGCCCAACGCGCGCACGTCGGGCAGCCAGCCCTCAGCAAGTACGAATCCGGCCGCAACCAGCCCAGTCCGGAGGTCGTAGACGTGCTCGCCGACGTTCTGGGAGACCAACTGCGCATCGCCGCGACCACGCTCCCCGCTCCTGGCGGTGGGGCAGCTGACGAACTCGCCGCGATCGAACTCGCCCGCCGCGTCGAAGCCTCCGACGTCGGAAGCGCCACCCTCGTCCAGCTGGAGGAGGGCTTCGACCGGATGGCCATCGCTTACCCCTCCGCCGCGCCCGTCGAACTGCTCCCGCACGTCACCGGCTACCTGGGGTACGTCTCCGATCTCCTCGATGGCCCCAATCTGTCGCTGTCGGTGCACCGCAGGTTGGTCGCGGCCGGGGCCTGGTGCTCGCTGCTGGCCGCCACCCTTCACATCGACGTCGGCCAGAACACGGCTGCCACAGCCCGTCTCGACACTGCTGCGTCCCTCGCTCGAGAAGTCGGCCACGAAGAGGTCCGGGCGTGGGTTGCCGAAACCGAGGCGTGGCGGCAGCTCACCGCTGGGAACCTCCATCGCGCCCACGACCTCACCAAATCAGCCCGCGCCATCGCCCCGGCGGGCTCCTCGATCGAGGTCCAGGCCGCTGCGCAGCAGGGGCGCGTCCTGGCACGCCTCGGCGACGCGGAGGGCACCTACCGCGCCGTCGAAGCGGTGAACTCCCTGGCAGCCGACCTGCCGGTGCTCGACGCTGACGAGCGCGAGCACCACTACCGCTACGACGGAACGAAGCGCAACGCCTACACCGCCACCACCCTGTCCTGGCTCGGCGACCCCGCAGGAGCCGGCCACGCCGAGAACGTCATCGAGCAGCTGCGACCCCAGGCCGGGAAACCGGGCCGCTGGCCCCGGCGCCTGGCCAGCGCCTACCTGGACCTCGCGCTCGTGCAGGTCAAAACCGGCGACGTGTCGGCGGCGGCCGAAGCAGCGTTGACCGCGATGCGCACCGGCAGCGTGGTTCCCTCCAACCACTGGCGCGCCGCCGAGGTCGTGCGCGCCGTCACCGGGCGAGGAATGCCCCAAGCGCGTGAACTCCGCGAGGCATACCGGAATATGACCAGCTGAGAGCCGTATGCGCGATGCGCATACGAAGCGGGGAGATTCCCGTCCCGCGCATATCGATGCGCGAACCGTGGGTGTTCGAACACGTTAAGCGCATGCCCAGATCGATTCCGGTTCGTGCTGGTGACGGACTCCAGCCCGGAGGGACGTGGACCAGCCCGGACGGGCGCGTGCACATCCGCAACGCTGGAACTTTACGCACCTACTGCGGCCAGCAAGTCGGGGCTTGCGGAACCCGGCCCGCTGCGGGCTGCGATGCCTGCGTGACGGCCAGCATCAGCGACTACGCCGGCACCCTCGCGCAGCGCTGGAGCCTCCCCCGAGGGGGTGCGCTATGAGCGCGCCGACCACCACAGCAACGGAGTGCGCCGAGGTCTGGACCGCCCACGACGGGCAGGTTCACGAGCGGTCGCCGGAGGCGCCAGCTCGAACCCTCTGCGGCCTCAACGCGGGCACCTCGAACCGCGTGGTTTCCGCACGGGCCTGCCAGGACTGCGTCGCTGCCCGCCTGGAATCCGAAGGCTACTGAGACCGCCTCGCCTGGTGCGGAGAGGCCGAATCCCTCCACGGCCTGACCCCGGCCTCGCATCAGGCGAGGCATCCACCCCGTACATCGACCGGATTGGAGGTGCCGCACAACCGACACCGCCCAGCACGCTCACGACAACGGTTCGACCAGGTGAGGAGACCTGTAGATGACCGCGATGGTCGACAACGACACGTTCACCCGCGACCCGCTGGCCCCGTACTCCGGCCAATTCCCGCTGTCCCGCACGAACGCCACCGGTGGCAACACCGACAGCCCATCGGCGCCGGGCGTGCGCCCGTGGAATCTGCGGCACACGGAGCCGGTGCGCAGGCAGCTGGGGAACCGCCCCACCGGAACCTTTGATCCGCACCTCCAGTACTCGCTGGACGCCAGCGGCGCCCCGCTGGTCGCCGCGGACCCCACCGCCCACTCGGTCTCCGACCAGGACGGCGACGAGGGCGCCAACGAGGACTGGATCAACGACTAACCAGGAGAAACGACGATGTCGATTCTGATGCTGGCCGCCGAGGACGATCACACCGCTGATGCGATGGTGCGAGCGCTGACCGACCGGGAGGTGGTCGTGCACCGGATCGACACCGCCTGGTTCCCGCGCCAGCTCCGCCTTGAGGCGGAGCTGACGCGGGGCCGGTGGACCGGCACCCTAGCCATCCCGCACCGCACCGTCGAGCTTGGCAGCGTCTCGGCGATCTGGTACCGGTCGCCGGCCGCGTACCGGTTCCCGGAGGCCATGACCGAAACCGAACGCCACCACGCCGCCATCGAGGCCAAGTACGGGCTCGGCGGGGTTCTGGCGTCGTTGCCGGTGCTGTGGGTGAACCACCCCTCGCGGATGGCCGATGCCGCCTACAAGCCCGCCCAACTCGCACTGGCCGCCGCCTGCGGTCTGGACGTGCCGGACACGGTCGTGACCAACACCGAACGCGCCGTGCGCTCCTTCGCCACCGGCGGGCCGACCGTCACGAAGCTGATGGGCATGGGCTCGCTGGTAGAGGACGGGGTGCGACGGTCGATGACCACCCAGCCCCTGACCGCCGAGGACCTGGACGACCTTCGGGGCGTCGAGCACACCACGCACCTGTTCCAGCGATGGGCGCCGAAGAGCTTCGAGGCCAGGGTGATCGTTGTCGGGCACCGGTTGAACGCCTTCGGTATCTACGCGGGCAGCGATGCCGGACACATCGACTGGCGCGCTGACTACCCCACCAACCGGTACGAGGAGATCGAACTCCCCGCCGACGTCGCCACCGGAATCCGCGACCTGATGAAACGGCTCGATCTGGCCTACGGCGCCCTGGACTTCGTGATCGGCCCGGATGGGAAGTGGACGTTCCTGGAGATCAACCCGGCCGGTCAATACGGCTGGCTGCAACACCACACCGGTGTCGATATCACCGGACAACTCGCCGACCTGCTACTGACTGGGGAGACGCCGTGAGGGACTGGAACCGCGACGTGAACCGGCTCGCTGATGAGCTCATCGCCGCCGGGAAGCTGCACTCGCCAGCGTGGATCAAGGCGTTCACGCAAGTACCGCGCCACGTGTTCGTCCCTCACTTCTGGCTCCAGGATCCGGACGGCTGGCGGCAGGTCGATGCAAGCACCGATGAGGGCTGGGAAGCCATCTACTCGAACAAGGGCCTGTTCACTGCGCTCGACGACAACAAGCTCGGCATTTCGTCATCGTCGATGCCGGGGCTGATGACGCGGATGCTGGAAATCCTCGACGTCCAGGCAGGACACCGAGTTCTGGAGGTGGGAACCGGTACCGGATACAACGCCGCGTTGTTGTCGGCCTACCTCGGCGACAGCAACGTCTACAGCGTAGACATCGAGTTCGTCGAAGCCGCCGCCAACCGCCTGGCATCGCTGGGGATGCAGCCCACCCTGGACACCCGAGATGGGCGCGAGGGCTTCGCTGAAGCAGCGCCGTTCGACCGGATCATGGCGACCTGCGCTGTCTCGACGATCCCGGCCGAGTGGATCTCCCAGCTGGCTCCAGGCGGGATGATCCTCGCTGACCTGAAGGTCAACCGGGGTGCGGGCAACCTGGTGCTGCTGCACCGAACCGGCCCGGAGTCCGCCGAGGGCAGGTTCGTGCCCGGCTGGGCGGAATTCATGTCCATGCGCACCGAGAACACCACAGCACCCACCGCGCGGTCCGGGCGCGACGACGACAAGCTGCACCACACAACCACCCGCATCACCGGCCAGCCGTGGGGCCACACCGTCCCGTGGTTCATGGCATCGTTCGAGCTACCCGCTGGTGTGCAGGTCGGCCTGCGGATTCGCGAGGGCTACACCTGGTGGACCATCACCACCCCCGACGGCTCCCGCGCCGAGGTCTGCGAAACCGGCACCGGCAACCAACGCGACGTCATCCAATCCGGCCCCTGCAGGCTCTGGGAGCCCATCGAAAACGCCTTCGCCGAGTGGGAGAACGCGGGCAGCCCGGACTGGCCCCGGTTCGGGCTCACCGTCGAATCAGGAGCACACACCGTGTGTCTGGATGACCCGACCGGCACCCACAGCTGGAAGCGGGCCATCTCCTGACAGGCACCGGCTTGGACGAGTGACGCTCAGCTCGATCAACTCGGCGAACTCAGTGTCAGGAACCCACCCACACCTTCCCTCGGTCGCCGCCGGCATTTCGGAATAGCGCACGTGGATGTCGAGCATCGCGCTCCCGGGAGTGCGCGAGTCGGGCGTTCCCGCGGGTCGTCCCGCATGACACCATGCTCGCTGTGCCAGAGTCCTTCGTCGCCTATCTGCGCGTGTACGAGCCCCTGTCGTCGTTCGAGCAGCCGCTGCGGGACGAGCTAGCGGCCGCGCTGGAGAAGGGTCCGGTGGACCCCTTCGACGCGGGGAGCTGGGAGCAGGACCAGTGGCTGCGCAGCCAGCTCGCCGCGCCGCCCCGGTTGCTCCCCGGCGAGACCGCCGAGGGCAAGGGGCAGCGGACCAGCGGTGTCCTCGAGCTCGATCCCGAGGACGTGCCCACCGGCCCGGCCGCCTCCGTCGGCCCCGGTCCGCTCGTGTGTCCGATGGACGTGCGCGGTCGCGCCGCCGCCGCGCTGGTCGGGTTCCTGGGCGACTCGGACGTCCCGCTGCGGATGGCGGCGCTGCAGGTGTCCGCCGAGACCGCCAAGAACCAGGCGAACAAGGTGGTCACCGAGCTGTCCGACAGCGCGGTGCACGTGCTCTCGGCGACCTGGACGGTGCCGCTGCCCTGGTTCGTCGTGGTCGACCCGGAGGAGCGCTGCGTGTTCTCCGAGCCGGGACGCCGGCGGGTGTGCTGGCGGGCGGCGATGGCCGACGCCCGGCGCCGGGTGGCGCGCGCGCACGCGGTCTCCCAGCAGTCCATCGGTGACGACGGGCCGACCAAGATCCTGCACGAGACCGGCCGGTGGCTGGAGCGGTTCCACCCGCACAGCGCCGTCGAGCTCGATTACGGCGGGCTGGTGAAGCTGATGAGCGACGCCGACCTCGACGCCGACAGCTCGGCCGAGGACGTGCACGCCATCGTCGACGCGATGGAGGCCGAGGACGGCGAGGAGGTCGCTGAGCTCTACGAGCGCCTCCGCGACTTCTGGGCCGAGTTCGCGGCGCGAGAACGCCACAACTGATCCACTACCGATGGACCGCGGTTTCGGTCGCGCGGCGGTGCGCGTGGCCTCGGACGCTGCCGGGCTCGGGATCCGCGACGTGAGCATGGCTCGATGCGCGGCGCTGCTGCCGTCCTCGCCCGGCGACGTCCGAGACGCCGTGCGAGCTGAGTCCCGCACCTGAGCCGGCGGCCCCGCCGCATCACGAAACATCTCCTAGGCGCGGCAGCGGATCTCGCCGTTGAGCACGGCGAACCAGCCGTCCTCGGCATCCCGCCAGGCATGCCAAGCGATGGCCAGCTCTTCGAGCTCCTCCGGGGTCGTCAGGCCGTAGCCGACGGCCTGCTCGGCGAACGAGGACCTGCGGATCCGATCGGCCCACAGGTTGCCCCACCAGCTCCGCTCCTCGGGCGTGGTGAAGATCCACGCCGAGCCGCTGCAATCCACCTCGGAGAACCCCGCCCGCAGCGCCCAGGACTTGAGCTGCTTGCCGCCGTCCGGGAAGGCCCGGTTCTCCTGCGCCACGGCCCGGTACAGCTCCAGCCACCGGTCCAGCCCGGGGTTGTCCGGCGACCACCGCATCCCGCCGTAGTCGGCGTCGCGCGCGGCCACCACGCCACCGGGCAGGCACACCCGGCGCATCTCGCGCAGCGCCCGCACCGGGTCGGTGAGGTGCTGCAGCACCTGGTGCGCGTGCACGACGTCGAACGAGTCGTCGGCGCAGGGCAGCCGGTAGACATCCGCCTCGGCGAACTCGGCGTTGTCCAGGCCTCGTTCGGCGCTGGCCGCGCGGGAGATCTCCAGCGGTGCGCTCGAGTTGTCCACGCCGAGCACGCGGCCGGGGGCGACGAGCTCGGCGAAGTCCAGCGTGATCGTGCCCGGTCCGCAGCCGATGTCCAGCAGCGTCGTACCGGGGGCGAGGTCGTCGAGCAGGTAGGCAGCGGAGTTCCGCGCGGTCCGCCAGGTGTGCGACCGGAGCACGCTCTCGTGGTGTCCGTGGGTGTAGGTGTCCGACTGCGCGCCCATCTCACGACCTTCCCAGAATGTGGAAAATCCGTATCAGGATATGAGCGTACTCAGCGGAACGGTCGTTGAGAAGGCAGCACCGCGCCGACCGGGCGGCGCGGGGGGAAGTGGCGGCTCAGGACTCCAGGGCGCCCGGCAGCAGCCGCACCGAGCCGACCGGCTCACCGCCGCCGTAGACCGGGAGCTCGGCCAGGTCGTCGAGATCCCCGGAGGCCCCGAGGTGCCGCAGCACGCCCACGGCCACCGGCAGCCGGGCCCGGTCGGCCCCATCGGAGATCTTGATCGCGGCCGCCCGGCCGTCGGGCAGCGCGAAGGCGAAGACGCCCTCGGCGCCGATCTTGGACACCAGGCCGTCCACAGCGGGCATCAGCCGGGCGTCCTCCCGGCCGGTGCCGGACACCAGCCACGGGTGCGCCCGCATCGCCTCTGCCACCGGCCGGTGCGCGCCGACCAGGTTCTGGAACACCCTGGCCAGCCCGGTCAGCGAGACGGCGAACAGCGGAGCCCCGCAGCCGTCCACCGCGGTGTTGGCGATCGGTTCGCCGGCCATCTCGGCCACCGTGGAAGCGATCGTCCGCTGCAGCGGGTGCGAGATCGCCAGGTAGTCCGAAGTGGACCAACCGTTGCGCGCGCAGGCGGCCAGCATTCCGGCGTGCTTGCCCGAGCAGTTCATCGTGACGCGCAGCTTGGCGTCCCGGGCGTCCCGCGCCGCCTCGTTCATCGGCCAGTCCGGTGGGCACCGCAGGTCGGCGGTGCTCAGCTCGAACCGCTCCAGCAGGGCGCGCACGGCGGCCACGTGCCCCTCCTCGCCGCTGTGCGAGGCCGTGGCCAGCGCCAGGTCCTCGGCGGGGAGCTCCAGGCCCGCGCGCAGCATGCCCGCCGACTGCGCGGGTTTGAGCGCCGAGCGCGGGTACATCGGGGAATCGACGTCGCCCAGCGCGAGCCGCGTCGAGCCGTCGGGGTCGAGCACCACCACGTCGCCGTGGTGCATCCCCTCCCGGAGGCCGCTTCGGACGATCTCCACGAGGGGTACCGGATGGGTCACTGCTTGTCCCGCTCCTCCGCCAGCAACTGGTCCACCGATGCCGCACCTTCCCGGTAGCGACGCGCGATCTCGGCGTTAAGCCGGTCGACCACCTGCTGCACCTCGCGGCGGCGGCCGGAGACCGAGTCCTCCTCGGCCGTGTAGGCGCTCAACGCCCGATCGAGTTTCTCATCGGACAGCGACATCACGTCCGACAGGTCCACGTCGGACACCAGTGCTTCCACGTGCCTGCGGTGCGCTTCGGCCCGGGAGGGTTCGGTGGTCTGGTACCGGCCGGAACCGTTTGCCGGGCCCACCGCGTTGTCGCTCAGGATGGCGACCAGCTGCTCGACCACCGTCGCCGACCCGTTCTCCCCGCGGCGGCGCTGCTCGGCGCGCACGATGTCGATCCGCGCGTGCAGCACCCGGCGCAGGTAGGACAGGTCGGTCTCCTCCTGGGCGGCCTCGTCCCGCAGGTCGCGCACCTCATCCAGCGCGCGCCCCTCGATTTCGCTGGCGTACTCCGGGGACAGGACCCTGTCGATGCGGCGCCGTCCACCCGGGCGGACTTCGATCACGTGGCCATCCTCCGGCAATTTGGTCGAGCTAGCCAACATTTCGGGTGATGTCGTTACGACACTGGTGCGACGCAAGCCCCAAAATCGGGGTTCCCAATGTCCCCGATCGGGCGACGGTCGTGCCCCAATGAATACCCGCTGTGTCAACCGAGGGTGATTCACCGCCCGCGCAGCCGGTCCGCGGCCACTCGGCCGGGCGGTTCGCCACTGTCCGGCGGTACCGAATCGGGGTCGACCGCGGCGGCGACGGAGCGCTCCTCCTCCGGGTCGCCCGCCATCAGCTCGGCGTCCAGCGGTGCGGAGCGCTTGAGCAGCGCGAGCGCGATGGGCCCCAGCTCGTGGTGATGCACCACGCTGCCCACGCGACCGACCCTGCGCTCGCCGTGCAGCACCGGGTCGCCGTCCTCCGGGGTCACCTCGACCGAACCGTCCAGGTGCAGCAGGATCATGCGACGCGGCGGCTTGCCCACGTTGTGCACCTTCGAGACCGTCTCCTGGCCCCGGTAGCAGCCCTTGGCCACGTGCGCGGCGGTGTGCACCCAGCCGAGCTCGGCCGGGATCGCGCGGTCGTCGGTGTCCATCCCGACGCGCGGGCGCAGCGCCTCGACCCGCAGCGACTCGTAGGCCAGCGTGCCGGACGGGCGGATGCCCGCGTCGGTGAGCTTGAGCCACCAGTCGACCAGCGACTCGCGGGGAACGAGCAGGTCGTAGGTCTGCAACGAGCGGAACGGGACGTTGCGCACGAACCCGCCACCCGGCAACCCGCTGACCGCGTACGGCGCGGAGGGCACCTCGGTGAACCCGGCCAGGATGCCTGCCGCGTCCGGCCCGATCGCCGTCAGCACCGCGAACTCGGGGGTCGCCTCGCGCGGTTCGACCTTGGACCAGAAGCGCATCGCCTCGAGGTACTCGAACAGCGTCTGCTTGCCGTCCACCCCGATGGTGGGCAGCGCGCTGGTCGCGTGCGCCCCGCGATCGGTGTCGAGGTAGACCACCTCGTCGTGGTGGGCGACCATCATGTGGCAGTCCACCCGGCCGTGCGTGTCCAGCACCAGGGCCTCGGTGCCCTGCCCGTCGGGCAGCTCGGTGAGGTGCTGGGAGAGCACGAGATGCAGCCAGCTCAGCCGCTCCTCGCCCGGCACGGCGATGACCTCGCGATGCGAGCGGTCCACCAGCACCGCGCTGCGCGCCGCGGAACGCTGCTCCGCGAACGGGTCGCCGAAATGCCATGGCACGCCGACGTCCACCGCGTCCTCCGGCGCGGGTACCGCACCCGGTAGGTCGAGCAGGGGTGAACTCATTCGACGCTCCTTGATTTCGTGTCGCGTTCAGTCGGCCTCGCGGCAGTTCCGGCAGGTGCCGGACAGCGCGAGGTGCGTGGGGTCCAGCTCGAAGCCGCGTTCGGACATCAGCAGCTCGGCAAGGTCGTCGAGCAGTTCGATGGCCACCTCGTCGATGCGCCCGCAGCGGTGGCAGGCCAGGTGCACGTGCTCGTGCTCCTCGGCGGAGTAGGTCGGCGCGCCGTGGCCGAGATGGGTGTGCCGCACCAGGCCGAGCTGCTCCAGCAGGTCCAGCGCCCGGTAGACGGTCGTGATGTTGACCGTGGCTGCCGTGCCCTGCACCTTCTTGCAGATCTCCTCGGGGGTTGCGTGCCCCAGCTCGCGCACCGCGTCGAGTACCAGCTGGCGCTGTGGCGTCATGCGCATACCGCGTTCGTGCAAGGTGCTGCGCAGCGATCCCTGGTCGCTCAATGCCGGCTCCCATGCTCCACGCTCAACGACACTTCGATCGTAACTCCGCCGGGGTGGTGCCCGGCCCGGCGCGTTCGCCGGGCGCGGCTGCCGTTCGCCGCGCGAACTTCCCCGGGGCTCTCCGGTGATCAGCGCGGTGGAGGTTCTAGGCTTCCGGCATGCGTGTACTTGCGACTCTGGACGGAAACGTCGTCGATCATCGCTCCCCGCTGTTCCGGGCCGATGACCTCGGTGTGCTGCGGGGCGACGGGATCTTCGAAACGATCCTGGTCGTGTCGCGGCAGCCGCGCGAGTTGGGGCCGCACCTGGATCGGCTGGAGCGCTCGGCGCGGTTGATGCAGCTGCCGTTGCCGGAGCGCGCGAGCTGGGAGCGCGGGGCGCAGGCCGTGATCGACGCCTGGCCGTGGGACGAGCACCCCGAGATGGGGCTGAAGCTGGTGTGCACCCGCGGCATCGACGAGGGCGACGGCACGCCCAGCGCCTTCGCGATGGGCCAGGAGGTCGGCGCCGAGACCCGCCGCAAGCGCGACGAGGGCGTCCAGGTCGTCACGCTGGATCGCGGGGTCTCCACCGATCTGATGGACCGCGCGCCGTGGCTGCTGCTGTCGGCCAAGACGCTGTCCTACGCGGTGAACATGGCCGCGCTGCGCGAGGCCGAGAGCCGGGGCGCCGACGACGTCATCTTCACCTCAAGCGAGAGCACGGTGCTCGAGGGACCGACCTCGACGGTCGTGCTCGCCCAGGGCCGCAAGCTGCTGACCACGCCGCCCAGCTCCGGAATCCTGCAGGGCACCACGCAGGGAGCGCTGTTCCGCGCGGCCGAGCAGGCGGGCTGGAGCACCGAGGTGGTCGACTTCCCCACCTCGGCGCTGTTCGAGTCCGACGGCGTGTGGCTGGCCTCCAGCATTCGCCGGATCACCCGGGTGCACGACATCGACGGCACCGCGATCAAGGTCGACGAGGCGCTGAACGACGAGATCGTCGGGCTCTACGAGTCGAACTACTGATCCGCCGCGGGCCGGTCCGTCGTCGGCGGGCCCGTCAGCCGACGACGCGGTCCAGCTTGCAGGACAACCGGGGCTGCAGCTCGTGCTCGGAAGTCGCCCGCTCCTCGACGTAGGCCAGCGAGCCCTCGACGATGCCGTAGAGGCGGCTGGCCGCGGTGACCTCGTCGCTGGTCGGCGTGCGCATGATCGCGTCGGTGCCGAAGTGCCAGGTCGTCTGCCCCTGCGGCTTGCCGAAGAACATCTCGGTGTTGCCGGTCTGGTGCATGATCAGCAACTCGATGCTGTCGTCGGGCTGCGGGCGCCAGAAGCCGTACTCGCGGAACGCCGGGCCGACGACGTTGCCGCCCTCGCCGTCGAGGCGCCAGGCGCGGCTCTCGTAGGTCAGGAACGGGCGACCGTCGTGCGCGATCGTGATCTGCTGCAGGAAGCGGTAGCTCTCGTCCATCGACGGGTGGTTGGCCTCGCCCTCACCGCGCCACACGCCGACCAGCGGCAGCAGCGCCAGGCAGGCGTCGTTCAGCGACGGGCCCATCCGCAGGTTGGCGGTGTCGCCCTCGCCAGGCAGATCGTCGAACTCCGGCATGTTGCGGTGCGCGGTGCTCTTGGCTCGTTCCGCGGCGGCGGCCACTGCGGCATCGCCGCTGCCGGGCTGCGGTTGATTCGGCGTCTCGGTCATCGCCAGTAAGGCTACAACCTGCAAAAAGACGCGTTGAAACCAGTCTGGCGCACCGGGCGCCGCCCGGATCGCGCTGCGGCACGGGCCGGATCAGTCGTTGTACAGGCGGTACACCACGTAGCACGCGAACCAGAGGGTCGCGATAGCGGCGACGCCGACGAGAGTGACCAGGCCGTAGTGCAAGAAGTCCAGGAAATCCACGGGCAAAGGATAACCGCGACCCGTGCTCGTGCGACTGTGGCGTGCGGCATGATCTGGTCCGGAAGGCGGCATCGGGCCGCTGATCACCGGCGGAGGAACCCCGCCGGGCAGGAGTGTTGACGGGAATCACATGAACTTCGAGACGTTGCGGGAACGGGCGCTGGCCTACCGGGAGGAGCTGCTCGCGCGCAAGGACGGCATCGCTCCCCCCGACTTCGGCTGGTACCCGTACGACACGATGGCCAACATCTTCCACCTGGACGCCCTGCTCAGCGGCGACCGGCGGGAGATCTTCGGCGAGATCGCGGGAACCCGGATCGCGGACATCGGTGCCGCCGACGGCGACTTCGGCTTCTTCCTGGCCGATGAGCTCGGCTGCGAGGTCGACCTGATCGACAACCCGCCGACCAACTTCAACGGCCTGCGCGGTGCGCGCCGGCTGGCCGAGGAGCTGGGGCTTCCGGTCGAGGTGCACGAGTTCGACCTCGACTCGCAGTTCGCGCTGCCCGCGGAGCGCTACGGCGCGGTGCTGTTCCTCGGCCTGCTCTACCACCTGAAGAACCCGTTCCTGGCCCTCGAGCGCCTCGCCGGGCGAGCCGAGCTGTGCTTCGTGTCCACCCGGATCGCCCAGCAGGCCCCGGACGGCACGCCGATCGCCGATCAGCCGGTCGCGTACCTGCTGGACCCGACCGAGGCCAACGACGACGCCACCAACTTCTGGATCTTCAGCGAAACCGGCCTGCGCCGCCTCTTCGACCGCACCGGCTGGGAAGTCCTCGACTTCACCACGGTCGGCTGCCAGGAGGCCTCCAACCCCAGGGACCAGGACAAGGACCAAAGAGCCTTCGCCCTCCTCCGCACCAAGCACTGACCACCCCGAATTCCCTGGAATTCGGGGTCGCGTTTTCGAGGGTTCTGGTGGGTTTCAGCTGAAGTGGGGTCGTTCGGCCGTGGGGTGTCGGGGTCGAGCGGAGAGGAAGCCGGGGTGGACGCAGAAGTGGGGGCGGGCACCACCTGGTGCCGGCCCCCACTTCTCGCGTTGAGGTGGTCAGGCGACCGCGATGTCCACCGCGTGCACGCCGGTACTGCCCGCGCTGACAGCGGACTCGCCCTTGCCGCTGCGGTGCAGGGCGCGGACCGTCCAGTCGCCGGGAGCGGCGTAGAAGCGGTAGTCGCCCTCCTCGGAGCTCACGACCTCCGCGGTGAACTCACCGGAGGAGTCGAGCAGCCGGACGAAAGCCCCGCCGACCGGCTCTCCCCCTGCCCGGACCTTGCCTGCCACGACGACCTGGTCGGTGGCTTCGTCGACAGCGGTGGCCGACTGCTGCGGTGCTCCGCATCCATCCATCACGAAACTCCTCCTCGGGTTGCCTGGCTCAGGCCTCGGACGGGTTCTCGACCGGCACGCCCACCAGCGAGCCGTACTCGGTCCAGGAACCGTCGTAGTTCTTCACGTTGGTGTGACCCAGCAGCTCGCGGAGGACGAACCAGGTGTGCGAGGAGCGCTCACCGATTCGGCAGTAGGCGATGGTGTCCTTGGAGGTGTCCAGGCCGGCCTCGCCGTAGATCTCCTTGAGCTGCTCGTCGGACTTGAAGGTGCCGTCCTCGTTCGCGGCCTTGCTCCAGGGCACGTTGATCGCGCTCGGGATGTGGCCACCGCGCTGCGCGGCCTCCTGCGGCAGGTGCGCCGGGGCCAGCAGCTTGCCCGAGAACTCGTCGGGCGAACGCACGTCGACCAGGTTCTTGTTGCCGATGGCGTCGACGACCTCGTCGCGGAAGGCGCGGATGGAGGTGTCCGGCTCCTGGGCCTTGTAGTTCGTGGCCGAGCGGTTCGGCTCCTCCTTGGTCAGCTCGCGGCCGTCGAGCTCCCACTTCTTGCGACCGCCGTCGAGCAGCTTGACGTCGCCGTGGCCGTAGAGCTTGAAGTACCAGTAGGCGTAGGCGGCGAACCAGTTGTTGTTGCCGCCGTAGAGCACCACCGTGTCGTCGTTGCTGATGCCCTTGGCGGACAGCAGCTTCTCGAAGCCCTCGCGGCTGACGAAGTCACGACGGACGTGGTCCTGCAGGTCGTTCTTCCAGTCCAGCTTGATGGCCCCGGGGATGTGGCCGCCGTCGTAGGCGGTGGTGTCCTCGTCCACCTCGGCGAACACGACTCCGTCGGTGTTCAGGTTCTCTTCGGCCCACTCGGCGGAGACCAGGACCTCTTCGCGGCTCATCGAGCGACTCCTTCGTTGATCTTCAAGGATGGTTCAGCTGGGGTCTGTAGCGGCGGGGGCGAACCGCCGGATCAGCAAGTACATCTGGCAACCGAGGCAGTAGCCGAACACCGCGTTGAGCAGCGCCGCCACCAAGGCGAAGGCGTTGGCGACGATGCCGAGCGTCATCCAGCCCGCCGCGTAGCCGACGGTGGCCACCAGGGCGAACGCGAAACCGACGCCCTGCGAGAAGCGGACGGGCGCGGCGTCCTCGCGGTCCGCCTCGCTCATCGGTCCCAGCCTCGGCTGCACGGCCTTGCGGAAGAGGGTGCCCCACGGGTTGAGCTGCAGGCCGATGAACGCGCACAGGGCGAACAGCACCGTCTGCGCAGCCATCACCCGCCAGCTGCCGGTGACCAGGCCGATGGCCAGGATCACGCTGGTCATCGCGGCGGTGAAACGCACGCCTCTGTTGTCGAGCGTCGTGACAGACATTGCGGGGCCTTCCTGACGTCTGACTGGACTTCGGCTGCCGAGTCCGTCAGGCGGATGAGCGCGCAGCGTGTCGCGACGTGGACGTGCAAGTGGTGCGCGCTACCGCCCGGTCAGTGCCAGCAACACAGGCTGCTGCCCACGCGGCAGAGATCCACCGCGCGCCTACGGGTCAGCAGTACGTGCACGTCCCGGAGGTTACCGCGAAGACCGATCACCGGGAAGCGAGTTCACTAGGTGAGATGTCCGGCGCGTCGCGGAGTCAGCTCAGGTAGGGCTGGAGGGCTTCGGTGAGCGCCTGCGGTTTCGGGACCCCGCCGACGCGGAAGAGCTCGGTGCCCGCGGAGTCCAGCACCAGGGTGGTCGGCGTGGTGTGCACGCGCAGCGGCGTGGACCAGTCCGGGTGGTCGGTGAGATCGACCTCGACGTGCTGGACGCCTTCCGTGCGCTGGGCGTAGTCGGCCAGCACGATCCGGGTGTGCCTGCACGGCGCGCAGAACGTGGTGGACAGCTGCAGCAGCGTCACCCGCGCGTCGCCGTCCGCGGGCAGGCGTTGCCTCAGCCCCTCGGGGAACTGCGCCACCGTGACCTCCGTTCCGCTCGTGCGCACGGCGCCTTGCCGGGCGCGCCACAGCAGCCCGATCGCCAGCGCGATCGGCACCGCGATGAGCAACGCCCAGACGCCCGGACTCATCCCGTCTTCACTCCGCTGCCGGTCACCTCGACGTTGTCGGCGGTGCCCTCGACCACCAGCGCGCCGCGCTCGGCGCGCACTCCGGTCGGCTGGACCTCGAAGGGCAGCATGCCCGGGTCCAGCGTGGTCTTGAACTGCTCGAGCACCGAGCGCTCGAACAGCGGCGGCAGATCGATCTCGCCGAAGGTGCTGTTGTTCAGCTCCAGCTTGCGCGGCTCGATCTTCATCTTCTCGCCTGCCAGCGACAGCACCGAGATGACCTGCACCTTGTTGTCCGAGCCCGCGATGTTGACGGTGCCGGACAACCGCACCAGTGCCTTGGTGGGGTCGTCGCCCTCGGCGAGCTTCGCGTCGGCGGGCTTGACCTTGCCGTCGTCGTCGGCGAGCGCGTCCTTGGTGGCGGGCTCGATCGTCAGGTCCTGGATGCCGATCAGCCGCGCGACGTCCGAGGCGCGCAGCTTCACCCGGGCGACCAGGTGGTCGACCGTGACCTGGTCGGCGGTGCCCTGGATGAGCTGGGCGGTGGAGACCTTCGTGCCGTGCAGGTCGGCCTCGACGCCGAGCTGGTTGAACGGGCCGACCGGAACCGCGTCGGCCTTCATCCGCACGTCCCGGTAGTCGCCCGCGGCGACCTGGGTGAGGAACGGGAACCCGTTGATCTGGACTTCCGGGTTGTCCCGAAGCTTGAGCCGCTCCGCGACGCGCTTGGACACCTGGTACTCGGCGACCGCCGCCGAACCGAAGTCCGCGGCGACCAGCAGGGCGATGACCACGACCAGGGTGATCGCGAGCTTCTTCACGCGTGGGTCCGTTCTGTCGGGTCGGATCCTTGCGGCGTCGTGGGCGATCCACGATCGGGTGGTTCCACTGTATCCATCGCCCACTCCGCGATCCGGTCCACCAACTCCGGAGTGGTCGAACTCTCCGCGTGCCGCATTCCCTCGATCGGCCAGAACTCGCCGCCACCGGACTCGCTCAGCGCCCGGGCGTCGGCCAGCGGGAAGTAGTGGTCGTCGGTGCCGTGCACGATCAGCTGCGGCACCCGCACGCGGGCGGCCAGCTCGATCGGCGAGACCGGGACCGCCGGCCAGGGCCCGGCGAGGCGGACTCCCAGCAGCCGGGCGGTGAGCCTGCCGTGCGGCTGTTCCAGCAGCCAGTGCACCCGGCGCATCGCGGGGGTGTCGCGCACGAACCAGCGGGCCGGGCCGCTCACCGACACGACCGCGTCCGGCGGGGTCCCGAGCGCGGCCTGGCGCAGCACCACGCTCCCGCCCAGTGAGAACCCGAGTGTGACGATGCGCTCGTGTCCGAGCCCGCGCAGGTGCGCCACGGCGGCGTCGACGTCCATCGCCTCGTTCGGGCCGACGGTGCTGCGACCCGCGGATCCGCCGTGCCCGCGAAGATCGACTGCCAGCACCGGCGCCCGCCGGGAGAGTCGCGAGAGGACGCGTCGCACGCTGGGCTTTCCGATGTGGTTCGTGAAACCGTGGGCGAGCACGAAAGCGGGCGCGGACGTCCCGGGACCGGGGTGCAGCGCGCCGGAGATCCGCGTGCCGTCCTCGGCGGACAAGGTGACGTGACACACGCCCGTAACAAAGGGACCGTCGCTGTTCACAATTGTGATGCCCTCCGTCGGACCTGGGTTTTTCCGCGCAGTGTCGGTTATTCTCCTAGCCATCCAAAGGCAACGGCGCCGAGTTCTTCGCACGACGTGCGCTCCCTGATTTCGCTGCCGTCGCTGCCGCCTTGGAGATGGAGGGCCCAGATGAGCTCCGAGCTACTGCTACTGACCGGTGAGTCCGGATGCGAGGCGGCGCTGCCGGGGCTGGCGCTGCTGCCGCACCGCGTGCGCGTCCTGCCCGCAGACCCGGGGGCGATCCTGTCCGGTGGCACCCACGACGCCATCATCGTCGACGCCCGCGCCGACCTGGCGGGCGCCCGCAACTTGTGCCGACTGCTGGCCGCCGGGGACGTCCCGGTGATCGCGCTGGTGAACGAGGGCGGTCTGGTGACCGTCAACCCCGAGTGGGGCGTGAACGACATCCTGCTGCCGACCACCGGTCCCGCCGAGATCGACGCCCGGCTGCGCATGCTGCTGGGCCGCCAGAACAGCGCCGCGGGCAGCGGTGACGGATCGCTGACCGTCGGCGACCTGTCCATCGAGGAAGCCACCTACACCGCGCGGCTGAAGGGCCGGGCGCTCGAGCTGACCTACAAGGAGTTCGAGCTGCTGAAGTTCCTCGCCGGGCACGCGGGCCGGGTCTTCACCCGGGCTCAGCTGCTGCAGGAGGTCTGGGGCTACGACTTCTTCGGCGGTACTCGCACGGTGGACGTGCACGTCCGGCGGCTGCGCTCGAAGCTCGGCCCGGAGCACGACTCCATGATCGGCACGGTGCGCAACGTCGGTTACAAGTTCGTCCGGCCGTCGAGCCGCACCAAGCCCTCTACCACCTCCCCGATCGCCGCGGAGGAGGCCGACGAGCTGCAGCTCGCCGAGGCCGTCGAGCAGACCGAGACGGTCGGCCGGTAGCACCAGGCCCGCAGGCGGCCCCGATCGTTCGGTCGATCGGGACCGCTTTCGCGCGTGTGGGCTCCCTCTCGCCCGCCGCGCGGCGGTCCGCGCGGCTTCGCGTGGGTACCGTCTACGGCGTGCAGCTGACTTGGCGGAATGGACTGGACGGTAGCGAAGCCTCCGAAGTGATGCGGTTGCTCGACACGACCGAGGCGGCGGACGGCGTCGCACCGGTCGGGGAGCACGTGATCCTGCGGCTCAAGGCGCATCGGGATCTGAGCGAGCAGATCGAGCCGGTGCAGGCCGATGTCCGCTCGGAGCACTTCGTGGTGCGCGACGCGGGCGGGACGCTGATCGCCTACGCGCACCTGGACACCGAGCACGAGGACGCGGCGGGTCAGCTCGTCGCCGAGCTGGCCGTGCACCCGGAGCACCGGCGCCAGGGCGCGGGCACCCGCCTGGTCGAGGCGCTGCTGGAACGCGCCCAGCTCAGCGCGGAGCCGGCCGAGGACTCCGGGCGCCTGCGGATCTGGTCGCACGGCGAACACCCCGGGGCGCTGCGCCTGGCCGAGCGCTACGGCATGCACCGGCCGCGCGAGCTGTGGCGGATGGGACGCGAGCTGGCCGAGCCGGAACTGCCCGAGGCCGATCCGCCGGAGGGCGTGTCGATCCGCACCTTCTCGCCGGGCGAAGACGAGGCCGCGGTGGTGGCGGTCAACCACAAGGCGTTCTCCTGGCACCCGGAGCAGGGCGGCATGACCGAGGAGGAACTGCGGACCAAGGAGGGCGAGGACTGGTTCGATCCGGCGGGCTTCTTCCTGGCGGTCGACGAGCGGGCGCAGCTGCTCGGCTTCCACTGGACGAAGGTTCACCCGGACGGCACCGGCGAGGTCTACGTCGTCGGGGTTGACCCGGACGCTCAGGGCGGCGGCCTCGGTCGATCACTCACAGTGGCGGGCTTGCGGCACCTGCGAGACACTGGACGTAGTCGAGTGATGCTCTACGTGGAAGCCGACAACGTCCCCGCTGTACGGGTTTACCAGCGATTGGGCTTCGGCAAGTGGGACACGGACGTGCAATTCGGACGCTGAGCGTCCGTCGCTCTGAGTTAGCGGAGAAATTGATCTTCAAGTCATCGGTCGCCCGATGGAATGTGTTCCTGCTTACTTAGCGTGCCATGTTCACCTCTCGTTCACTTCGATGCGGGGGCATGTCCACTCGTACTGCTTAATGTCTCTTTCGGCGGCAAGCACGAGCCTGCGCGGCTCACGGCCGCGCACCCGCAATGTGTTTCTTTAGCTGGAGGAACGACGTGAAGATCAAGCGGCACAGAGCTGCGTACGCCATCCTCGCCGCGGGCGCGCTCGTGCTCGCCGGCTGCGGAACGGACCAGAACACTCCGCAGGGCGGCGGCAACCCGGCGTTGGACAACCTCCAGGTCGAGTGCGGGACCAAGGACCTCTCCGCAGAAGGCTCCTCGGCGCAGAAGAACGCGATGGACCTCTTCGCCCGGGACTACGGCCAGAAGTGCGAAGGCCAGACGGTCAACTACACCAAGTCCGGCTCCGGCAAGGGCGTCGCGGGCTTCACCGCGGGTCAGATCGACTTCGGCGGTTCCGACTCCCCGCTGAGCGTGGAGGACGGCGAGGTCGCCAAGGCCGCCGAGCGCTGCGGCGGCAACCCGGCCTGGAACATCCCGATGGTCTTCGGCCCGGTCGCGATGGCCTACAACCTGCCCGGTGTGGACAACCTGGTCCTGAACCCCGACCTGATCCGCAAGATCTACATGGGCGAGATCAAGACCTGGGACGACCCGGCGATCAAGGCGCTGAACCCGGACGCCAACCTGCCGTCCATCCCGGTCGTGCCGTACTACCGCTCCGACGAGTCGGGCACCACGTCCAACTTCCAGAAGTACCTGAGCACCGCCACCAACGGCGCGTTCTCCGGCGAGGGCAAGATCTTCCAGGGCGGCCCCGGCATCGGTCAGGGCCGGGACGGCTCCGACCAGGTGGCGCAGTCGGTCGAGGCAACTGAGGGCGGCATCACCTACGTCGAGTGGTCCTTCGCCCGTAACCTGGGCCTTGGCGTGGCCAAGCTGGACAGCGGCAGCGGCCCGGTCGAGCTGAACACCAAGACCGTCGGCAAGGCCATCGACGAGGCCCAGATCTCCGGTGAGGGCCACGACCTGCGCGTGAACCTGGAGTCGATCTACGGCAACCAGGACGCGGGCGTCTACCCGCTCGTGCTGAACACCTACGAGCTGGTCTGCTCCAAGGGCTACGACCCGGAGACGGCCAAGTCCGTCAAGGCGTTCCTGAAGGTGGCGGCGAACGCGGACCCGGCTCAGCTCGAGGAGGCCGGCTACGTCGCCCTCCCGGAGAACTTCAAGAAGCGGGTTCTCGACGCCGTCAACGCCATCTCCTGAGAGTGACCTGGTTCGCGCTCTACCTGGGCGAACACTGGGTCGAACGGATTTAGTGAGAGGCTGCAACCAGCAGTGACCGACTCTACGAGAGCCGATCAGCGCCCCGCGGACACCGACAACGGTGCGCTGCGGGGCGCTTCGGCGCCTAGTCCCGGACCGGAGGCCCCCATTTCCGCTCCAGAGATCTCCGCGGGCAAGAGGTTCCGCGTGGGAGACAAGGTGTTCTCCTCGCTGGCGACCGCCTCCGGCGCTTTCGTGGTGGCGCTCATCGCCGCGATCGGCATCTTCCTGCTGATCCGCGCGGTGCCCGCGCTGCGGGTCGACGAGGTGAACTTCCTCTTCTCCCGGGAGTGGAACACCCGGGAGGCCGAAAACCTGCGTTTCGGCATCCTCGACCTCGCCTGGATCACCGTGGCCAGCTCGCTGTTCGCACTGGTGATCGCGATGCCGTTGTCCGGCGGCATCGCCCTGTTCCTCACGCGGTACGCGCCGACCGTGCTGGCCCGGCCGTTCGCCTACCTCGTCGACCTGCTCGCCGCGGTGCCGTCGGTGGTCTACGGCCTGTGGGGCTTCATGGTGCTGGGCCCGTTCCTGTCGCCGCTGGCGGCGTGGCTCAACCAGAACCTCGGCTGGATCCCGATCTTCAGCGACGGCAACATCAACCAGCTCGGTTCCGGCAAGGACGTGTTCACCGCGGGCATCGTGCTCGCCGTGATGATCATCCCGACGATCACCGGGGTCACCCGCGAGGTCTTCTCCCGCACCCCCAGCGCCCAGATCGAGGGTGCGCTGGCGCTGGGCGCGACCCGCTGGGAGGTCATCCGGACCACCGTGTGGCCGTTCGGGCGCAACGGCTTCATCGGCGGTTCGATGCTGGGTCTCGGCCGCGCGCTGGGCGAGACGATGGCGCTGACCATCATCCTCAGCTACACCAGCGCACCGCCCGGGTACAGCCTCTTCGACGGTGGTGCGACGTTCGCCTCGAAGATCGCGCTGGGTGCCGCCGAGTTCAACCACAACCTCAAGGTCGGCGCCTACATCTCGGCCGGCCTGGTGCTGTTCATCCTGACCTTCGCGGTCAACGCGCTCGCCCGCTGGATCGAGAGCTCCGCCAGCGCTAAGGGGAAGTCATGAGGACCGACGCTGCGGATCTGGAGCAGCTCGCCACACCGCCCGCGTTCCAGAGCGTCGGACTCGGGCGGAAGCTGAAGAACAACCTGGCCACGGTGCTGTTCACCGTGTCCTTCGTGCTCGCGGTGATCCCGCTGCTGTGGGTGCTGTGGACGCTGCTGTCCCGCGGGCTGCAGCCGCTGTTCAACGGGACCTGGTGGACGCACTCGTTCAACGGTCTGCTGCCCAACGACTTCGGCGGCGGCATCTACCACGCCCTGGCCGGTACGGTGATGCAAGGGATCGTGTGCCTGGTGATCACCGTCCCGCTCGGCGTGATGGTGGGCATCTACCTCGTCGAGTACGGGCAGAACTCGAAGCTGGCCAAGGTCGCCACGTTCATGGTGGACATCCTCAGCGGTCTGCCCTCGATCGTGGCGGGCTTGTTCATCTACGCGCTGTGGATCACCACGATGGGCTTCACCCGCAGCGGTTTCGCGGTGGTGCTGGCGCTGCTGCTGCTGATGCTGCCGGTGGTCGTCCGCGTGACCGAGACGATGCTGCTGATCGTGCCGGACGAGCTGCGGGAGGCCGCCTACGCGCTGGGTCTGCCGAAGTGGAAGACGATCGTGCGGATCGTGCTGCCGACGGCGCTGTCGGGCATCCTCACCGGCATCATGCTGGGTCTTGCCCGAGTGCTGGGTGAGACGGCACCGCTGCTGATCTTGGTCGGGTACTCGTCCTCGATCAACTTCGACCTGTTCAACGGCGAGATGGCCTCGTTGCCGCTGACCATCTACATGGAACGGAGCACCGGCACGGAGGCCGGCGACTTCCGGATGTGGGGCGCGGCGCTGACCCTCGTGCTCGTCATCATGCTGATCAACCTTGGCGCGACCGCCCTGTCCAGGGTCTTCGCGATCAAGACGAAGTAGGGACTCCAACAATGGCCAAGCGTCTCGACGTAAAAGACCTGAACCTGCACTACGGCAAGTTCCACGCCGTGCAGGACGTGACCCTGCAGGTGCCCGCGCGCAGCGTCACCGCGTTCATCGGTCCGTCCGGTTGTGGCAAGTCGACCGTGCTGCGGGCGCTGAACCGGATGCACGAGGTGATCCCGGGGGCCAGGGTCGACGGCAAGGTGATGCTCGACGGCGAGGACATCTACGCCAACGAGGTCGACCCCGTGCAGGTGCGCAAGACCATCGGCATGGTCTTCCAGCGCGCCAACCCGTTCCCGACGATGTCCATCCGGGACAACGTGGTGGCAGGCCTGAAGCTGGCCGGCGAGAAGAACAAGAACACCCTCGACGAGGTCGCCGAGCGCGCGCTGCGCTCCGCGAACCTGTGGGAAGAGGTCAAGGACCGGCTGAACAAGCCGGGCGGCGGCCTCTCCGGCGGTCAGCAGCAGCGGCTGTGCATCGCGCGGGCCATCGCGGTGCAGCCGGACGTGCTGCTGATGGACGAGCCCTGCTCGGCCCTGGACCCGATCTCCACGCTGGCGATCGAGGACCTGATCGCTCGGCTGAAGCAGGACTACACGATCGTCATCGTGACGCACAACATGCAGCAGGCCGCACGCGTCAGCGATCAGACCGCCTTCTTCAACCTGCGCGCGGTCGGCGAGCCGGGCCAGCTCGTCGAGATCGACGAGACCGGCAAGGTCTTCTCCAACCCGACGCAGAAGGCCACCGAGGACTACATCTCCGGCCGGTTCGGCTGACCTCCCGACCGGACGCGGACGTGCGAGAGGGCTGGGGCTTCCCGAGGGAGGCCCCAGCCCTCTCGTCGTGGGTCAGGACAGTTCGTCGGCGATCGACGAGATGTACGCGCTGGAGTCCTTCGGGCTCAGCGCGCTCGTGCAGACCTGCTCGAAGGCCTTGAGGTACTGGGCGGTATCGCCCGCCTTGTCCAGGAAGCGGGAGTTGGCCGAGTCGCCCAGGTAGACGACCTGCGGGTCGGCGTCGTCCGGGAACGAGAAGACCGATACCCGGTCGCCGGTCAGCGGGTGGCCGCCCGCGGAGAACGGCAGCACCTGGACGGTCACGTTGCGCCGGTAGCCGAGCAGCACCAGGTGCTCGAGCTGCGCGCGCATCACTCCTGCGCCGCCGATGGTGCGCCGCAGCGCGGCCTCGTCCAGCACCGCCCACAGCTCGAGCGGGTTGTCCCCGAGCAGCCGCTGCTGGCGGGTCGTGGTGACGGTCAGCCGCTCGTCGAGCTCGTCGTCGGTGTAGACCTGGACATCGGTGGTCAGCAGCGCGCGGGTGTAGTCCGCGGTCTGCAGCAGTTCGGGCAGCGGGTCGGTCCCGTAGCAGCTGACCGCCTTGGCCGAGGTCTCCAGGCCCAGGTAGGTCTGCAGGCCCGGCCGCTGGGCGGTGCTCGGGTACTGCTGCCACCAGCCGCGCTGCTTGGAGTCCTGCGCGAGGTCCACCAGGGCTTCGAGCTGCTCACCGGTGGCGCCGTAGAACTCGGCCATCAGCCGCACGTCGGAGGTGCGCACCGGTACCCGGCCGAGCTCGATCTGGCTGATCTTGCCCTGCGAGCAGTCCAGGTGAGCGGCGACCTCGCGGTGCGTGCGGCCTGCGATCTCGCGGAGCCGCCGCAGCTCGCTGCCCAATCGACGTCGATGCACGGTCGGACTCTTACGCACCGCGCACCTCGGTAGGGCGGGTTCGGTTGCTTCTCACCCGAAAGAGCATGACACAGAATGATCAGCACGAACGAGTGCCGATACCGGTTATTAATACTCCCGATCGTCCGACCGTGACCAACCCGGCGGCCCAGCGCGGTTCCCGGGCGGGAACCGCGCGGCGCCCGATGGGTCGGATCAGGTGGAGGGCATCTTGCCGGTCACGATGAACTCGACCCGGCGCGCCACGGCGACGGCGTGGTCGGCGAAGCGCTCGTAGAACCGGCCGAGCAGCGTCACGTCGACCGCCGCGGCGACTCCGTGGCTCCACTCCGGGCTCATCATCACGGTGAACAGGTGCCGGTGGAGATCGTCCATCTCGTCGTCGGCCTCCTCGAGGCCGCGCGCGGTCTCCACGTCCTGCGAGCGGATCACCGAGCCGACGCTCTTGGCCAGCCGGACCGCGATGTTGCCCATCTCGGCGAAGTACGCCTGCACGTCGGTCGGCAGCACCGCGCTCGGATGGCGGCGGCGCGCGGCCTTGGCCACGTGCAGCGCCAGGTCGCCCATCCGCTCGAGGTCCTCGGCCGCGTGAATCGTGGCGATCACGGTGCGGAGGTCACCGGCCACCGGAGCCTGCAGCGCGAGCAGCCCGAAGGCGTGCTCCTCGGCTCGTGCTCGTGCCTCGTCGACCTGGGAGTCCTCATCGATGACCTGTTCGGCCAAGCTCAGATCGGTGTCCAGCAGCGCCTTGGTGGCGCGCTCCATAGCCGTGCCGACCATGGTCGACATCGAGGCGAGTTCCTCGGCGAGCTTGCCGAGCTGTTCCTGGTAGGCCTCACGCATGACCCCAGCCTACTGCCAGCGGGAATCGGACAGAATGACCTGCGGTGAACCAGGGGTGAACGACACGTGATTCACCTCGCCGACTCCGGGGAAGGCGCAGGTCATCCCCACATCAGGCCGATGGACAGGAACACGCTCAGCGAAACGACCACCGCCACCGCGAGCACGACCAGGTTGGTGCGCCGCTTGCGCTGCTTCTGCTTCCACTCCATGCGCGACTTGCCGCTGCGGTCCTCGCTGTCGTGGAAGTCGAACGGCATGTCGGTGCCGAGCTCGGGCTCCTTGCGCTTGGCGAAGAGCTTGCCGCGGCGCTTCTGCTCCTCGGCCGCGATCTCGTCGTGCACAGCGGAGAAGCGGGCGAGGGTGGCGTCGATCTGGTCGACGTCGTTGTTGCGCTCCTCGCGCTCGAGCTCCTCGCCGCCGTACTCGTCGTCATCGTCGAAGGCGTCGAGTTCGGCGTAGCCGTCGATGGCGGGACCGACTGCCGCGGTCTCCTCGGCGGGCGTCTCGGGTGCGGGCTTGGCCTTGGCGGGATCCGGGCGGGCCGGGGCGGCGGCCTCCTCCGCGGGCTGCGGCCTGGCCTGCTGCGGCCGGGCGGTCACCGGCGGGTGCTTGGTGGTGGCCTCCATGTCCGCGCCCGCGGCCGCGGGCGGGCGCACCGGGGCCGGCGCGGGGGCCGCGGGAGCGGGAGCCGGTGCGGCGGTGGCCGCGGCCGGTGGGCGCGGGCCGCGACGCGGAGGCGTTTCGGTGCTCACCGCTTGGCTGATCTGGGTGGCTTCGGCGTCCGAACCGTTGGTGCGCGGTGGCTCGGGCCTGCGCGGCGGCTCGCCGTTGAACGCGGCGGGCGCTGCCGGGCGCGGGTTGCGACCGGAATGCGGCGACACCGGACGCGGCGGTGCGGCGGCTGGCGTCTGGCTGGCGGCTGGTGGCTGGGCGGGGCGTTGTCCGGGGCCGGGAGGAGTCCATCCCGGCGGTGGGGTGTGCCCGCTCGGCGGTGGCGGCGTGGGGCGCGGGTTGCGGCCCGAGGGCTGCGCCGGCTGGGGCCCGGAGCCGGGAGTGGTCCAGGGCTGCGGCTGCTCGCCGGAGGGCGGTCCCTGCGGAGCGGGCGCTCGGCGCCCGGAGTGCTCTGCCTGCGGCGGCTGCGCCTGCGGTGGCTGCGGCGGCTGCGGAGGCGCTGGCGGCTGCTGGGGATGCGGGGCCTGCGCCTGTTCCGCCTGCGCCTGTTCCGCTTGAGCGGCTTCGGCGGCGCGCCGATGCCCGGAGTTCTGGGCTGCTTGGCTGGGGGCCTTGCCGTTCTTGGCCAGCAGGTCTATTACTCGGGTGCCGCCGGTGCCGTCCTCGGAGAGCGCGCGACGGCGGCGGCCGGTGCCGCTGATGCCGGAGTCCTCGTCGGAGGTACGCCGGTGCCCGAATTCGCCATGCCGGGGGTCCTGCGGCACGCGTCTTCCCTCCCACCTGCGTAAGTCACAACTGCTTCGCGAGTAATGCCGGCGCGCTCGATACTCCCCGACGTGTATCGCACGGCGCCCTAGAAATAGTACGGCCGATCGCCCGAACTGACGATAGGACTGACAACTTCTTTACGGTCTGTGCACGATCCCAGCTTACGGCTGGTCTGTCCCGATCAACCGTGATAGGCCATCTGGCCCACAAAATGCAAGGCATCTTCTACCCTGCGTCTTTGAGCGGTAGCGATCAGTAGCCGGCCGCCTTGCGCTCGGGTGAGCGAGATCTCCCCGCGGCTGCTCCGGCCAACCGGACTTCGGCGCCGTTTCGGAAGGCGACCGCGTTCCGGCCTGCGCGCTTTGCCGCGTAGAGCAGCGCATCGGCACTGATCAGCTGTTGCTCGGCGGAGACCCGGCCGACGTCGGCGCCGTCCTCGTGCGCGAGCCCGATGCTGATCGTCACGCTCAGCCCCGGGACCATCTGCGACCACGGGAACTGCTCCACCCGCTGCCGCGCCGATTCGCACACCTGCACCGCGAAGTCGGGCAGGCCGCCCGGCAGCACGAGGACGAACTCCTCCCCACCGTATCGAGCGCAGAAGGAGCGCTCGGGCAGCGCCTCTTGCAGCAGGTCGACCACGCGTTGCAGCACCCGGTCGCCGAGCAGGTGCCCGTGCTCGTCGTTGATCCGCTTGAACCAGTCCAGATCCACCAGCGCCAGCGCGAGGCCCTCGCCGGTAGCGGTGCGCTCGGTGAGCAGCTCGTCGAGCCGCTGGTCGAGGTAGCGGCGGTTGTAGCAGGTGGTGAGCGTGTCCCGCAGGCTCTGCTCGCGGGCCTCGGCGTGCTCCCGCCGCAGCCGGTTCACCTCGTGGCGCAGCTGGTCGGGCACGCGGAGCGTTTCGCCCGCGGTCATCAGGTCGAGCGCCGAGCGCAGGTGGTGATACGCCTGCCGCCACTGGTTGCGGGACGCGAGCAGCCGCGCGATCGACTCGTGCAGCTCGGCCATACCGGCTCCGCCGGTCAGGTCGTCGCGTGTGCGCTGCGCCGGAGGCGTGGTGTCCCAACCGGTGAAGCTCTTGCGCAGTCCGGCCATCCCACCCACCTCCCGTCGTTGGTGTCCTCAGGTGTGACGGAACGCTTGAGCCCGTCCGAGCGCCGAGCGGTCGGCGGGCGCCGATCGACTGGATCGATGACGGGTTGTCCAGATGTGTACCGGGCCGAGGGGTGGATGCGAAAGCGAATCGGGTCGGCCCCACCCGCACGGAGGAGCAAATCAGTGTCGGGTTCACGGTACGAGAGCGCAAACCGCCCCGAGCCATCGGGTGAATGCCTTGCGCGCGCAACCAATTACGTTCCCCGGCGGGCGGTCGGCGGTCGCTCGGAGGGCGGATGCGAACCCGCGTCGACGGGGGCTGCTTTCACCCGCGCGGGGCTGGCTTCCCGCCTGCTGGAGCCGGTTCTCAGCGCTTGGGGCAGGGCGCGAACCCGTATGTCTTGCCATCCAGCAGGACGAGGTGCTGTGACCCGATCTGATGACCGTTGGTGCTGCCGTCCGTTCGGGTCGTGACCTCGACGCCGACCGCCCAGATCCGTCCCCTCGGCACGCTGCCGTCCGGGGACCAGCCCGGGTCCGGGCGCAGCGTGGACATCGCGGGATCCAGCCGCACCGTGGTGTCGTCGAGATCGCAGTCGATCGGGTAGTCCGGGTGCTGGGTCCGGTCGAAGAACTCCTGCTGCGCGCCGGGGCCCTGCCGGGCGGCGGCGTTGTTCTCGGCGAAGTAGCGCTGGACAGCCCGTCGTGCGTCGGATTCGTCCGGTTGTGTGGAACAGGCGGACACCGCGAGTAGTGCCGCGAGAGCTACCGGCCCGATCCGCACGCCTCAGCCGCCGTTGGAGTCGATCTCCGCGCTGAACGGCACGGCGAGGTCGTCCGGGTCGTTCAGCCAGCCTTCCGGGAGCACCACCTTGCCCGCCGAGCCCTGACGGCCGCGCGGGCCCTCGGCCTCGGTCGGGAACGGCACGTCGTGGTCGAGCTTGCCGAGCAGATCGTCGAGCTGCGCGAGGCTGGAGACCTTCCCGAAGTCCTGCCGCAGGTCGGACCCGACCGGGAAGCCCCGCAGGTACTGCGCCATGTGCTTGCGCAGATCCCGGATGCCCTTCTCCTCGCCCATGTGGTCGGTGAGCAGCTCGGCGTGGCGGCGCAGCACGCGCGCGACCCCGCCCAGGTTCGGGCCCTCGGGGATCGGTTCGCCGCGGAAGGCGGCCTGCAGATCGCGGAACAACCACGGCCTGCCGAGGCACCCGCGGCCGACGACGACGCCGTCGCAACCGGTTTCGCGCATCATCCGCAGCGCGTCGTCGGCGCTGAAGATGTCGCCGTTGCCCAGCACCGGGATCTCGGTGACGTGCTCCTTGAGCTGCGCGATGGCCGACCAGTCGGCCGTGCCCGAATAGCGCTGCGCCGCGGTCCGGCCGTGCAGCGCGACCGCGGCCGCGCCGTTCTCCTGGGCGAGACGGCCCGCGTCGAGGTAGGTGATGTGCTCGTCGTCGATGCCGATGCGGAACTTGACGGTGACCGGGATTCCGGCGGGCTCGGCGGCCCGCACGGCTTCGCGCACGATGTCGGCGAACAGCCGCCGCTTGTACGGCAGCGCCGAACCACCGCCCTTGCGGGTGACCTTGGGGACCGGGCAGCCGAAGTTCATGTCGACGTGATCGGCGAGGTCCTCCTCGGCGATCATCCGCACCGCCTGGCCCATGGTCTTCGGGTCCACGCCGTAGAGCTGCATCGACCGCGGGTTCTCGTCCGGGTCGAAGGTGATCATCTCCAGCGTCTTCGGATGCCGTTCGACCAGCGCCCGGCTGGTGATCATCTCGCAGACGTAGAGCCCCGCGCCGTACTCCCGGCACAGGCGGCGGAACGCGACGTTGGTGATTCCCGCCATCGGTGCGAGCACCACCGGCGGATCGGCCTCGTGAGGGCCGATCCGCAACGTCCTCGCACCCGTGCTGGCGGGCAGGTCCACAGCGGTCATCGCCTCCATTGTTCCTGATGCCCGCTCGTGCTCGGTCGTGACCTGCATCGCGAGCTCGCGGCACCGGTGCGGTCCCGCCGCTCGGCGGCGGCCTCGGATCCGCCGCCGAGCGCGACGACCTGCGGAGGTGGGCCTCAGAAGTCCGCCGTGATGCAGGCGAGGCGGTCGCCCGCGTCGCCCGCCTGGCCCGGCTCCGAGCTGGTGGGTTGCGCGTGGATGACCACCGACTGGGCGTCGTCGCGGGTGGCCAGGCTCCAGTTGCCCTCGGCGGTGGCGTGGCCGTTGCCTTCGCCGTCGGTGTGGAAGTCCAGCCACACCTCGTTCTGCGGGTTGGCGAAGGCCGGGTCGACCGACGGCTTCACGGGATCGGGTTTCTCCTGGTAGTGCGGCCCCGATTCCTTGCTGTCCTGCCCGCACTTGTTGACGTGCACGTGGGCGCCGTAGTCGCGGTCGGGCTGCAGGCCCTGGACGTCGATGGTGACCTTGGACTTCCCGTCGGTGCTCTGCGAGTTCACCTTGATCCGCGAGCCGATCGGCACCTGATCGGGGTCGTAGGTGATCGCCGTGACGGTCGGCTGGTACGTCTGGAACGTCCCGGAGGTCTCCTTGACCGGCGCAGGAGCCTCGCTGGTCTGCTGCTCGGTCTGCTGCTGGTCGGTGGGCGGTTGCTGGCCGCCCGCGCCGCCCGCGTCGCCTCCGCCGCAGGCGACCAGCAACGCGCTCGCGGCGCACAGGCCGAAGATCGAACCGGGCAGGCGTGTCCGCTGCATGGGTATCCGTCCTTAGCGTTCGCCGACAACTGCCGCGCCGATTCTGCCCGCGATGACCGCTTCGCGCGGTGACCTCACCTGACCGGTGGGTCGTGGTCACGTGTTCGTGTCGCGTCTCGACGGTTCGTGGTCGAGCGGGCGCTCAGAAGTCCCGGGCGGTTTCGGCGGGCGTACCCGCGGAGATCCGGCGCAGCTTGACCCTGCGGTGCAGGCGGATGATGGGCCGGATCATCAGCTGGACGCTGCCGAGCAGGAACAGCCAGGTGCCTGCCTCGACCGTGGAGTCCCAGAAGAACAGCACGCTGCCGACCACGAACCACAGGGCGATGAGCAGGTCGTTGACGATGCTCAGCACCTCGTAGCGCTGGCGGATGACGAGCTCTTCGCGCCCGATGTGCAGGTGCACGGGCTCGGGGCGGTCGCCGGGCGAAGCATCGGACATGGATCTACCGTGCCACGCCGGAGAGCCCGCGATCAGTTCGGCGCGTCCCGCGCCACCGGAGAGCCGAGGCCGGACATCGCGCTGGTGGATATGCATCGCGATGCCCGGATCTCGCTGGGCATGATCACCACGACGACGCGGGACGGGCTGGTCCTGGTGTCCCCGATGCTCGGCGTCGTCCACCGCGCGCGGCCGTGGCTCCGGCACGCTCAGCCGAACGCCCGGAGGCCGATCTGGCCGCCAGCACGTGGTGGGCGGGGTTGCCGTGCTCCGCCATCGGCCACTGGATCGGCGAGGAGCGGCCGCGCGCCGGTGGCTGCCGTCCTCCTGCTCGCGGGGCTCGTTCTCGTGGTCACCGGTCTGGTCCTGGCACCCGTTCCGGAGGTCCGGTCGTCCCGCCGAGCGGCGATGGCGCCGGATGCTTCGGCCCGCATCGCCCCGGAATCGGCCGGTATACCGTTGTCCCGGTGAACTTCCCCAACTCGCGGACGTGGTGAACCGGTGCCCATCAAAGTGGCCCTGCTGGACGACGAGGACCTGGTGCGCAGCGGCATCCGGATGATCCTCGAAGCGGATCCGGACATCGAGATCGTCGCCGAGGCGGCGGACGGTTCGGACGTGGTGGACCTGGTGGCCCGGCACCGCCCGGACGTCGTGCTCACCGACATCCAGATGCCGGCCGTCGGCGGCTTGGAGGTGACCAAGCGCCTCACCGCGCTGCCCGATCCGCCCGCCATCGCCGTGCTGACCACCTTCGACCTGGACGAGTACGTCCACGCGGCGCTGCAGAACGGTGCCGCCGGATTCCTGCTCAAGGACACCAAACCGCGCGAGCTCGCGGCCGCCGTGCACACCCTCGCGGGCGGCGAGGCGATGTTGTCCCCGCGCATCACCCGGAAGCTGCTGTCGACGTTCTCCACCGGCGGCACCGCCGCGCAGGAGGCCAAGTCCAGGGTGGCGGAGCTGACCGCCCGGGAGCGCGAGGTCGCGGTCGCGGTCGCCCAGGGCGCGAGCAACGCCGAGATCGCCGCGACCCTCTACATGAGCCAGTCCACCGTGAAGGTCCACATCGGACGGATCATGAACAAGCTGGACGCCGCCAACCGGACTCAGGTCGCGATCATCACCCACGACGCGGGACTGGCGTAGCGCGACTCAGCCGACCGGGCGGCGCCGGTACGAATCTCCCCGGCCCACCACGAACCACAGCAAGCTGCCCAGGAACGGGGCCACGAAGGCGAACACCAGCCAGGCCAGCTTCATCCCGCCGGTGTGCGGCGAGCCGATGATGCTGATCAGGGCGGCCACGAACAGCACGAGCCAGGCGAGGGCCACCAGCCCGATCAGCCCGAAGGCGCCCAGCGCGAGGATCTGCTGCGGTTCGGCGAGAAAGTGCGCGTTCGACAGGGCCGGAGTCATCAGGTTCGTCTTCCTTCCGGGAGGTGCGTTCTGCTTTCGATGGAGAACGCTATGCCGCGAGGAGCCCGAGCGGCGTCCGTCTTCTCGCCCGCGAGGACTTGGCCGAAGGTCGTAGGCGCGTCGGCCGGTAGGCGAACGCCCGGGCGGTCTGCCAGGACTAGAGTCGGTCCGGTGCCCGCCCTCGACGACCGCGAACGCCTGCTGTCCTGGTGGGATGGGAAGGCGCGCTCCCTGCTCTTCGACCTGCTGGTGGCGGTGCTGGCCACCAGCGGTCTGATCCGGATCATCGATCCGCCGTCGGCCTGGCCGATCGGGCTGGCGGTGCTGTCCGGGATCGGGCTGGTGCTGCGCAGGCGTTTTCCGTGGATCGCGGTGCTCACCGCGATCGCGGTGCTGGCAACCGGGCAGCTGCCGGTGGTCCCCGCGCTGATCGCCCTCTACACCTTCGCCCGTCGCCGCGGGCCCGGCCGCTCGCTGTGGGCGGCCTGGGTGGTGACCATCGGGAGCCAGGTGGCCGCCGTGATGATCCCGCAGGGCGGTTGGCACGGATTCCCGATGCTGCTGGGAATCGCCGTGAACTGCGCGGTGTACAGCACTCCCGCCATGCTCGGGCTGTGGATGCACCAGCGCGGCGTCATGGTGTCGGCGGCGCGGGAGCGCATCGAACGCGCCGAGCGCGAACGCGAACTGCTCGCCGAGCGGGCCGTGGCCGAGGAGCGGCGGCGCATCGCCCGCGAGCTGCACGACGTGATCGCGCACCGGGCGAGCGCGATGTCGTTGCAGGCGGGCGCGCTCACCATGCACGCGCAGGACGAGGAAACCGCCGAGACGGCCGAGCTCATCCGGGACAACAGCGCCAAGGCCCTCACCGAGCTGCGCGGGATGCTCCGCGTGCTGCGCGACGGCCCGTCCGGCGCGAATGAGCCGGACACCGCGCCCACCGCGGGCGACATCGGGGGACTGGTCGGCGACGCGGTCGCGGCCGGAACCCCGGTGCGGCTGCACATGCCCGAGCGACTGCCCGAGACCTCGAGCACGACCGGCCGCGCCGCCTACCGGGTGGTGCAGGAGGCCTTGACGAACTCCGCCCGGCACGCGCCGCACGCCGAGGTCCGGGTCGACGTCGAGGCCACCGGCGAGGAGCTCGTCATCACCGCGGCCAACGGCCCGGGATCCGCACCCGGCGAGGCGGGGGCGGGCTACGGGCTGCTGGGGATGCGCGAACGCGTGAGCCTCGCGGGCGGTTCGTTGGAGGCGGGTCCGGCGGGTGACGGCTTCCGGGTGCGCGCCGTGCTCCCGCTGCGCAGCGGTTAGAGCTTTCAGCCCTGCCTGGCGTGGCGGTTCGGCCGTGCTCGCCCGACGACGTCTTGCCCCCGCGGCGTGCCGGTTGCGTCCCGCACCGCATGCGGCCGCCAGCGCCCTTGCTGAACGGGTACTGCCCGAAAGTCGTACTCGCTCGTGGCTGGAAGTCAGACGCTGCGGAGGGGCCTGGTCCGCGATTCTCGGTGAAGTGCGGGAACTCCATTCCGACTTCATCGAGGAGCAGGGTTGATCACCGTCCAAGGACTGACCAAGAGCTACGGCGACGAGATCGTCGTGCGCGACCTCAGCTGCACCGTGCGGCCCGGAGTGGTGACCGGATTCCTCGGGCCGAACGGGGCGGGCAAGTCGACGACCATGCGGCTGATGCTCGGGCTCGATCGCGGCGAGGGCAGCGTCACCTTCGGCGGCCGGACCTACCGGGAGCTGCCGAACCCGGTGCGCACCGTGGGCGCGCTGCTGGACGCCAGGGCCACCCACCCCGGACGCACCGCCCAGCAGCACCTGCGGATGGTCGCCGCCGGCGCCGGTATCGGCGAGCGGCGGGTCCGCGAGGTGCTCGCGCTGGTCGGGCTGGACGCGGCGCGGAACCGCCGGGTGGGCGGGTTCAGCCTCGGGATGCAGCAGCGGCTGGGCATCGCCACCGCGCTGCTCGGCGATCCGGAGCACGTGATCCTCGACGAGCCGACCAACGGTCTCGACCCGGAGGGCGTGCGCTGGATGCGCACCCTGCTGCGCGGCCTCGCCGACGAGGGGCGCACGGTCTTCGCGTCCTCGCACCTGCTGTCCGAGATGGCCCAGCTGGCGGACGATCTCGTGGTCATCGGGGAGGGCGAGCTGATCGCCGCCGAACCGGTGCGCGACTTCGTCGACGCGCACACCCGAACCCAGGTGATCGTCCGGACCCCGGAGGTCGCTCGGTTCCGGGAGTTGTTGCACCGGGCGGGTTTCCAGGTCCAGCAGGCGGAAGCCGACCAGCTCGTCGTGGAGAACGCCGACACGGACGCGATCAGCGCAGCGGCGCGGCAGGCGAACGCGCCGCTGCGCGAGCTGCACACCCGCCGCAGCAGCCTCGAGGAAGCGTTCCTGCACGCCACCGCCAACGCCACGACCTACCGGGGAGCAGCAGCATGAGCACGGAGACGATCGCCGACCGGGCGTCCTTGCCGCCCGCCGACCGCGCGCCGGGTTTCTCGCGCGCGCTCGCCCACGAGTGGGTGGCCACGCGGACCATGCGCTCCAACTGGCTGCTCATCGCCGCCGCCGTGGTGCTGCAGGTGCTCGTCACCGTGCTCGGGCACGACTCGCGGGACACCGGTGACATCACGTTCGAGAAGGTGGCCGGGGTGATGTGGCTGTTCGTGCCGATCATCGCTGCGATCGGGGTCAACTCCTTCGGGACGGAGTACCGGTACCGCACGATCACCACGACCCTGCTCACCGTGCGCCCCCGCGCGCACGTGCTGCTGGCCAAGGCGATCGCGGTCGGGGCCGTGGCGCTCGGCGCGCAGGCGATGCTGCTTGCGGTGAGCTGGCTGGTCCTGGCGCTGTCCGGAGCGGCGCCGACGGCGCCGACAACGCTGGTGATCGGTGTCGGAGCGCTGGTGTACGCGGTGCTGTCCGCGCTGATCGGGCTGGCGCTGGCCGGGCTGGTGCGCGCTGCCGTGCTGCCGATCGCGCTGCTGGTGGTGTGGCCGCAGGTCGAGATGTTCCTGATCAACCGGTTGGAGCTGCCGGAGTGGGCGCTCGTGGTGCTGGAACCCTTCTACTCGGCGCGCAGGCTGATCACGACGGATCCGCAGTGGCACCTGGGCTTGCCGATGCTGGTGCTGGCGGCGATCCTGCTGGGCGCAGCGGCGGTCCTGCTGACCCGTCGGGACGCGTGACCGGCTGCGCTCGTAACGTGCTCGGGATGTCGGTGAATCAGCAGCGCTCGTGGTTGCAGTGGTGGGGCGGCTCGCCGCGGTCCCTGCTGTTCGACCTCGCCGTGGCGGCTGCCCCGGTCGCCGGGGAGTTCTACTCGCACGGCGGTCGGCTGACCGACACCTCACCGATCGCGCTGGCCTGCCTGGTGGTCGGGTTCTGCGCGCTCTTGGTGCGACGGCGCTTCCCGTTCCCGGTCGCGGTGATCGCGGCCCTGGTGGGGATCCCCACCGGACGGAGCGCCTTGGGGGTCACCGAGATCGCGCTGTACACCGTGGCGAGCCGGCGCGGGCCTCGGGCGGTGACCTGGGTGGCCGCGGGCGTGCAGGTGACCGCCCTGCTGCTCACCATCGCACCGCCCGAGGCCCTCCACGCCAGCCCCGGCTTCGGCACGAGCATCCTGCTGCTCGCGATCGGCGTGCCGCTGCTGCTGGGCCTGTGGGTGTTCGGGCGGGTCAGCGCGCTCGCCGACTACCGGGAGCGCGCCGAGCAGGCCGAGCGGGAGCGGGAACTGCTCGCCGAACGCGCGGTCACCGAGGAGCGGCGCGAGATCGCCCGGGAGATGCACGACGTCGTCGCGCACCGGATCGGCATCGTCTCGCGGCACGCCGAGGCCCTGGCTGCCAACGCGTCGGACGAGCGCAGCGGTGAGCTCGCCGAGACCATCCGGGACACCAGCGTCACCGCGATGTCCGAACTGCACGACATGCTGCGCGCGCTGCGCGATGATCCCGAGGACGAACCCGCGGCGGCACCGGCCCTTGCCGGGATCCCCGATCTCGTCGACGACGCCGTGCGCGCGGGCGGGAACGTCCGGCTCGACATGCCCGAGCCGGTTCCGGAGGTGGCTCCCGTCGTGGGGCGCGCCGCGTACCGCGTGGTGCAGGAGTCCCTCACCAACGCCGCCAAGCACGCCCCGCACGCGGCGGTGCGCGTCGAGGTGACCGAGGACGCGGACGGGCTCGTGGTGACCGTGACGAACCGGCGCAGCCCGCGCGCGCACGCCGTCGCGCTGCCGAGTTCGGGCTTCGGCCTGGTCGGCATGCGGGAACGGGTGGCCACGGCCGACGGGAAGCTGCGCGCGGAGCACACCGACGACGGCGGCTACCGCGTGCGCGCGGTGCTCCCGCTGCACCCGGACGAGGAGCTCGCGGACCCGAGCGATTCCGGCCGGGACCCCGAAGCGGGCTCGGACTAGGTGCTGCTCCGCGCGCCGCCGCATCCCGCGCCGTGGTAGCGCGGCGGGGTGAACAACGGGTGCGCGTTCGCGGGACCGGCCATGATGGGACCCGCGGCCGCGCTTCTGACAGTTTTGCCTAAAACTGTTGCATGATCATGTCCGTTTTGCCCGGACAGTTTTAGGCAAAACTGTCAACCTGCCGAGGCGCGGTCAGGGGAGGAGTGTGCCGACCGTCACTCGGAAGGGGTCAAGTTGGGGCGGGGTATTGGTACCGTGGTGACGTGTTTATCCACCGGAGGCCGTTACGTCCCGCACACGACGTGCGGAAACGACGCGTTTCGGTCCGGTCCCGGAAGCACGATCCCGGGATGCGGTGGGTGCTGAAGCGCCCCGAGGGCGTGTTGCGCCACCCGGGGACCAACGGGTGGTTGAGCTCGTTCGGCAACATCGCGCACGGTGAGCTGCCGGGATGCCCGCCGCCACAGCGGAGTCGCTGACGCCCGACCGGCGTCGCCCCTCGTTCCCCGTTGGTTTCGCCCCGCTGCGCCGGGGCCGGTGTGCGGCCGCTCTGCGGGCCGCCGGTGAGGTTGTGTCTTGATCATGTTCGTTGATGCGCCGCGGGCGCTTCGTGTCGCGGGTCCGATCGTGCCGGGAGGTATCACGTGAAGGGCTTGCTGGATGCGCTGCGGCGCGATGCGGTGGGCGGATTCCTGCTGATCGGTGCGGCCGTGCTGGCCGTGCTGTGGGCGAACTCGCCGTGGGCGGGTTCCTACGAGGAGGTCCGGCACTTCTCGTTCGGGCCGGAGGCGCTGCACCTGAACCTGTCGCTGCAGCACTGGGCCGCGGACGGGCTGCTGACGCTGTTCTTCTTCATCGTCGGCAACGAGCTCAAGCAGGAGTTCGTCAACGGCGAGCTGCGCCACCCGAGGCGCGCGATGCTGCCGATCGTCGCAGCGCTGTGCGGTGTCGTGCTGCCCGCGGGAATCTTCGCGGTGATCAACTTCGGGCAGGGCCCGGCGCTCAGCGGGTGGGGCATCCCGATGGCCACCGACATCGCCTTCGCGGTGGCCGTGCTGGCGGTGATCGGCAAGCACCTGCCACCCGCGCTGCGCACCTTCCTGCTCACCCTGGCGATCGTTGACGACCTCGCGGCGATCGTTGTGATCGCCGTGTTCTACACCGATGACCTCTCCTGGCTGCCGCTGCTCGGCGCGATCGCCCTGCTGGTGGTGTTCGGCCTGCTGCAGCGCAGCTCGAAGTGGCTGGGTTCGCGGGTGCCGAGCTGGGCGGTCTTCGTGCCGCTGGGCGTGGTCATCTGGGCTCTGATGCACGCCAGCGGGGTGCACGCCACCATCGCGGGCGCGGCGATGGGCATGCTGATGCGCACCTCGATGCAGGCGAACGAGCAGGTCGACCCCAGTCACCGCGCCGAGAACGCCCTGCGCCCGTTCGTGATGGGCCTGGCGCTTCCGGTGTTCGCCCTGTTCTCCGCGGGAGTCGTCTTCGCCGACCTGGGCAGCATGCTGACCGACACGGTCTCCATCGGGATCATCGCCGGCCTCGTGGGCGGCAAGCTCCTGGGCATCGCGGGCGGATCATGGGTGGCCACCAAGATCACTCCGGCGGAGCTGAACCCCACGCTGAGCTGGATCGACATCGTGGGAATGTCCCAACTGGCCGGCATCGGGTTCACGGTCTCGCTGCTGATCAGCGAGCTCTCCTACCCGGACAACCCGATAATGCTCGAACACGGCAAGTCGGCCGTCCTCATCGCCTCGGCCCTGGCCACCCTGCTGGCGATCGTGGTCCTCGGCCCCCGAAGCGCCCACTACCGCGCCAAGGCCCAATCCACAGCCCCCGAGAGCACCCCGCACGAGTAACCCACCAGCCGGGACCCCGCCCACCCCGGCGGGGTCCCGGCCCGGGCCACTCACCCGCCGCGCCCGTACGGTTCGTGCCCCTTGTAGGCGGTGACGACGTGCACGGACCCGCGCATTCGGATCGATCCCTCGTCCATCCAGATCGCCGTGGTGCACAGCTCCAGCAGGAGTTCGTCGGAGTGCGAGGCGAACACCAGCATCCCCGAGCGGTTGACCAGGTCGACCAGACGTCGCCGGGCCTTCGCGAGGAAGGCGGTGTCAACGGCGCCCAGGCCTTCGTCGAGGATCAGGATCTCCGGGTCGATCGTGGTGACCACGCCGAGGGCTAGACGAACTCGCATGCCTGCGGAGTAGGTGCGCAGCGGCATGTGCAGGTAGTCGCCGAGTTCGGTGAACTCAGCGATGTCGTCGGCGCGTTGCTGCATCTGCTTGCGGGTCATGCCGAGGAACAGACCGCGGATGATGATGTTCTCGTGCCCGGAGACCTCGGGGTCCATCCCGATGCCGAGGTCGAAGACTGGCGCGACCTTCCCTTGGATCCGGGCGGTGCCGCGGGTGGGTTCGTAGATTCCCGACAACAGGCGCAACAAGGTCGATTTGCCCGCGCCGTTGTGCCCGACCAGGGCAACTCGGTCCCCGGCGCTCAGCGACAGCGTGATCTCGCGCAGCGCTTCGATGATCGTTGTCTTCGCTCCGGTACCGATCTTGCCGCCCACTTTCCCGAGGACCCGCTTCTTCAGAGATCGCGTCTTCGCGTCGAAGATCGGGAAATCGACGTAAGCGTCGCGCACCTCGATGTTCACCATGTTCCGGACTCGCTCTCGCCAAGGATGCGAATGGAAATTATCATTCGCATCTGCTGGGGCGGCGGCGGGTCGCCAGGCGCGCGGTAGCGTCGTGCCGATGAGCGCCCAGCCCGGATTCCGTCCTCCGCAGCAGGCCCGTAGTCGAGCGTCCTTGGAGAAGGTGCTGCTCTCGGCCGAGCACGTCCTGAGCGTTGGCGGTATCGACGACTTCACCGTTGCGGGAGTCGCCGAGCACGCGGGTATGTCCGTCGGGGCGATCTACCGTCGCTTCAGCGGTAAGGAGCAGCTCCTCGGGGCCGTGAAGGACCAGCTGCTCGAACAGCTCGAAGCCGATGTCGACGAAGCCCTGCGCACGGCGGAGCCGAGTCTCGGTGGCATCGTCGAAGCCTTCGTCCGAGCGATGGCGCGTACCTTTTCGGCCCGCACTCGGGTCTTCCCCGAGCTGCTCAGCGGCCAGCCCGCGGAAGGCGTCGAACGCGGCCTGCAGGCGCTCGACACGATTCAACGCGCGTTCATCGACTCCGCCGAGCCGCACTTGGACGAGATCGCCCGGCCCCGCCCTCAGGAAGCCGTCGGCTTCGCCGCGCGCAGCATCATCGGCTCATGCGTGCACCGCGCCGCCAGCTGCGACGCCTGGCCGGACGACCTGACCTGGACCACCTGGGCACGCGAAACCACGGAAATGACCACCACCTACTTGACTACGAACCCCACAGGCCAATTTCGGCAGACTGACAGTTTTGCCTAAAACTGTCGCAGCCGACCGGACGCGCTCACGCGACAGTTCTAGGCAAAACTGTCAGAAACCCCGGAAGACGCTGCCCGCGCCCACGGAGCTCGTGAAGTCCTCCCCGTCCATGTTCGCCAGGCCGTGGTAAGGCGCCCACGTGCATGAAATGCCCACACCGTTCTTTGATCTTTGTCATGATGCCCAGTGCGTAGCGGGGCACGCCAGGACGCGTCACGGGGATGGGGGACAAGGGTGCTACTTCGCGATGTTGAGCCCAGCGACGTCGAGATCTATGTCCGGATACAGTGCGATCCATCCACGATGACCGACCTCGGTGGACCGTTACCCGTGAAGGTATCGAGGCAAAGGTCCGTCGCCATGCCTACGAGGCAGCATCCGATTCCGCATGGATAAAGATGATTCATCCCTGATGAGGCCACTCCTGGAGTGGTAGCCGGAAACGTGACGCTCTGTCGCGCGAATCCGGAGCAGGCAGCGATCCTGTATCTGAGATCGGCTGGATGGTGCTACCCGAGTTTCAGGGCCGCGGATTCGCCAAGCGGGCAACGCGCATGCTGCTCGAACGAGCTCGCGACGATGGCCGTTGGGGACTCGTGCACGCGTTCCCTGCTGTGACGAACGGTCCGTCGAACG
The DNA here is from genome assembly GCF_039531955.1 of Saccharopolyspora halophila. Taxonomy (NCBI): domain Bacteria; kingdom Bacillati; phylum Actinomycetota; class Actinomycetes; order Pseudonocardiales; family Pseudonocardiaceae; genus Saccharopolyspora; species Saccharopolyspora halophila. The sequence continues at coordinate 477,270 of NZ_BAAARA010000002.1, forward strand.
GCATCTGCCGCGCTCTCGGGTTCACCCTTGTAGGACAGCAGAATGCGCCGTTTGCCGATCGTGTGCTGCGAACCAATCGTTGGGTGATCGACCCGAGCGTTGACCTGGCCTGAGCCGTTCGAAATCCCGGAAACGTTGACCGCGCGCCTGATCGCCGACCGGCTCGGTCATCGCGGCCTTCGATGACGCAGGATGTCTATATGGGCCGCACGGGTGTCAGCCGTCAGGCTGCGGAGGCGCTGGAGGGAGCGCTGCCGGAACAACCCCGGATCGTTTAGTGCACGTAAGGTGCACGCGCGATCTTGGCGCGAAACAACCCCAGGCCTTCGACCTGGGGTTTTGGTGGGGCGCCAGGGGATCGAACCCTGAACCCGCGGATTAAAAGTCCGCTGCTCTGCCAGTTGAGCTAACGCCCCGCGCGGTCAAGGCTACAAGGTCTCGATGATCTTCGTCGGCAAGGTCTGCGCAATCCGGGCGCGTGTCACACCGACGCGATGATCATGGCTCAACGAGGTGCGCGAACGGGCTCGCCGCCCGGCTGACCGGCTGACTCGGCCCTTTCCTCGTGCGACCGGTCGCACCCACGGCCTCCCTCGGGCCGCCGACTGCACCCGCGGCTTTGAAGTCACCCCTCAAGCCTCATCGCTGGTCACGGTCACGGTCACGGTCGCTGGGGTTCGGGGTTCGGGGTTCGGGGTTCGTGACAGTTTTGCCTAAACCTGTGGGTCCGTGTCCCGTGTGCTTGGACAGTTATAGGCAAAACTGCCACGACCGGCGGTCGGGTGGGGTGCCTTCGGCGGTGGGTGTGGTAGGTGTCCGGGGTGCTTGCGGGTGAGAAGGCTTCGGAGTCCTATCGGTGGCGGTTGGCCACTCGAGCGGATCTGCCTGCGATCGTGGAGATCTACAACTCCGCGATCCCGGATCGATCTGCTACCTGCGATCTGGAGCCGGTCAGCGTCGAGTCGCGGGAGACGTGGTTCGCCGAGTCCAATCCGGAGCGCCGGCCGATCTGGGTCGGGTACGAGGCCGGGGAGCCGGACGCCGTGGCCGGGTATCTCTCGTTCGAGCCCTTCCTCAACGGGCGTCGCGGCTACGACCCGACCGCCGATCTCGCGCTCTACCTCCACCCCGAGCACCGCGGGCGGGGGCTCGGGGGCTTCCTGCTGGCCGAAGCCATCGCTCACGCACCGCTTCTCGGTGTGCGGGTGCTCGCGACCACGATCTTCGCGAGCAACACGCGGAGCCTGCGGCTGTTCCACAACCACGGCTTCGCCGAGTGGGGGCGGATGCCCGCGGTGGCCGATCTCGACGGTGTCATCCAGGACGTCGTCCTGGTCGGTCGTTCGGTCGCCTAGGGCGACGGTGCCCGATCAGCGGAGCCGCTTCTCGAAGAGGGTGACGCTGAACCAGCCGTGGTCGAAGTCCTTGCGGCCGACCTCGGTGAAGCCCCGGCTGCGGTAGTAGGCGCGCAGGGCTTCGTTGGTTTCGCCGCAGTCGAGGCGGAGGCGCTCGGCTCCTTCAGCCGTGCTCCGCTGGGCGGCCCAGCGGAGCACGGCCTCGCCGAGTCCTCGGCCGGCCGCCGCGCGGTCGACCATGAGTCCGTGGACGTACCGGGCCGAAGTCTCGTCCTGGCCCCAGATCTCGCGGTCGGCGCGCAGGAAGCGCAGTGCGGCGTCGATTCCCGCGCCGTTGCGCAGGACGTGCCATTCGCCGCGGGCGATCTGGGCCGCGACCTCGGCTTCGGTCACCTCTCCCGGGATCCACTGGTCGACTCCCTCGGCTCGCAGCCAGTCTTCGAGGCTTCGACGCAAGCGGTGCAGGGCGCGGGAGTCCGCGGCGGTCGCCGGTTCGAGCATGTGGTGAGTCTAAACCCTTGCCGCGCAGTGCGTTTCGATTCGTCTTCCGGGTGGCGAATCGTGCCGTTGACCGCCCTCGCGGGCGCTGGAAGGGTCGGTTCGCGGTTGTCGGCGCCCAGCCAGCGCTGCCGGAAGGGAGAACCGCGTGAACGACAGGATCCTCGCCACGCACACCGGAAGCCTGATCCGCCCGAAAGAACTCCTGTCCTACCTGGCCAAGAAGCACCAGGGCGTCGAGGTCGACGAGGACGCCTACCGCAAGTGCCTGACCGGCTCGGTCGCCGACGTGGTCCGCGGGCAAGTGGAAGCGGGAATCGACGTCGTCGACGACGGCGAGATGGGCAAGGCCAGCTGGATCACCTACCTCTACGAACGGGTCAGCGGCCTGGAAGCGCGCGCGGTCGACATCGAGGGCGACAGCGTCCTGCCGCCGAGCCGGGACCGGCAGGCGTTCCCGGGCGCCTACGCCGAGCTGGACGCGCTGACCGAGGACCAGAACCGGCAGAGCAACGCCGCCGTGCTCGACGCCGAGGACGGGAGCTCCGCATCGGACGCCGTGTCCTGGTTCGTCACCGGACCGCTGCGCTACGACCGGACCGCCGTCGATCGCGACATCGCGAACATGAAAGCCGCTGTGGCGCAGCACGACGGCGTCGAGGGCTTCCTGCCGGTGGTGGCTCCGGCGAGCGCCTACTGGTTGTCCAACGACTACTACGACACCGAGCAGGAGTTCGTCTTCGCGCTGGCCGACGTGCTGCGCGAGGAGTACCGGGCGATCGTGGATTCCGGCCTGATGCTGCAGGTCGACGACGCGGTGCTGATGCACGAGTGCGACACGATCCTGTCCCGGGGCGGTTCCTACGACGACTACCGGCGCTGGGCCGAGCTGCGGGTGCGGGCGCTCAACCACGCGCTGGACGGCTTGCCGGAGGATCGGGTCCGCTACCACGTCTGCTTCGGCAGCTGGCACGGTCCGCACGCCTACGATCCGCCGCTGCGCGACGTCGTGGACATGATCCTCGAGGTCAAGGCCGGTTACTACGCGATGGAGCAGGCCAATCCGGCGCACGAGCACGAGTGGAAGGTGTGGGAGGACGTCAAGCTCCCGGACGGCAAGAAGCTGATCCCGGGCGTGGTCACCCATCACACCAACGTGGTCGAACATCCCGAGCTCGTCGCCCAGCGGCTGGTGCGGCTGGGCGACCTGGTCGGGCGGGAGAACGTTCTCGCGGGCACCGACTGCGGCTTCGCCCAGGGCGCGTTCGTCTCCCGGGTCCACGAGGAGATCCAGTGGGCCAAGCTGAGGTCGCTGGCCGAGGGCGCCCGGTTGGCCAGCGGGAAGCTCTGGCGCAGGTGAGCGCGGGTGGTGCGCCGGCCCGGGACCGGCGCACCACGACGTCGAGACCCTGCGCGCTGGGCGGCCGTCCGTATTCTGGGGCGCTATGGAGCTCAGCGGTGCGGTGTACTTGGTGATCGCGGGCTGGGGAGCGGCCTCGCCCGAGTGGGTCCAGTGGTCCGCGCTGTTCGCCACGGACGCGATCCTGGTCGCCTTCGCCGTGCTCGCCTGCGTCGTGTGGTGGCGGGTCGACCGGCGGCTGCGCGCCCTGGTCGCGATGCTCGCGGCCGGGGGTGCGGCGTGGTACGCCGCTGACCTGGTCAAGCGGGTCTTCCTGGCGGAGCGCCCGTGCCGGGCGCACGTGGTGGAGACCGTCGAGAACTGCGCCGAGGTCAGCGTGTGGTCGTTCCCCAGCGGTCACGCGGCCACGGCGGGCGCGTTCGCGGTCGCCGCGGCGATGTTCTGGCGGCGCCTGATCTGGCCCGCCGTGCTGCTGGCGGTGCTGGAGGCGTTCCTGCGGGTGTTCATCGGCGTGCACTACCCGCACGACGTGCTGCTCGGTCTGCTGTTCGGTGCGGTCATCGGGCTGATCGTTGCGGCAGCAGGTAGGCCCGGTGCCAGGCGGCCTCCAGCGGTCCGCGCCGGTGATGCCGCAACCACCACGTCGACAGGAGCATGAACGCCGCGCTGATCGCCGCCCACGCGACGATCGTCCACCACGGGCGCCAGGCGTCCAGCCGCACCGCGAGGCCCAGTCCCCAGCCGTAGCAGAGCGCGGCGGCAGCCAGGTTCTGGAGCACGTAGCAGCTCAGCGCGGTGCGCCCGACCGAGGTCATGCCCCGCAGCAGCGGTCCGGAACCGCGCACCGCGCTCGGGATCAGCCCGAGCAGGCCCAGCGCGACCAGCGGCGGCAGCACGTAGCGGTCCACCATGAACCAGCCGGGCCCGGCGAACGCGGTCAGCAGGTTCAGCGGCGCGCCGATGCCGAAGCCGATGATCATCAATCGGTTGCGCAGCCGCTGCCCCTCGGGCGCGAACGCTCCGGCGCGGTGCAGCTTCGCGCCGAGCAGGAACAGCGCGATCGACATCGGCACGACGAAGATCGCTTCCGCGCGGTAGACGAGCCAGTCGTCGATCCGCGCCGCGACCTGCTGCGGCCAGCTGCCGTGCGCGTACAGCGCCGTCGGTTCGGTGCGCAGCGAGGCGTTGCCCGCCAGCAGCGCGCCGGTGATCAGGGCGATGAACAGCAGGTGCACCGCGGTCGTCACACCGATCCACCAGCTCACGGCCCGTTCGCTGCGGCCGACCAGGTGGGCCACCAGCAGCGAGGTCACGGCGTAGCTCATCAGCACGTCGAACTCGAAGATCAGCAGGTAGTGCAGCAGGCCCTCGACGAACAGCAGCGCGGCGCGCCACAGGTACCAGCCGGGCCAGCGCCCGCCGCGGCGCAGCGCCGAGCGGTACTGCAGCTCCAGGCCAACCCCGAACAGCAGCGTCAGCAACGCGAGGAACTTGCCGTTGGCCAGTGCGCGCAGCGTGGTTTCGACGGCGCCTGGGAGCGTCGTCGGATCGGTGGCGGGCAGGAAGGATGCTGGCCCGTTCGGGTCGGTGAAGATCCAGATGTTGGTGCCCAGCGTGCCGAAGATGGCCACGCCGCGCAGCACGTCGAGGGCACCGATGCGCGAGTCGGGTGTTGCCTGAAGCTGCGTCACGAGTCCCCCCAGTGGACCGCATCCGTCATCACGGAAGGTTACGATGCAACTGCATGGTAAACAGCCGCGGCGCAGCGTTGCAATGCGATCGCATTGGAAAGGTTGGCAGTTGCCCAAGCAGGTGGACCACGAGGCCAGGCGGGCCCAGATCTCCGAGGCTCTGATGCGCCTGGCCAGCAGGGGTGGGCTGGAGGCGGTGAGCCTGCGCGACGTCGCCGCCGAGGCCGGCGTGTCGATGGGGGCGGTGCAGCACTACTTCAAGAGCAAGGACGACATGCTCGAGCACGCCATGGCGCACGTCTACGACCGCGCCGAGCGGCGCATCCGGGCGCGATTCGCAGCCGTCGAGCGGGCGCCGCGACCGCGCGAGGTCATCCGGGTGCTGATGCTGGAGATGCTGGCGCTCTCCGAGGAGAGCAGCGCGGAATTCCTCACCGCGGTCTCGTTCTTCGTCCGCGCGCTCGGCTCGCCCCGGCTGGCCGAGATCTACCGCAGGGATTGGCCGGAGCTCGAGCAGTGGGTGGCCGCGGAACTGCGCCGCGCGCAGGAGGCGGGTGAACTGCCCGCCGATCGCGATCCCGAGTGGGAGGCGGAGCTGCTGGTCACCGTTCCGGACGGGCTGTCCTTCGGGCTGCTGCTCGGGCATCGGACCCCCGAGCGGGCAGTGGCCGTCATCGACCACTACCTGGACCGGCTCTTCGGCGCTCAGGCGGGGAGTTCGGCGTAGATCAGGTCGCCCTCGACGGCGGATGCCGCGCCGCCGGTCGTCTCGGCCAGCCACTCGTCGAAGCGCGTCACGTCCTCGACCGGGACGTTGACGTGGAAGGTCACCGAGGCGTCGTAGGAGGTGTCGGCGACCTGGTAACCGGCCGAGCGCAACTCGTTGTCCAGGCTTCCGCCGAGCACGTAGTCGGCCTCGACGGACATCACCCGAACCGGCTGCCGGACCAGCAGGTCCACCTCGGCGAGCGCCTCGGTCACCGCGCCGCCGTAGGCGCGGACCAGCCCGCCCGCGCCGAGCTTGATCCCGCCGAAGTAGCGGGTGACCACGGCTACCACGTTGGTCAGCTCGTTGCGCCGCAGCACCTCGAGCATCGGCACGCCCGCCGTTCCCGCCGGTTCGCCGTCGTCGCTGGACTTCTGGATCTCGCCCGCGTCGCCGAGCACGAACGCCGAGCAGTTGTGCCGGGCGTCGTGGTGCGCCTTGCGGCGCTGCTGGATGAACTCGCGGGCCTGCTCCTCCTCGGTGACCCGCGCGAGCGCGCAGATGAACCGGGACTTCTTGATCTCGATCTCGTGCTCGCCCGGCCGCTTGATGGTGCGCAATCGGCCCCCTCTCCCGTCGGGTATTCTCCCATCATTCGGTCATCGCAGGTCGATGTGGTGATTTCCATATAAATGGAAGGCGAGTTCCATCCCCGAGGCTCGGGCACGTACCGTCCACCCTCATGGAGCAATCATCGAGCCCGTTTGAACCAGGCGTGCGGGTGCGTGCCACGTTCGGCCGGTTCCGTGATCAGGTGGGCACGGTGGTGGAAACGGCCACCGGTCTGCCCGAGGTCTTCGAGAGTCCTTGCCTCTGGGTGCGCTTCGACGGCGCCGAGGAGCCGGGCCTGGTGGCCGGGCGCTTCCTGGAACAGGCAGCTTGACCGCGGGTGGTTGTGACCGCACGAGCAGCCACAACCACCCGAAGCGATGATCAGCCCCAGACCTCCGCGGCGGTCTCGACGATCAGCCGCAGCTTGGCGACCTCGTCGTCGAAGGTGAGCGAGTTCCCGTCCTTGGTGGAGGCGAACCCGCACTGCGGCGACAAGCACAGCTGGTCCAGGTCGACGTACTTGGCGGCCTCGTCGATCTTGCGCTTGAGATCGTCCTTGGATTCCAGCTCACCGCGCTTGGTGGTGACCAGGCCGAGTACCACCTGCTTGCCCTTCGGCACGTACCGCAGCGGTTCGAAGGTGCCCGAGCGCTCGTCGTCGAACTCCATGAAGAACCCGTCCACCTGGAGCTCGTTGAACAGCGACTCCGCCACGAAGTCGTAGCCGCCCTCGGCGACCCAGGACGAGCGGAAGTTGCCCCGGCACATGTGCGTGGTGACCGACAGCGTGTCCGGCCGCTCCTTCAGCGACTCGTTGATCAGCCGGATCGTCTGCAGGTGCGCGTTCTCGGCGTCCTCGCCCCGGTCGCGCAGCATCTCGCGCTGCTTGGGGTCGTTGAGGTAGGCGAGGCTGGTGTCGTCGAGCTGCAGGTAGTGGCAGCCCAGGTCGGCCAGCGCGCGCACCTCGGCCCGGTAGGCCGCGGCCAGGTCGGCGCGGAACTCCGCCAGGTCCGGGTAGACCTCGGAATCGATGGCCGCGCGGCCACCGCGGTAGTGCAGCATCCCGGGCGACGGGATGGTCAGCTTCGGGGTGGCCGTGCCGACCTGCTTGCTCAGGTAGGTGAAGGCGTCGGCGAAGATCGTGCCGTTGAGCTTGATCTTGTCGGTGACCCTCAGGTCCGGCGTGACGAACTCGATGTCGCCCTCGGCGTTGTGGAACTGGACCTTGAGGTTGGCGTCGTCGACCCGCTCGACGCCGTCGAGCTGGTAGAAGAAGTCCATGTGCCAGGACGAACGGCGGAACTCGCCGTCGGTGGCGCTCTGCAGGCCGACCTCTTCCTGGGTCCGGACGACGGAGGTGATCGCCTCGTCCTCGATACGATGCAGTTCGGCATCGTCGATGCTGCCCGCGGCGTGGTCCTCCCGGGCCTGGAGGAGGTGCTGCGGGCGGAGCAGGCTGCCGACGTGGTCGGCGCGGAACGGTGGTGCAACGCGTGGGCTCATGGCAGGGAACATAGTTCGCCCGCAGGGACGTGCAAAGGTGCCCTTTCAACATTCGGAAAGAGGGTTGCTCGAGGTTTCGAACGCTGTTCGCGCTGGTCGTCCACGCCGTGTGACCAAGGACAATTCGGTACATCCGGTCTGGTGGATAAAATCGCGTGGGCAGCAGCGTCGGGGATGACGGATGGAGACGATGCGGGTTCTCGTAGTCGGGGCCGGAGTCGGCGGACTCGCCATCGCCAGTGGTTTGCTCGGTAGTGGCCATGACGTGCAGGTTTACGAGCACGCCGAGGCGCTGCGCACCACCGGTGCGGGTATCACGGTCTGGAGCAACGGCACGGCCGCGCTGCGCGAGCTCGGCGTCGACATCGAACCGCACGGCAGGCCGCTGCGCAGCCTGCGGTCGCTGACCGATTCGGGGCGGCTGCTCTGGGAGGCCGACCTCGACGAGGTCACCGAGCGCCTGGGCTCGCCCACCGTGCAGATCCCGCGGCGCAAGCTCATCGCCGAGATGGCGGCGGTGCTGCCCTCCGAGCGCCTGCACTTCGGGCGCCGCTGCGTGTCGGTCACCGAGCACTCCGATCACGTGGTGGTCGAGTTCGCCGACGGCAGCACCGCCACGGGTGACCTGCTGATCGGTGCCGACGGGCAGCGTTCGGTGGTCCGCCATCAGGTGCTGGGCGGGGAGCCGGCCAAGCCCACCGGCTGGGCCAGCTGGCAGGGCCTGACCCGCAGCGACCTGCCGGTCGCCTACGGCAACCAGACGCTCAACATCGCGGGCCGCAACGCGCACTGCGGGCTGATCCCGACCGGTGACGGTCTCCTGCACTGGTGGTTCGACATGCCCTGGCAGGAGGGCGACCGGGTGCACACCGTCGCCGAGCTGCGCGAGCACTTCCGCGGCTGGCCCGCGCCGGTGGAGGGCTTACTGGCCTCGGTCACCGACGACGACCTGGGCTTCTTCCCGCACATCCGGCACAAGGTCCCGCAGGTCTGGGGCGGTGCCCGCAGCACCCTGCTCGGCGACGCGGTGCACGCGATGCCGCCCGCGGTCGCGCAGGCCGCCAACCAGACCCTCGAGGACGCCTGGTTGCTGACCCAGTACCTCGGACACGTCGACGGCGCGCCCGCCGACCTGCTGCGCGCCTACGAGCGCGAGCGCCGCCCGCGCGCGTTGAAGGTCTCCCGCACGGCCCTGTTCACCTCGGCCCAGCGCAAGACCCCCATCCAGCGCCTGGCGGTGTTCCCGAAGTGGCTGGCCACGCACAGCCAGGTCGTCTCGCTGCGCTCGGGCAGCAACGTCCTGCGGGCGCTGACGCCACCCCGTCCCGGGATGAGCATGGCCTGATCGGCTCGCTCAGCAGAACACCCCGGCGAAACGGGATGTTTCACCGGGGTGGTTCGCGCAGCGGTCGTGCTCAGGCGCCCAGTTCGTCCGGGTTGGGGCCGACCCGCTCGCCGGTCTCCAGGGCGGTGATGGCGGCGATGTCGTCCTCGGCCAGCTCGAAGTCGAAGATCGAGATGTTGTCCTCGATCCGCGACGGGGTGACCGACTTCGGGATCGTGACGTTGCCCAGCTGGATGTGCCAGCGCAGCACGATCTGGCCCGGCGTCTTGTCGTACTTCTCGGCCAGGTTGGCGACCGTCGTGCTGTCCAGCAGCCCGTTGTTGCGGCCCAGCGGGCTCCACGCCTCGGTGGCGATGCCGTGCTCGGCGTGGAAGGCGCGCAGCTCGGCCTGCGGCAGGTTCGGGTGCAGCTCGATCTGGTTCAGCGCGGGCACCACGTCGGTCTCCTCGAACAGCCGACGCAGGTGGTGGATCTGGAAGTTCGAGACGCCGATGGCCTTGGCGCGGCCGCTCTTGTAGATCTCCTCGAAGGCCTTCCAGGTCTCCACGTAGAGGTCCTTGCCCGGGACCGGCCAGTGGATCAGGTACAGGTCCACGTAGTCCAGGCCCAGCCGGTTCAGGCTGTCGTCGAAGGCCTTGAGGGCGCTGTCGTGGCCCTGGTCGTCGTTCCACAGCTTGGTGGTGACGAACAGGTCCTCGCGGTTGATCCCCGATTCGGCGATCGCCTTGCCCACGCCCTCTTCGTTGCCGTACACCTTCGCGGTGTCGATGCTGCGGTAGCCGGCGTCCAGGGCGGCGCGGACCGGGGTGACGACCTCGTCCGCGGGAACCTGGAAGACGCCGTAACCGAGCTGCGGGATCGACGCGCCGGTGTTCAGCGTGATGTTCGGAACCTGTGTCATGTGGGTGTTTTCCTCCGCCGATTTCGGGAATGTCTGGCCACGCGGGCCCCACGTCCGGCTGGAACCGATTCAGCGGCACCAGCATTCCAAGCTCACCGTGTGACCAAGGAGATACTTCAGTTTGGAGTTCGCGCGGTGCGGGGAGCGGAACCTCGGACGCCGTCGGGCTCCGGGGTCTCCGCGACTCGAGCGGCACCTGCGCGGCGCCGCGGCCGTCCTCGCCCGACGACGTCTGCGAACCCGCGGCGGTGCGGGCCGAGCCCCACACCGCATCCGGTTACCGCCGCGTGCTGCCAAGGACTCCCAAGACAACCGCGCGGGGCAACCGTATGTGGCCGCGGAACGCGGTGCTACCCGAGCGTGGGCGCCGAGTCCGCGCTCCGGGACGCCTGGTGCGAGGCGACGAGCTTGCCGCCCCGCGGCCCGCGGTCCATCCGGCCCGAGGTCAGCGCGAAGCCGAGGCCGACCAGGGCCAGCAGCGCACCGACCCAGCTGGGCGAGACGAGCCCGAACCCGGCGGCGATCACCAGGCCGCCCAGGTAGGCGCCAAGCGAGTTCGCGATGTTGAACGTCGACTGGATGCTCGCCGAGCCCAGCGCGGGCGCGTCCTTGGCCTTGTCCAGGATTCGCGCCTGGATGCTCGGGATCGCGGTGAAGCCGCTCGCGCCGATCAGGAACACCATCACCGGAGCCATGATCGGGCTGGAGGCGGTCAGCGCGAACACCACCAGCGCCACGGCCAGCGAGGACAGCCCGGCGTAGAGGGTCTTCATCGGGGACTTGTCGGCGAGCCGGCCGCCCAGCGCGGTACCGACCGTCATGCCCACGCCGAACACCGCCAGCAGCGGGGTGACCGCGGTGGGGCTGAACTGGGTGACCTCGGTGAGCACCGGCTTGATGTAGCTGTAGAAGGAGAAGATCGCGGCGAAGCCGAAGACCACCACGCCGAAGGCCATCCACACCTGGGGGTGGCGGAAGGCTCGCAGCTCGCCGCGCAGGCTGGCCTCGGTGGGCTTGGCCTGCTTGGGCACCAGCGCGGCCACCGCGGCCAGCGCCACCACGCCGATCACCGCGACCAGGGCGAACGCCCAGCGCCAGCCGAGCGAGTGCCCGAGCTGGGTGCCGACCGGGACGCCGACGATGTTGGCCACGGTCAGGCCGAGGAACATCATCGAGATGGCCTGGCCGCGCTTGTCGGTGGGCACCAGGCTCGCGGCCACCACCGCGCCGATGCCGAAGAACGCGCCGTGCGGCAGGCCCGAGATGAATCGCGCGACCAGCAGCATCTCGTGGCTGGAGGAGAACGCGGAGAACAGGTTCCCCGCGGTGAACAGCACCAGCATGCTCAGCAGCATCGCCTTCCGGCGAGCGCGCATGCCCGCGATGGTCAGCAGCGGTGCGCCGATGACCACGCCGAGCGCGTAGAGCGAGATGTAACCGCCCGCGTCCGGAATGGACACGTGCAGGTCGGAGGCTGCTTCGGGCAGCAGCCCCATCATCACGAACTCGGTCGTTCCGATCCCGAATGCGGCGATGGCCAGGGCCAACAGGGCAATGGGCAACGAAGTCTCCCGTGTGAAGTGGGTGGGTGCTGCGCGCGCTTCGGTGCACGGCCAGCGGTGCGGTCCTCGTGGGGCGACGGGCGGCGGAATCGATTCAGTCACGCCGCCGTCAATCTTGCTCCCGGTCGGTTGCAACGTTACAAGAGCCCGGCGCTGTTCCTCTCCCCGATATGAACCGCACCACTGCGCGCTTCGCCCGTTTGGGTCAACAAGGTGCGAAAACGGTCAGTCCAATGTGGAATTGATCGCTGCGGTCCGCGCAGCGGCACGCGGGTGGGATCGATCGGCGCTCGGGCACACCGAGGCGTGGAAACTTCTCGCAACTCGCTGGTCTGGAACCGCTCGGCCGTTTAGATCTCTAGCCGGGGGTCCCGCCTCGGTGGACGGAGAGTCCGATGCGAAGTTCAGGTTCCCGGGTGCTGGTCGGCGTTCTGCTCGCCGTGCCCGCACTGCTCGCGGGCGTGCTGCCCGCCACCGCCGCGCCGCCCGTCGCGGAGGCCCCGCCGCAGCCCGCCGAGTTCGTCAGCCGACCCGACCTGAGTCCACCGGTGGTGCGGATCGATCGGGGCCCCGGTCGGACCGAGCCCGGCCAGATCTTCGTCGCGCCGCACGGCACCGACACCCACAGCGGTCCGATGATCCTCGACGAAACCGGTCAGCCGGTCTGGTTCCAGCCGGTCGGCGACGGTGACCGGCACTTCACCATGGACTTCAAGGCCCAGCGCTACCAGGGCGAACCGGTGCTGACCTGGTGGCAGGGCGCCCCGCACCCGGGTTACGGCTCCGGCGAGTACGTGATCACGAATCAGGCCTACGAGCAGGTCGCCACCGTGCGCGCGGGCAACGGCCTGGAGGCTGACCTGCATGAAATGGTGATCACGCCGCGCGACACCGCGCTGATCACGGCTTATCACACGGTCCAGCTGGACCGGCCGGTCGTCGAGGGGGTCGTGCAGGAGATCGACATCGCCACCGGTGAGGTGCTGTTCGACTGGCGCAGCCTCGACCACGTCGCGCCCGCGGAATCGACCGCGCCGGTGCCCGAGGACCCGGCGGCCCCGCACGACTACATCCACCTCAACTCGATCACCGAGGACGCCGCGGGCAACCTGCTGATCTCGGCGCGGCACACCGACGCGCTCTACCAGGTCGACCGCGGCAGCGGCGAGATCATCTGGCGGATGGGCGGTACGAACAGCGACTTCGCGGTGGATCCCGAAGCGGCCTTTGCCCGCCAGCACGACGCTGGGTGGCTGCCCGACGGCAGGATGAGCCTGTTCGACAACGCGGCGAGCGAACCGGGCCCGATCTCGCGCGGCCTCGTCCTCGACGTCGATCAGCAGGCCCGCACCGTCGGTCTTGCGGAGTCCTACGAGCATCCCGGCGGTGCCACCAGCGTCAGTCAGGGCAATCATCAGGTGCTTGCCGGTGGCAACCACTTCGTTGGCTGGGGATCGGTTCCCGAGTTCACCGAGTTCGGCCCCGCAGGTGAGGTGCGGCTGCACGGTTCGCTCGGTGACGGGATGGAGTCCTACCGCGCGTTCAAGCTGAACTGGTCCGGTGCTCCCACCGACCAGCCGGCCGCGGCGATGCGCGACGAGACCGGGGGCCGCGCGATCTACGCGAGCTGGAACGGCGCCACCGAGGTCCGGTCTTGGCGGATCCTCGCTGGTCAGAGCGCCGACGGTTTGCGCCCGGTCGTGGAGAACGTCCCGCGAGAGGCGTTCGAGACGCGAGCGGTGCTGCCGTCGGCGGAGCCCTACGCGGCGGTGGAGGCGCTGGACACCGACGGCCGGGTCATCGGCCGCAGCCCGGTGATCGAGCCGTCGGCGCGGTCATAGGGGCGTTTCAGTTCGGTGTGCGCGGTGGTTCGGTTGGGCCGAGCCGCGGCCGCTCGTCGCTAGCGGCGGCGCAGGCCCGTGTGGGCTTCGGCTTCCAGCCGCTCCGCCATGTGCGGGTAGTGCAGCTCGAAGGCCGGCCGGATCGAGCGGATCCGCGGGATCTCGGTGAAGTTGTGCCGAGGTGGCGGGCACGTCGTCGCCCACTCCAGCGAGTTCCCGTGACCCCACGGGTCGTCCACCTCGACGACCTGGCCGAAGCGGTAGCTGACGAACACGTTGTACAGGAACGGCAGCATCGAGGCGCCCAGCACGAACGCGCCGATGGTCGAGATCAGGTTCAGCGTGGTGAAGCCGTCGGTGGCCAGGTAGTCGGCGTAGCGGCGCGGCATGCCCTCGTTGCCCAGCCAGTGTTGCACCAGGAACGTCAGGTGGAAGCCCACGAAGGTCAGCCAGAAGTGCATCTTGGCCAGCCGTTCGTCCAGCATCCGGCCGGTGATCTTCGGGAACCAGAAGTACACCCCGGCGAAGACCGCGAACACGATCGTGCCGAACAGCACGTAGTGGAAGTGCGCGACCACGAAGTAGGTGTCGGTGATGTGGAAGTCCAGCGGCGGTGAGGCCAGCAGGACCCCGGTCAGCCCGCCGAGCAGGAACGTCACCAGGAACCCGATCGAGAACAGCATCGGCGACTCGAAGGTGAGCTTGCCGCGCCACATGGTGCCGATCCAGTTGAAGAACTTGATCCCGGTGGGCACCGCGATCAGGAACGTGGCGAAGGCGAAGAACGGCAGCAGCACCGCGCCGGTGGCGAACATGTGGTGCGCCCACACCACGGCCGACAGGCCCATGATCACCAAGGTGGCGAACACCAGTCCGGTGTAGCCGAACAGCGGTTTGCGGCTGAACACCGGCAGGATCTCGGTGACGATCCCGAAGAACGGCAGCGCCACGATGTAGACCTCGGGATGCCCGAAGAACCAGAACAGGTGCTGGAACAGGATCACGCCGCCGTGCGCCGGGTCGAACACGTGCGCGCCGAGATGCCGATCGGCCAGCAGCCCGAACAGCGCCGCGGTCAGGATCGGGAAGGCCATCAGCACCAGGATGCTGGTGGCCAGGATGTTCCAGCAGAAGATCGGCATCCGCCACATCGTCATGCCCGGGCAGCGCAGGCAGACCAGCGTGGTGATCATGTTGACCGCGCCGAGGATCGTTCCCAGCCCGCTGACGATCAGCCCCGATGCCCACAGGTCGCCGCCGAGCCCCGCGCTGAACATGCTCCGCGACAGCGGGGTGTAGGCCGTCCAGCCGAAGTCCGCGGCCCCGCCGGGCAGCAGGAACCCGCTGATCACGATCAGCCCGCCGAACAGGAACAGCCAGTAGGAGAAGGCGTTCAGCCGCGGGAAGGCCACGTCCGGGGCGCCGATCTGCAGCGGCAGGATGATGTTGGCGAACCCGAACACGATCGGCGTCGCGAACAGCAGCAGCATCACCGTGCCGTGCATGGTGAACAGCTGGTTGTACTGCTCCTGGGAGAGGAACTGCATTCCGGGTTGGGCGAGCTCGCCGCGGATCAGCAGCGCCATCGCCCCGCCGAAGATGAAGAACCCGAACGAGGTGATCAGGTACAGCACCCCGATGGTCTTCGGATCGGTGCTGCGCAGCCAGGGAGCCAGCCGCTCGCCCTTGCGCGGGCGCCCGTGCTGGGATCGAGTGGGGACCGCAGTGGGTGTGATCCCGGTGGTGGCCATACCGCCTCCAGCCGCGTCATCGCAGCTCAACCGCCTGCCCCAAGTCTTGTTCCGGTTGGGTGGTGCCGCAACTGGCCACCCGGGCCACGTCGGGGGGCAATGGGGCCGTCGTGGTCGCACCCCGCAACTTCCCACGAAACGGCGGTCTTTTCGCGCTGAGCGCGGCCGGTCGTCAGGCCGCCGCGATGGCTCCGTGCGCCATGTGGTCGAGCAGCTCGGCCATCTGCCCCTCGTCCAGGTGAGCGCTGAACGGCGTCGAGTTGATCAGGCCGAACACCGCGTGCGCGGTCGCCCGCGCGGTCGCGGGCTCCAGCGCGGGCCGCGCGCGGCACAGCGCCTCCACCCACACCTCGACGTAGCTGCGCTGCGACTCGCGCACCCGGTGCCGATCCGGCTCGGGCAGGCTGTCCAGATCGCGCATGTGCAGCGTGATCAGCGACGGGTTGCGCAGCGCGAAGTCGACGTGCCAGCGAACCAGGCCGTGCAGCGCCTCCTCGGGGTCCGAGGCGGCGCCGACCCGCTCGCGCCCGCCGTGCAGCAGCCGATCGCTGATGCCGGTCAGCAGCTCCGCGAGCATCGCGTCCTTGCTGCGGAAGTGCCGGTAGAGGGCGGGGCCGGACACGCCCACCGCCTTGCCGATGTCGTCGATGCCCACGCCGTGGAAGCCGACGCGGGCGAACCGTTCCGCCGCCGCGGCCAGGATCTGCTCGCGGCGGGTGGGCGTGGCTCCTTCGGTGGACATCGGGACAAATCCTAGACGAAGTCGGTTAGTCGTCGTTAACATCCTGACTAAGTTAACGATGACTAACACCGGAAGGTGTGCCCATGGATGCGCCCACCCTGCGCTCGGCCGTGGATCTGGCCGGGCCCGAGTACGCGCGCAACGCCGAGCAGCACGCCGAGCTCGTCGCCGATCTCAACGCGCAGCTTGACCGGGTCCGCCTGGGCGGGCCGGAGAAGGCGCGCGTCCGGCACGTCGAGCGAGGCAAGCTGCTGCCCCGGGACCGGGTCGACGCGTTGCTGGATCGCGGTTCGCCGTTCCTCGAGCTCTCCCCGATGGCCGCGCACGGCCTCTACGACGACGAGGCCCCCTCGGCGGGAATCATCGCCGGCATCGGGCGGGTCTCCGGGCGCGAATGCGTGGTGGTGGCCAACGACGCGACGGTCAAGGGCGGCACCTACTACCCGATGACCGTCAAGAAGCACCTGCGCGCCCAGGAGGTCGCGCTGCACAACAACCTGCCGTGCATCTACCTGGTGGATTCCGGCGGGGCGTTCCTGCCCAGGCAGGACGAGGTCTTCCCGGACCGCGAGCACTTCGGCCGGATCTTCTACAACCAGGCCACCATGTCGGCGCGCGGCACCCCGCAGATCGCGGCCGTGCTCGGCTCCTGCACGGCGGGCGGTGCCTACGTCCCGGCGATGAGCGACGAAGCGGTGATCGTCCGCGAGCAGGGCACCATCTTCCTGGGCGGGCCGCCGCTGGTGAAGGCGGCGACCGGGGCCGAGGTCACCGCCGAGGAGCTCGGCGGCGGCGAGCTGCACTCGCGCACCTCGGGGGTCACCGACCACCTGGCCGTCGACGACGCCGACGCGCTGCGCCGGGTCCGCAACATCGTGAGCACGCTGGGCCCGCGCGAAATCCGGCCGTGGGACGTGGAACCCAGCGAGGAGCCCGCCGTGGACCCGGCAGGGCTCTACGGGGTGGTGCCCACCGACTCGCGCACTCCTTACGACGTGCGCGAGGTGATCGCGCGGATCGTCGACGGCAGCCGGTTCAACGAGTTCAAGCACGACTACGGCCAGACGCTGGTGACCGGCTTCGCCCGCATCCACGGGAACCCGGTGGGCATCGTGGCCAACAACGGCATCCTGTTCGCCGAGTCGGCGCTCAAGGGCGCGCACTTCATCGAGCTGTGCGACAAGCGCTCGATCCCGCTGGTGTTCCTGCAGAACATCTCCGGGTTCATGGTCGGCAAGGAGTACGAGGCCGGTGGGATCGCCAAGCACGGCGCCAAGATGGTCACCGCCGTGGCGTGCGCGCGGGTGCCCAAGTTCACCGTGGTCATCGGCGGTTCCTTCGGCGCGGGCAACTACTCGATGTGCGGACGGGCGTACTCGCCCCGGTTCCTGTGGATGTGGCCCAACGCGCGGGTCTCGGTGATGGGTGGCGAGCAGGCCGCCTCGGTGCTCGCGACGGTCCGGCGCGAGCAGGTCGAGGCGCGCGGCGAGGAGTGGCCCACCGCCGACGAGGAGGCGTTCAAGGAGCCGATCCGCGAGCAGTACGAGACCCAGGGGCACCCGTACTACGCGACGGCGCGCCTGTGGGACGACGGCGTGATCGACCCGCTGCAGACCCGCAGCGTGCTGGGGCTGGCCATCTCGGCAGCGGGCAACGCGCCGCTGGAACCGGTCTCCTACGGCGTCTTCCGGATGTGAGGGGTGTGGGCATGTTCGACACGGTTCTGGTGGCCAATCGCGGTGAGATCGCGGTCCGGGTGATCCGGACGCTGCGCGGGATGGGCATCCGGTCGGTGGCGGTGTTCAGCGATGCCGATCGCGGCGCGCGACACGTCGCCGAGGCGGACACGGCCGTCCACATCGGGCCGAGCCTCGCTTCCGAGAGCTACCTCAACGGCGAGCGGATCCTGGACGCCGCGCGGGAGACCGGCGCCCGGGCCATTCATCCCGGGTACGGATTCCTCTCGGAGAACGCGAAGTTCGCAGCGGACTGCGCGGAGGCGGGGATCGCGTTCATCGGCCCGCCCGTTTCGGCGATCGAGTCGATGGGCGACAAGATCCGCGCCAAGCAGGTGGTGACCTCGGCGGGGGTTCCGGTGGTGCCGGGGCGCAGCGATCCCGGCCTGACCGACGCCGACCTGCGCGCCGCCGCGCTCGAGGTCGGGCTGCCGGTGCTGATCAAGCCGTCGGCGGGCGGTGGCGGCAAGGGCATGCGCCTGGTGCACGACGAGTCCGAGCTGACCGAGCAGATCGCCTCGGCCCGCCGGGAGGCCGCCGCCGCGTTCGGCGACGACACCCTGTTCCTGGAGCGCTTCGTCACCCGGCCCCGGCACATCGAGGTCCAGGTGCTGGCCGACACCCGCGGATCCGTGGTGCACCTGGGCGAACGCGAGTGCAGCCTGCAGCGCAGGCACCAGAAGATCATCGAAGAGGCCCCGTCGCCGCTGCTGGACGCCGAGACCCGCGAGCGCATCGGTACCGCGGCGGTCGACGCCGCCCGGGCCGTCGGCTACACCGGCGCGGGCACGGTGGAGTTCATCGTCTCCGCGGACGCGCCGGACGAGTTCTTCTTCATGGAGATGAACACCCGCTTGCAGGTCGAGCACCCGGTGACCGAGCTGGTCACGACCGTCGGTGGCGGCCGCGGTGTCGATCTGGTCGAGCAGCAGGTCCGGGTCGCCGCGGGCGAACCACTGCCCTGGGCGCAACCGGACCTCGGCCTGGAGGGGCACGCGGTCGAGGCGCGCGTCTACGCCGAGGACCCGGCGCGCGGCTTCCTGCCCACCGGCGGTGAGCTCCTCGCCGTGCACGAACCCGCGGGCGTCCGCGTGGACTCCGGGATCCGGGCGGGTGATCGCGTCGGCTCGGACTACGACCCGATGCTGGCCAAGGTGGTCGCCTGGGCCGGCGAGCGCACCGACGCGCTGCGCAGGCTCGACGCCGCGCTGGCCGACACGGCCGTGCTCGGCCTGCGCACCAACGTCTCGTTCCTGCGCGCGCTGCTGCAGCACCCGGAGGTCGTTTCCGGGGAGCTCGACACCGGCCTCGTCGAGCGCGACCTGCACGAGCTGACCGCCGCAGCACCGGGCGAGGACGTCTACGTCGCCGCGGCTCTGGAGCGCCTGATCGCCGCGCAGCCCACCGGGGCGGTCGTCGATCCGTGGGAGATCCCGAACGGCTGGCGTCTCGGCGAGGCGGCCTGGAGCAGCTGGCGGTTCGCGGCTCCGGACGGCGAACGCGAGGTCCTCCTGCGCGGAACTCCGCAGGAGGCCGAGGTCGCCGTGGAGTCCGGCACGCACCGGGCCACCGCCAGCAAGGACGGCGACGAGCTGACCGTGACCTACCGGGGCCGTGCTCGCCGGTACCGCTGCGCACACGTCGGGGGCACCACCTGGCTCGCCGCCGCGGGCCACACCTGGGACCTCGCCGAGAAGAAGCTGCTCACCGAACGCACCGGCAGCGGTGGCGCGTCCGACGGCGTGGTCACCAGCCCGATGCCCGGAACCGTCCTGGCCGCCGACGTCGCGCAGGGGCAGCGGGTCGCAGCTGGGCAGAAGCTGTTCGTCGTCGAGGCGATGAAGATGGAGCACACCATCACCGCTCCGCTCGACGGCGTCGTCACCGAAGTGCACGCCACCAAGGGGCAGTCGGTCGGGCTCGACCAGTCGCTGGCTGTCCTGGAATCCCGGCAGGAGGCTTGACGATGGTGGACCACCGGCTCAACGAGGAGCACGAGGCGCTGCGCGAGAGCGTGCAGAACTTCGCCCGCAAGGAAGTGGCCCCGGTCATCGGCGACTACTACGAGCGGGAGGAGTTCCCCTACCCGCTGGTGCGCAAGATGGGCGAGATGGGCCTCTTCGGCCTGCCGGTCCCCGAGGAGCTCGGCGGAATGGGCGGGGACTACTTCGCGCTGTGCCTGGCTCTGGAGGAACTGGCTCGCGTCGACTCGTCCGTTGCCATCACCCTCGAGGCGGGGGTGTCGCTCGGGGTGATGCCGATCCTGCGATTCGGCACCGCGGAGCAGCAGAGCACCTGGCTTCCCGAACTGGCCTCCGGTGAGGTGCTGGGTGCCTTCGGGCTCACCGAACCCGGCGGCGGTTCGGACGCGGGCGCGACCCGCACCACCGCGGTCCTCGACGGCGATCAGTGGGTGATCAACGGCTCCAAGGCGTTCATCACCAACTCCGGCACCGAGATGACCGGCTTCGTCACCGTCACCGCCGTCACCGGGAGTCGTCCCGACGGCGGCAAGGAGATCTCCACGATCCTGGTTCCCTCGGGCACTCCGGGCTTCGAGGTCGCCAAGAAGTACTCGAAGGTCGGCTGGAACGCCTCGGACACCCACGCCCTGTCCTTCGACGACTGCCGGGTCCCCGCCGCCAACCTGGTCGGTGAGCGCGGCCGGGGCTACGCCCAGTTCCTCGCCACCCTCACCGAGGGCCGGGTCGCGATCGCCGCGGTC
This sequence comes from Saccharopolyspora halophila, assembly GCF_039531955.1. Classification (NCBI taxonomy): domain Bacteria; kingdom Bacillati; phylum Actinomycetota; class Actinomycetes; order Pseudonocardiales; family Pseudonocardiaceae; genus Saccharopolyspora; species Saccharopolyspora halophila. The sequence continues at coordinate 497,598 of NZ_BAAARA010000002.1, forward strand.
GGCGTGGGGCTCGCCCAGGGCTGCGTCGACGAGTGCTTGCGATACCTGGGCGAACGGGAGGCGTTCGGTCGCAAGATCGGTGAGTACCAGGCGATGCAGTTCAAGCTCGCCGAGATGGAGCTGCGCGCGCACACCGCTCGCCTGGCCTACTACGACGCGGCTTCGCGGATGCTGCGCGGCGAGCCGTACAAGAGGCAGGCCGCGATCGCCAAGCTCGCCTCGTCCAACGCGGCGATGGACAACGCGCGCGACGCGACCCAGATCTTCGGCGGCTACGGCTTCATGAACGAGACGCCGGTCGGCCGCTTCTACCGGGACGCCAAGATCCTGGAGATCGGCGAGGGCACCAGCGAGGTTCAGCTCATGCTCATCGCCCGCGAACTGGGGCTGGCCGCCTGAGACGACAGAAGGCCGTGGTCGCGATCGGGGTATCGCGGCCACGGCCTCCTGCGCGGTCCTACTGGAAGCGCCCGTGCGGGACGGTGATCTCCTCGGTCCGTTCGACGTCGGAGGGCTGTCCCTGGCTCAGCGGTCCGGGCGGTGGCGGCACGGGGGCCGCCGGTGCCGGGCCGGCCTGCAGGCCGGGGTGCATCGTTTCGGGGTTGGGCTGGAACGGATCGGGAGCTCCAGCGTAGGGATCGGGGTCGGGGGTGATGTCGTGCTGCACGGTCTCCTCACCGGGCCACGCAGGCGGCAGCTGGTCGTGCTGCCGCGGCTGCTGGGGCTGCGGTGCGGGGTCGGGTGCCGGGGTCGGCTCCTGCTCGACCGTCTCGAGGTGCTGCATCACCCAGTCGCGCGCGAGCGCGGCCGGGGACGTGCCTTGCTTGAAGGCGAGTTCCTTGAGCCGTTCGTTGGCCATCAGCGGGAGTCGTAGCTGGTAGACCTCCGCCGCTCCGAAGCGACGTCCGGAGCCGGTGGATTCGAGGCTGTCCTCCGGCTCCAGTGCAGCCAGGTACGACTCGAATTCGGGGTCGGGTTCGGCTTCCTCGGCGGCGGGCTTGCGCTGCCGATTCGCCTTGATGCGTCCTAGAGCCACGCGCACACGATAACGGTTGTGTTGCGGCGTGCCCATCTCCAGCGTCCGGATTGTCCGCTCGCCCTTGGTGCGGGGTTCGTTCCCGCGGCGGCTCGCGCGCGGCACTCGTGGAGGAAGCGTTGTGCTGGGCAAACGGCTCTGAAGTGCGGAAGGCCCCCGCGCCAGGGGGAATAGCGCGGGGGCCGGAGGGGATCTCCACAGGTGCTGACCGGGGGTGTGTCAGCGGGTGCGATTGTGGCACGCGTCCCACTCGTTTGGGGAGTGCCTGTTCACGATTAGTGCTCAGGGTGACTGTGAAGCCGGTTTTGTCCGGTTGCCTCCCCCGGTGGCTCCCGGCAACGGGCTGGCGGATGAACCAAGCCCTTCGAGGGGGTCCAACGGCAGCGGGCTCGTCCGGCTCTGCGGGCGGCGGGTGCGTCATCGACGATGTGAGCCGCGCAATATCCAAAGTGGATCACCTGCAGGCGTGTGATTACTCAGAGTTGAGTCCGAATCACTCTCTGGGGGGCTGCGACTGTTGAGAACCTGTGGATAACCTGCGGCCGGAACCCGAGCCTGGGAGGCGCAATGTACGGGTCGCTGGACGTACGAAAGTTCTTGTGGCAGCAGGAAGACGGGCAGGCGCGGCAGTCGTCCGCGGTGCCCGGGCAGCGCGCCGGTGAACCCTCGCGCGTCTCTGAAGAGCAAGTACACCGCGCGAGAGTCGCGGTTGCTCGCAGCGCGCACAGCGCTGAGGACTGCAGGTTGCTGCTGGACATGCTGGGGCTGGTCCCGGACGAGGGTGGCGGCGAGCCGCCGGTCAGCCGCTGACCTGGGATGCGGCGCGTGATCGGCCGCTGCGCGGAGCGCTCACCGAACGTGTGAGAGCGGCATCTACCGCCGAGCGGAAGGCTGGCCTCCGTGATGACGTGCCGTGGCGATGGTGATCAGTCGTTCGGGTGGTTGGCCACGCGCGCGATCGGCATCCCGCCTCGCCGCACGGTGCGGCCCGCTCGGCCCAAATCCTGAGGCTCAGGTCACAAAAACGACCTTGAGTGCGATTTGTCCGTTTCCGGCCCTCGGGGGTCGACTCGGAGCGGTCGAGGCGGCGCCGGACGGCTCAGCGTCCGGGTTGGCGTTTTACCAGTTCAGGTGACTATGCTCGGGCTCGAGCGCGAACGCCTGCTGCCGTCCGCGGGGGCCGTGACGCCCAAAGGGGACCCCCCTGTTTGGGCGCGGTTCAGGCATGTCGTAAGCTTTAATCACTGCCAACGGGGCGCTCCCGAAAGGGGAAAGCCGGTTGGAGGCAAGGCCGGGTCGGTTCCGAATCGGCCAAGCCCCCATCGTCTAGCGGCCTAGGACGCCGCCCTTTCAAGGCGGTAGCGCGGGTTCGAATCCCGTTGGGGGTACGAACAACTGAAGAACGAAGCATGGCCCAGTGGCGCAGTTGGTTAGCGCGCCGCCCTGTCACGGCGGAGGTCGCGGGTTCGAGTCCCGTCTGGGTCGCCAAGGCGAACGGCTACGAGCCGGACGCTATCGGCCAGGTAGCTCAGTTGGTACGAGCGTCCGCCTGAAAAGCGGAAGGTCGGCGGTTCGACCCCGCCCCTGGCCACCGCTCAGACCTGCAAAAAAGCCCCTCCGGACTCCGGAGGGGCTTTTTTGGGTCTCAGTTTGGGTCTCAGTTGGGTGTTGGCGATGGAGGGACACCCCGCCCACGGCCAGTACGGTGACTTGTGACAGGCCAGTTGTTCTTGACACAGACTCCGTCTGGACCAGGCGTTCGACGCTGGCAGCTGCGCTGATGCGCGAGGCCGACCTGACCAACAAGGGTCTGGCCAAGCGCATGACCGATCTCAGCAACATCGACGGCGGCGACCCGATCGCGCCACGGCCGAGGAGATGGCGTGGGCCCGCCCACACGGCTGGACCTGGAACCTCGCGCGCTTTCTCCCGGGTCGGGTCGGTAACCATCGAGGATGGATAGCCACCGCGGCTGATCTGACCGTGCGGCTCAAGATCTTCTCAACCAGGATCTCTCACTTGACCGGAGGCATCCTCCGTTTTACGCTGAACCCTGTTCGGAGGAAGCCTCCGTTTTGTTGTGGTCGGCGGCCACGTGGGTCGGGAGGATGTATGAGTCCTAAGCAGCAGCGGCGTCGGCCCCGTTCGGACGTCCAGCGCAACCGGGCGGCCCTGCTGGAAGCGGCGCAACGTCACTTCCTGCAGCAGGGGGTTGGCACCTCTCTGGAGGCTGTGGCCAAGGAGGCCGGTGTTGGGGCTGGCACGTTGTACCGGCACTTTCCGACCCGGGAGGCGCTGCTGGCGGCGGTGCTGCAGACGCGTTCGGAGGAGTTGGAAGCCCGTCGGGCGGACATCGCCCAGATCGACGATGCGTCCGAGGCGCTGCGGCAGTGGTTGCGGGCCATGGAGGAGTACTTCAGCGCCTTCAGCGGGTTGCCGGAACCGCTCATGGCTGCGGCGAGGGAGCAGCAGCCCGACAACCCGCTGACCGTGCCCTGCGAGAACCTCATCGCCACTACCGACGAGTACGTGCGGGCAGCGCAGGGCGCCGGGCAGGTGCGCCCGTCGGTACGGGGCTATGACTTGTTCCTCTCGGCGGTGTCCGTGGCCTGGACGATGGGCGCCGGTGCCACCGATGAGGCATCGCTGGACCGTCTCCGCGCACTCATCGAAAGCGGATACCGCCAGCAGAACGATGAAGAGTAGGTACCGGTACCGGCCGCTCCTTTTTTCGCAGCGGGTGGCCGGCACCAGAGAGCCGTCCGGAAGTTCCGACGGTGTTCTTCGCACTCTCATCACACCAGGCCGCCCTTTCCCCGATGGCGCGACTTCGAGAAGGACGAATCATGAGAATTGGCGTTATCGGTACGGGACCGATTGGGACAACGTTGACACGCAAGCTCAGCGCGGGTGGACACGACGTTGCCGTGGCGAACTCCCGGGGTCCCGAGACCATCGACGCTGAGACTCTGGAATTCGGGGCGCACGCGGCGACCGCCGATGATGCCGTCCACGATAAGGACGTGGTCGTGCTGTCCGTCCCGTTCGGGCGGATCCCGGCGGTGGCGGCCTTGTTCACCTCGGTGCCCAACGAGACCGTGGTCATCGACACGTCCAACTACTTTCCACACTTGAGCGGCGCTATTGAAGCGGTGGACAACGGTCAGGTCGAGAGCCTGTGGGTCACGGAGCAGCTGGGGCGACCCGTGGTCAAGGCGTGGAACGCCGTGCTGTCAGAAACCTTGCAGACCAAAGGTGTTCCGGTGGGCACCCCGGGCCGCATCGCGCTGCCGGTCGCGGCCGACTCCGATGAGGCGCGGCGCGTGGGCATGAGCCTGGTGGACGAAACCGGCTTCGACCCGCTCGACGCGGGTGTGCTGGCCTTTTCCTGGCGCCAGCAACCGATGACCCCCGGCTACTGCACCGAACTCGGACTCGACGACCTGGGCCGGGCGCTGGAAGCGGCCGACCGCGCCGAAACCCCACGCAACCGTGACCACCTGCTGGACCGCTTCGGCGCCTTCACGTCCACGCCCACGCTGGAGGAGCTCGTCGAGCTCAACCGCTCCCTCCACCGCTGACCCTGACGCTGTCGCCTCCCGTACGCGGGTACGACAGCGCGGCCGCGGCGGCCTGCGCAACTCAGCAACGACAGGACTAGCACCCTGTCGGCGCCCCCTGCGGCCTACAAGCTCGACACCAACGAAAGCCCGTCGCTGCAGTCGCACTATGCCGCGTTCTGCAGCCACCCCGTCCATCGCAACCGCGATGACAGGAATAAGCACGATCGAGAGGAATCGCTTTGACCGACACCGCCTTACCCTTCAGCGACGTCGTGCGGGGCCGGCGCTCCGCCCGGAGTTTCCTGGCCACCCCGCTGTCCGAATCGGACATCCGCGCCGTGCTGGAGGACGCGCAGACCGCCCCGTCGAACTGCAACACCCAGCCCTGGACGGTCCACGTCGTCTCAGGTGAACAGCGCAACGCCCTGAGCAAAGAGCTGCTCCGCGCCGATGACGAGGGGCGTTTCTCCGCCGATTTCACGTTTGATTACGCCGATTTCGGCGAGGGCACCTACCTCGACCGGGCGCACCACCACGCCGCGTCGTTCTACCAGGCACGTGGTGTGGAGCGCGAGGACCGAGAAGGCAGGAAAGCCGTGGTCCGCGAGAACTTGGAATTCTTCGGTGCTCCGCACGTCGCGTTCCTGTTCATGCCGGTGTTCGGTGACGCTGTGCGGGTGGCCGGAGATATCGGCATGTACGCGCAGACCTTCCTGCTCTCACTGACGGCCCGCGGGTTCGACGGCATCCCGCAAACCGCGCTCGGCTTCTACGCCGACGTCGTCCGCGACGCCCTGGGCGTGCCCGAGGAGCTCAAGCTTCTGTTCGGTATCTCGTTCGGCACAGCCGACGAGAGCGCTCCGGTCAATGCACTCCGCATGGGACGAGTCCCGCTTGAGCAGAACGTGATCCTGCACGGTCTCTCGGAATAGGCGCTCTCCTCTGATAAGGAATCGCAGTACGCACGTTTACGGCAAATCCCGCCCCGAGAAGCTTTCCGCAGGTCACTTCTGTAAAGCAAACCGTTTCCGCGCCAATGTCACGCTGTCGGACCTTCGCAAATACAGTCCAGGCCATGCGGATCGGCTACGGGCGGGTCTCCCTCCGCGATCACCGCCCCGAGGCACAGCACGATGCCTTGACCGCGGTGGGCTGTTATGAGGTCTTCGTTGAACAAGGCCTCCGGCACGCTGACCCAGCCTCCTAGCTGGACAAGGCCCTGTCAGCCAACCGTTTCGACCACGCCCGAATTTCCGAAGGCGCCATCAACGGCCTCGAATAGGCTCTTCTGCCGTCAGCTTGCTTCGGACGCTGCCGCATCCGCAGAACTCCGGCGTTCCTACCGGAACACCGGTCCTTTCCTAGGGGACCGGAGTTCACGTGTCAGCTTGCGGAAGCGGGATCGCTGCGGGCGATCCGGGGCGATCGTGGACGACATCGGTGTTACTCCCTTGCACGACGTTGTGGTCGGGCGAAGCTTTCGGTGGGGTTGGGTTGGTGACCGGACCTACAGAACGGGCGATGTCCTCAAATAAGTCGCCAGATGAGCCGCAAGTTGTCCGGCGGGACGACCCATACCAGCTCACTCCGGAAGGAATCCAGGAACCTCCCACGACCTGGCGTGCCACTCTGCGCCAGATTGGTCCCGGCCTCATTATCAGTGCGGAGATCGTGGGCTCTGGTGAGCTGATCGCCACAACCGCCCTGGGCGCTCAAGCAGGATTCGCCCTGCTGTGGATGGTACTTGTGAGCACCTTCGTCAAGGTAGCGATTCAGGTCGAATTCGCGCGCTGGACCATATCTACGGGCCAACCTGCGATCACGGGTTTCAACAAAGTACCCCCGAGTTCGGCCGCACCGGTTGGATCAATTTTCTCGTGGTCCTGCTGTTTTTGGCGAAGATGCTTCAGTTCGGAGGCATCATCGGGGGCGTAGCGGCCGCCTTGAGCTTCCTGATGCCTATCGGTGGTGAGCCACTGGGATTCACCTCCCTCTTGCTCTGGACCACCGTTGTGGCCGGGCATTAGTATCGTTTTGATCTACTCCAACCGGTACTCGTTGGTCGAGCGTGGGGCCGTCATCCTGGTAATGGTCTTCACGCTGCTCACGATAGGCATCGCTGTCGGCCTGCCGTTTACCCCGTTTGCTTACGGCACAGAAGACCTCCTCAGCGGCTTTGGGTTCCAAATCCCAGCGGGAGCTCTGGGCATCGCCATCGCCATGTTCGGGCTCACCGGAGTGGGTGCGAACGAGATCATGGCCTACACCTACTGGTGTGCCGAAAAAGGCTATGCTCGCTGGGTAGGACCGCCGGACGGCAGCGACGAATGGGTACGACGAGCCAACGGCTGGATCAAGGTGATGTATAAGGATGCCTATCTTGCCTGGGGCGTCTACACCATCAGCACGCTAGCGTTCTTCCTCATGGGCGCCGCCGTTCTGCACCCACAAGGCCTCGTGCCCGAAGGCAACGAGATGATTTAGACCCTTTCGCATATCTACACCGACACCCTCGGTGAATGGGCCGGTGTCGTCTTCCTCATCGGTGCTGTTGGAGTTCTCGGTTCGACTTTGTGGGCTGCCTTGCCAGGATTTGCGCGAATTTTCACCAACCTGCTAGGTGTCTTCGGCGTGCTGGACTGGAACGACACTCAGAAGCGCTTGCGCTGGATCCGGATCTTCACGGTCGCTCTACCGATCATCTGGGGAGCATCGTATCTGTTTTTCACGAGTCCGGTTGCCATGATCGTGATCGGCGGCATCGTGAACGGTCTCTTCCTGATGGCGGTTGTGGTGGCGGTATGGTATCTGCGCCGCACCGAGGTCGATCGACGCCTGTACGGCGGCGCCATGTTCAACACCCTCCTGATCACCAGCAGCATCGCCATCGGATTGTTGGCTGTCTATACAATCCTTGACGCTGTTGGAGTCACGATCGGCTAAGGAACGTCCCAAAAACAGTCGCGACAACAGGTGTCCTCGCCCCAATGTCGATTGGGGCGAGGACACCTACGTTGGCGGGGCGCAGATCTGAACATCGCAGGTGCAAGACAACGCAAGAAGGAGTGGCCCACAGCTTGATTTGGCAGGACTTACTGTCTCAAATTGTTTCTAGCCACTGGCACTGGCAGTGAACGTTTTCCACTTGGGCTCAGCTTGTGTTGATGACGCTTCGGACGGCGTCGACGAGGCGGGTCGCCACCCGTGGGCTGGAACGGATCTTTCGGAGGATCTTCCAGGGCTTGAGCTGGTCTTTCGCGCGTTGGTGTTACACCGCGCTTGCCCCAGGGGTTGTCCTGTTAGTAGGGAAGGCTTTCCGTTGCTGCTCTTAGGGCTTTGCGCAGGGACGTCGTGATTTCTTTGGTGCCTGCGTGCTCGTCGGTGGCGTAGCGCTGTGCGAAGTCCTCCGCTGCGGCGCGGAGGGCGCCGTTGATGGTGGCCGCGTGGACCTTGAGGCGGAGGTCGTCGGGGTTTTCGCCCGAGCGGTCGGCGAGGAGTTCGCAGATCACCGGGAGGGCGTCGTCGTGGGCCTGCAGCCAGACGGCCCGCAGCGCCGGTTCGGTGCGCGTCATGCGGATCAGGTTCAGCACGGCGGGCTCGGCCTCGGGCAGGGTGCCGTGCTCGCAGGAATCGACGAAGTAGTCCAGCAGGCCGACGTCCGGCGGCCAGTGGCGCAGTTGTTCGGTCGCCGCCTCCAGGCTCGCGGCCAGCAGTGGTCGAACGCAGCTCTCCTTGGTGGGGAAGTGCCGCCACAGCGTGCGAGTCGAGATGCCGACGGCCTGCGCGATCTGCTCGCCCCTGGTCCCGGCGACGCCTCGCGAGTTGAACAGGGCGACCGCGTGCCGGGCGATGTCCAGTCGTAGAGCGGCTTTTCGCCGGTCGTTGAGCGAGGGCTTGGCCCGCTCCTCGTCGTCGCTTCCGGATGTCGCCTCGGTCACCGCTGCTCACCGTTCCTGTCCCGCCGGTCGCCGGAGTATACGTGCCCGAGCGAATTGGCACAGAAAGACGTCTTGTCACTGACTGCCACCTGTGTCTAGGCTCACGCAGGTGACTCGCCAGTAACCCAGGACGTCACCCGGTCGGCGATCGACGTCGACGACACGTCATCGGGCACGTGGCCACGAACCGCGGGCCCACCGGCGCGTTCGGTTCAGAAGCGCATCACTCGCGCACCGGCCGGACGCCCCGGCGGTGCGCGGGTACCGACCGCGGACCACCGGCTTGCGCAAGTTCGCACCATCCAATGACGCAGGAGCGATCCCGCATGTACCGATCCGTCCTCCGCCAGCGCTCGTCGCCCGCGCGCCTGCGCGGCATCTTCGCCGCCGGTGCCGCGGCGCTGTTGCTCGTCGGTGTCGCCTCGGCGCCCGCAGCGGCGGAAACGCCCAGCTCGCCGGGCATGGTGAACCCGGACTTCTACGATCCTCCCGCGGAACTCCCGCGAACCGACGGTGCGCTGGTGCGCACCGAACCGCTGCCGCTGGCGGTGAGCCTGCCCAGCATCGGCGGGAAGCGGTTGCCGGGAACGGCCACCCGCCTGATGTACAAGACGACCGATTCCAACGGTGAGCCCGCCGCCGTCACCGGCGCCTACATCGAACCAGCTGCGCCGTGGCGCGGAGGGGGAGAGCGTCCCCTGGTCGCGCTGGCGCCCGGAACCATGGGTCAAGGCGACCAGTGCGCGGCGTCGATGGGGCTGGAACGCCCGATCGCGCTCAGCGACGACTCGGTGTCGGTCGGCTACGAGGACATCGCGATCTACCGGCTGCTGACCAGAGGAGTGGGCGTGGTCGTCACCGATTACGTCGGGCTGGGCACGACCGACCGGCTGCACACCTACGTCAACCGGGTCGACGGCGGACACGCGCTGCTCGATGCGGTTCGCGCGGCGCGTTCGCTGCCCGGAACGTCGATCACCGCCGAGTCCCCCGTCGGTCTCTACGGCTACAGCCAGGGCGGTGGGGCCAGTGGTGCTGCGGTCGAGATGCAACCCGCCTACGCCCCGGACGTCCGGTTGGCCGGAGCCTACGTCGGCGCACCGCCCGCCGACCTCGTTGAGGTCATCGAGGGCATCGACGGCAGCGCGCTGGCCGGGGCGCTCGGCTGGTCGCTGAACGGATTCCTGCAGGCGGAGCCGGACTTGCGGCTCATCGCCGAGGAATACCTCAACGACGCGGGCGCATCCGCGCTGGAGGACCTGTCCACGATGTGCGTCGGCGACGGGATCTTCGGGCACGGTTTCGCCCGCAGCTCCACCTGGACGTCCACCGGGCAGACCCTCGGCGGGATCGTGCAGACGGAACCGCGGATTCGCGAGGTGCTCGACGAGCAGCGCCTCGGGACCGAAAAGCCCTCGACCGCGGTGCGCGTCGCGACCGGAGCGCAGGACGACATCGTGCCGCACGCGCAGGTCCAGCGGCTCGCCGCCGACTGGTGCGCTCGCGGCGCGGAGGTCACCTACGTCCCCATCCAGCTGCCCGACCTCGGCGAAGGGCTGCTGACCAACCACCTGGCCCCGCTGCTGACCGACCAGGACCAGGCCATCTCCTGGCTGATCGATCGCCTCGCGGGAGAGCCCGCGAGCACGAACTGCGCATCCGCGTCCGGCCAGGCCTGACCAGATCACGCGACCACGTCCTGCGCGCGACCGCGATCGCGCGCCGCGGACACTTCCCAACGCCGGTAGGAGACAGCACTTCATGACCACCACCAGGCGCTCCCTGCTCGGAGGAATCGCCGGAATCACCGCCACCGGTCTACTCGGCGCGGGCACCGCCGGCGCGCGCGTCCGGTTCACCCGGGAAGAACACCGCGCCATCGTCATCGGATCCGGCTTCGGCGGCGGCGTGGCGGCGCTGCGTCTTGCCCAAGCGGGTGTTCCGGTCACCGTGCTGGAGCGCGGACGTCGCTGGCCGTCCGGGCCGAACGCGGAGACCTTCCCGCGAGTGTCCGGTCTGGACAAACGAGCGATCTGGCACGGAACCGTTCCGGACGCGATCAAGCCTCTCGCGAGGCTCGCGGGCGCTCCGCTGGACTTCGATCCGCACGTCGGGCTCCTGGAGCCGGTGCTGGGGGAGAACATCCTGGCCATCTGCGCCGCCGGGGTGGGCGGGGGATCGCTCGTCTACCAGGGCATGACGTTGCAGCCCTCGGAAGAGGTGTTCAACACGTGGCTGCCCGAGGGGCTCGACTACCACCGGATGGACCGGCTCCACTACCCGAGGGTCGCGCGCATGCTCCGGACCGCCACGGCCCCGAACGCTCTCACCTCCTCGCCGAACTACTTCGCCGCGCGGGTCTTCGCCGAACGGGTGCGGAAGGCGGGCTACGAGCTCGAGAAGATCCCGATGCCGATCGACTGGGACTTCGCCCTGGCCGAGCTGCGCGGTGAGATGAAACCGTCCTACAGCAACGGGGATTGCGCGCTCGGGGTGAACAACGGCGGCAAGAACTCGGTCGACGTCACCTATCTCGCGGAGGCCGAGCGGACCGGCAATGTCACCATCGCCACCCACCACAACGTCACCGCCGTCGCTCGCGCGCGGGATGGCCGGTGGGAGGTGCACGTCGACCGGACCGACGACGGCGGTCGCGTGCTCGAGCGGAAAGTGCTCACCACCAACGCCCTGATCATGGCCGCGGGCAGCCTGGGCACCAGCAGGTTGCTGGTGCGCGCCCGGGAAACCGGTGCGATCCCCGGCCTACCGGACGGCCTCGGCGGACAGTGGGGCACCAACGGCGACCGCATCTACGCCTGGACCGACCTGGAGCAGGACCTGGGAGCCGTCCAAGGCGGTCCCGTGGTCTACGGCAGCAAGGAGTGGAACGACCCGGCCACGGCGAACACCGTCATTCAGGCGTCGCTACCACCGCTGGGCATCAACACCAGAACGACAATGCTGGTCGGCTTCGGTGTGAGCGCCGACCGCGGACACTTCGCCTACGACTCGCGCACCGACTCCGTGTCCCTGCGCTGGCCCCGGAATGGCGACACCGCCAGCTACCGGAACATCCATCGGCGCGTCTCCGAGATCTCCTCGGAGACAGGCACGCTCACCGACACCAACGACATCGTCAACAGCACCTGGCACCCGCTCGGCGGCGCGCCGATGGGCGCGGTGTGCGATCTGGACGGCAGGGTGCACGAGCAACCCGGACTGTACGTGCTCGACGGAGCCTTGATCCCCGGCACGACCGGAGCCTGCAACCCGTCTATGACGATCGCCGCGGTGGCCGAGCGCGCGATGGACAACATCGCCGCGCAGGACGTCCAGCGGGTCATCTGACGCGGCCGATCGACGCCCGATCCGCACGGATCGGGACGCCGAGGGGGTCGGTGAGACGGGGCCGTGAGCGCGCGTGCGAGCTCACGGCCCCGTCTCGCGACGACACCCGTCATCGCTGCTCGCGTTGCGCTCAGGCGAGTGGGAAAACGGGAAGCACCGTGCGCTTGAAGGTCGTGTTGATCACGGCTGCGAACGAGGCGTACCAGGCGACGATCGCGGTCAGCAGGCCGAGGTAGCCGCCGAGCTTGCTCGCGGCGTCGATGCCCGCGAGGTCGCCGACGGGAGGAACGCGAAGGTCAGGAATAGCAGCCAGAACCCCGGCCACTCGACTGCCTCCGCCAGAGGTGAGGCCATCGCGGCGAGCACGTCGAGGGCTTCACGGATATAGCGGAACACCGTCGCGAACCCGATCCCGAACCAGCACGCGAGAGCCGCGTAGGTCTCGCTTTTACGCAGGTAGGCCAACACCAACAGCGCCTGCCGTCCCGCCTCGAGGCGTCGCCAGCGGGTTCGGCGTGCTCGTCGTTCCTGGCGTAACGCGTCAGCCAGCACGTTGAACCGTTCCCGGTCGCTACGAGGTCGAGCGACCCCAACAAGGTCTTGGCCGCCGAACACGCCGTGGTGCGCCTCGAGCTCGAAGCACGGATCAGCGAGGCCGGGTTCAAAGACTCCGGCCTCAACATCGACCCGCACCACATCACCACCGCTTACAACGAGCTGCGACATAACGCGCACCCCTATTCCGGGCGTGCCGGACCGAGGTGCTCGCGCAGGCGCAAGGGTCCGCGGCTACATCAGGACCCCGGGGGCGCGGGGTCTGGTGTCTGGGGGTGGCCGACCGGCGAGCAGCGAAATGCAAGAGGTGCTGTGGCCCCCGCGCCGTGCCGAGAGGCCTAACGCTGGACCCGATGGACCTGCGGTACCGGCGCTCGCGCTCGCGGGCTTGGGCCAGCACCACGTCCACGTACGCGCCGGGCAGGTCGGTGGTCCAGTGGCGTCAGGAGTGCAGGGCGTACGAGGCGTGGGCGGCATGGGCTTCCATCCGGCTGGCCAGCTTGTTGGTCACGTGGCGGATCTCGTCGTCGGCGGTGGTCTTCCAGCCCAGGGTGCCGAGGTCGCGCACCGCTTCGGCCACCTCGCGCAGGATCGCCGCGCCCGTGGACGGCTCCGCCCCGACCGCGCGGTCGCCGAGCACCAGGCTCTGGGTCGCTGTGCGAACCGCCTTCGCCGCGCTCAGCGCATCGCCGAGGGGCTCGTCCGGTTCGGCCGGTGCTTGCCCGGACTGGGCGTAGTCGCTGTAGCCGGGGGGCGGGCCGTAGACGCCGTGCGGGCTGGGGGTACTGGAAGCACGCGGCCGCGGCGACGGCTCGTGCTTCCAGCAGAACCCGCTGGCCCCGGCCTGCATCGCGCAGGCGGCCCCGCCCGCCAGCACCACGCCGCAGCGCCGGTCGGGGTCATGGATGTGGCACAGCCCGGAATCGTCATCGGCGCCGATCATGCAGAAGCGGCCCGAGCGCGTACGTGCGGCACAGGAAGCTGAGGTCATCGCCCCAGCATCACCCGTCGCGCCGCGCCCGGGAGGAAGCGAAACCGCCGGTCAGCGCGGGAACGGCACGAACGGGGAAAACCTCATGACCGGCGATGTGCGCGGCCCGCGTTGGTCTCGACACGATCACTTCGCTTGTAACCGTTCGAGGACACGATCAGGCCACCTCTTCGCGGAAGGCCTCCGCGGAATCCCTGGCCCGTCGGCAAGGGCGGTGAATTTCCGCGATGAGGCACTTCAGAGCCTATCGAGACGACGATTACAGGACGAGCGCCTGAGTGGACGCCTCGTGAGCCGGGCTGGTGAGTTGAAAAGGCCCTCGTTCTGCATGGGATCGCTTTCAGCGATCCCAACCTCGGCCGCATCGCCTCCCAGGGCCTCCAGCTACGGGAAGAAAAAATCTCCCAAAGTGCGCTTCCACGGAGAGGCGTGGGGATGTACTACGACGAGCAGGATCCTGGCCGCGTGTCAGTCCGCGCGTGCCTGGGTCAGGTGGGTTTTCGCCGCCTGTTCGAGGTGCACGATGTCTCCGGCGACGGTGGCGTAGGTGTAGCCCTGGTCGAGTCGGCGCTTGGCCTCTTCTCCG